>NZ_JAPYKM010000001.1:0-403436 GCF_029623465.1 Pseudomonas sp. RIT-To-2 | reverse complement strand
AGATCTGAGGGGCCGTCAAGCATTGATTTCAACAAATTGTCATAAAGATCAAAAGCTTCCCCGCTTGGCACCGTATCAAGGCCGCCAAGTGCCTGCCTTGATGCTTCTGGCGTTCTTGAGATCGAGCGCCGCCCGCGCGGCGCGACCCGGCCTAACGGCCGGTGCTACCCGTTTGTTTCGGGCCAGTTATGCCTGTGCCATTACCTGGGCCGCTTTGTTTGTTCGCTGGAGATCTGTGGCGGTGCAATAAGGCGGTCGCGGTGACGTCCCAGCATGTTGGAGCAGAGCTTGCTCGCGAACGCGCCGCGCGGGCGGCGCTCGGTCTTGAGAACGCCGGAAAGCCAGAGCCCTACACCTGGCAGCCCTTACGTAATCTCCCGACAAACACCTGACGCCCCCCCCCCCCACCTTTATACAAACAAAAAGGGCAGACCTGCCGGCCTGCCCTTCTCAACAGTCAAAAGCTCAAAGAGCCCCCAACCTCACTCCTGCTTCAAGCTGATCCGCGCGAACGCCTTCTTGCCAGCCTGGCACACATGAGTCGCCCCAACCGCAAAGACAAACCCACGATCGACCACCTCGCCATCAACACGCACACTACCCGCCGCCAGCAGATCACGTGCCGCCGCAGAGTTCTTCACCAGGCCTGCCTTATTAAGGACAGCAGCGATCGGCATGTCCTCCCCCGCGGCGATCTCGATTTCCGGCAGGTCGTCCGGCAGCTCGCCATCCTTCATCCGGTTGCCCGCGGCACGGTGGGCATTGGCAGCCGCTTCTTCGCCGTGGAAACGCGCCACGATCTCTTCGGCGAGCTTGATCTTGATGTCACGCGGGTTGGCGCCTACCTCGACGTCAGCCTTGAAGCCGTTGATCTCGTCCATGGAGCGGAAGCTCAGCAGCTCGAAGTAACGCCACATCAGCGGATCAGGAATGGACACCAGCTTGCTGTACATCACGCCCGGCGCTTCCTGGATGCCGACGTAGTTGCCCAGCGACTTGGACATCTTCTTCACGCCGTCCAGGCCTTCCAGCAGCGGCATGGTCACGATGTTCTGCGCTTCCTGGCCGTAGGCGCGCTGCAACTCGCGGCCCATCAGCAGGTTGAACTTCTGATCGGTCCCCCCCAGCTCCACGTCGGCCTTCAAGGCCACGGAGTCGTAGCCCTGCACCAGCGGATAGAGGAACTCGTGGATGGCGATGGACTGGTTGGCCTTGTAGCGCTTGTCAAAGTCATCGCGCTCAAGCATGCGCGCCACGGTGTACTGCGAGGACAGGCGAATGAAGTCGGCCGGCGACATGGCGTCCATCCAAGTGGAGTTGAACGCCACCTCGGTCTTGGCCGGGTCGAGGATCTTGAACACCTGTGCCTTGTAGGTCTCGGCGTTGGCCAGTACCTGATCACGGGTCAGCGGCGGGCGGGTGGCGCTCTTGCCGCTAGGGTCACCGATCAGGCCGGTGAAGTCACCGATCAGGAAGATCACGTGGTGCCCCAGCTCCTGGAACTGGCGCAGCTTATTAATAAGCACCGTGTGACCAAGGTGCAGGTCAGGCGCCGTAGGGTCGAAGCCAGCCTTGATGCGCAGCGGCTGCCCGCGCTTGAGCTTCTCGACCAGTTCGGACTCGACCAGTACCTCTTCCGCACCACGTTTGATCAGCGCTAGCTGCTCTTCAACCGACTTCATAACCGACCCGCAAGGCTTAGATTCAAAGGGAACCAACCATACAAGATCAGGCACCAATTACAAGTTTTTGACTTGCGTGTGACCCCAGGGCTGGGTCGTGGCGTCTGCGAGCTTGCTTTGGAAAGGATTTGGTTATATTTTATACAGTTATTTCATCTTTATCATGTCATTCATCTTTTCCATTTCATCTTTTTCAAAGTCAAATTACCTATGACCAGCGAACCGCCTAAAGCGCCCCCGCTTTATCCGAAGAGCCACCTGTTGGCCGCAAGCGGCATCGCCGCCCTTCTCAGCCTTGCCCTGCTGGTGTTTCCTTCCAGCGAAGTGGAAGCCAAACGCACCTCTACCCCGCTGGAAATGGAGACGCCGGCCGACCAGCTCAAGCAGGCCCAGAAGGACGCCCCGGCCACTGACCTGGGCGAGGACCCCGCGGTACCTGCGCCTTTTGCCCAGATAGACAACGAAGACGACCAGGACAAGGACACGGCCCAGGACACCCCGGCCACCAAACCCGAGCCGGTCGCCGCGGCCGACGATACCGCCAAGAAGGCGCCGGGCCACCGCGAAGTCACCGTGCGCAAGGGCGATACCCTGTCCAAGCTGTTCGACGAAGCCGGCCTGCCCGCCACGGCAGCGCAGGAAGTACTGGCCAGTGACAAGCAGGCCAAACAGTTCGCGCAGCTCAAGAACGGTCAGGTGCTGGAGTTCGAGATCAGCCCCGAAGGCCAGCTGACCAGCCTGCACACCAAACTGAGCAACACCGAGACCATCCGCCTGGTGCGCGGCGCCAAGGGCTTTGCCTTCAACCGCGATGTCATCAAGCCGGTCATGCGCGAGGCCTATGCCCACGGCGTGATCAAGAACTCCCTGTCACTGTCCGGCCAGCGTGCCGGGCTGTCCCACAACCAGGTGATGGACCTGGTCAACATCTTCAACTACGACGTCGACTTCGCCCAGGATATCCGCCAGGGTGACGTGTTCGATGTGATGTACGAGCAGAAAGTGCTCAATGGCAAGGTGATCGGTACCGGCAACATCCTGGCCGCGCGCTTCACCAACCGCGGCAAGACCTACACCGCGGTGCGCTATACCAACAAGCTGGGCACCACCAACTACTACACCGCCGAAGGCAACAGCATGCGCAAGGCTTTCGTGCGCTCGCCCGTGGACTTCGCCCGCATCAGCTCGCGCTTCTCGGTAGGCCGCTTCCACCCTATTCTGAACAAGATCCGCGCCCACCAGGGCGTCGACTACGCCGCCCCACGCGGCACGCCGATCAAGGCCACTGGCGACGGCAAGGTGGAACTGGCCGGGCGTCGTGGTGGTTACGGCAACACGGTCATCATCGCCCATGGCAAGACCTACAAGACCCTGTACGGGCACATGCAGGGCTTCGCCAAGGGTATTCACGCCGGCTCCGTGGTCAAGCAGGGCCAGGTGATCGGCTACATCGGCACTACCGGACTGTCCACTGGCCCCCACGTGCACTATGAGTTCCAGGTCAACGGCGTGCATGTCGACCCCCTGGGTCAGAAACTGCCGATGGCCGATCCGATCGCCCGCAACGAGAAGGCGCGCTTCATGCAGACAGCCCAACCGTTGATGGCGCAAATGGACCAGGAGAAATCCACCATGGTCGCGAGCAAGAAGTAAGACATGGCCCTGTATATCGGTGTGATGTCCGGGACCAGCCTCGATGGGCTGGACATTGCGCTGGTGGAACAGGGCGCTGCATTGCGCCTGGTAGCCAGCCATTATGTGCCCATGCCTGCGGGCCTGCGCAGCGAACTGCTTGCCCTGTGCGCCAGCGGCCCGGACGAGATAGCCCGGGCTGCCCTGGCCGAAAACCAATGGGCGACGCTGGCGGCCCAGGGCGTCAACGCCTTGTTGCAGCAGCAAGGCCTCAGCCCTTCCGATATCCGCGCCACAGGCAGCCACGGCCAGACCGTGCGCCATGAGCCCACCCGTGGCTTCACGGTGCAGATCGGCAACCCGGCGCTCCTGGCCGAGTTGACCGGCATTACCACCGTGGGTGATTTCCGCCGTCGCGATGTGGCGGCAGGCGGCCAGGGCGCGCCGTTGGTACCCGCCTTCCATGACTCGCTGTTCGCAGGGATTGGCGAGCACCTGGCGGTATTGAACGTGGGTGGCTTCAGCAACCTCAGCCTTATCGATGCCGGGCAACCGGTGAGCGGCTTCGACTGCGGGCCTGGCAACGTGTTGCTCGATGCCTGGATACATGACCGCCAGGGCCTGCATTTCGACCGCGACGGCGCCTGGGCGGCAAGTGGCACGGTGCACGCCAGGCTGCTGGACGAATTGCTGAGTGACCCGTTTTTCGCCGGCAAAGGGCCGAAGAGCACCGGCCGCGAAGTCTTCAACCTGCCTTGGCTGCGAGGCCATCTGGCCAGGTTGCCGGTCATTGCCGAGGCGGACGTTCAGGCGACGCTGCTGGAGCTGACTGCACGTACCATCATCGAATCGTTGCGCCACGCACAACCACACACCGATGAACTGCTGGTGTGCGGTGGCGGGGCGCATAACGGCGCACTGATGCAACGCCTGGCGCAGCTGTTGCCAGGCACACGGGTGGCCAGCACCGACAGCCGTGGCATCGATCCTGACTGGATGGAGGCCATGGCGTTTGCCTGGCTGGCGCATTGCTGCCTTGAAGGTATCGCTACCAACAGGCCTAGCGTGACGGGTGCTCGCGGCTTGCGGGTACTGGGCGCGATTTATCCTGCTTGAACCCCAGACGGCAGAACGCCGCGCGATTGCGCGGCGTTCCGTGTCTCGTCATCCCGAAGGGTCAGATCGAGAACGACTGACCGCAACCGCAGGTAGTGGACGCGTTAGGGTTGTTGATCACGAAACGTGAACCCTCCAGCCCCTCCTGATAATCCACCTCGGCGCCTGCCAGGTACTGGAAGCTCATCGGGTCAACCACCAGGCTGACGCCCTCGCGCTCGACGATGGTGTCGTCGTCGGCCACGTCTTCATCGAAGGTGAAACCGTACTGGAAGCCGGAGCAACCACCACCGGTCACGAAAACCCGCAGTTTCAGACGATCATTGCCTTCCTCATCGACCAGGGTCTTCACCTTGTGCGCGGCACCGTGGGTGAATTGCAAAGCCGTGGGTGTGAAGGATTCGACGCTCATGCTGACTCTCTCCCGGCGTAAGCCGCCATAAAACTCAATGGCGCCATTATCCGCTTCTCCCAGAAAAATGGTCAACAATTGTGCGCTGGCCGGCGCCAGCGCACTGTCGTGGTTACGGCAACATGCCGGCGTGGGCCAGGCCCAGGCGCTCGTCGAGGCCGAACAGGATGTTGAGGTTCTGCACGGCCTGGCCGGAAGCACCCTTGACCAGGTTGTCGATGACCGACAGTACTACCACCAGATCACCGCCTTGCGGGCGATGCACGGCGATGCGGCACACATTGGCACCCCGCACGCTGCGGGTTTCCGGGTGGCTGCCGGCGGGCATGACGTCGACGAACGGTTCGTCGGCATAGCGCTTCTCGAAGAGCGCCTGCAGGTCGACAGCCTTATCCACCACGGTGGCATAGAGCGTGGAATGGATACCACGGATCATCGGCGTGAGGTGCGGCACGAAGGTCAAACCCACATCGCCCCCGGCAGCACGACGCAGGCCCTGGGTGATTTCCGGCAGGTGGCGGTGGCCCTTGACCGAATAGGCTTTCATGCTTTCGCCCGCTTCGCAGAACAGCGAACCCACGCTGGCACCACGGCCGGCGCCACTGACACCGGACTTGCAATCGGCGATCAGGCGCGAATTATCGGCCAGGCCGGCTTCCAGCAGCGGCAGAAAACCCAATTGGGTAGCGGTGGGGTAGCAACCCGGCACGGCGATCAGGCGTGCGCTGCGGATCTGCTCGCGGTTCACTTCAGGCAGGCCGTAGACCGCGTCCTTGAGCAATTGCGGCGCGCCGTGTGGCTGGCCGTACCATTTCGCCCATTCATCAGCATCCTGCAGGCGGAAGTCGGCAGAGAGGTCGATGACCTTGGTGCCCGCCGCCAGCAGTTCGCCAGCCAGGGAGTGCGCCACACCGTGGGGGGTGGCGAAGAACACCACGTCACAGGCGCCCAGGGTTTTCACGTCTGGCACGCTGAACGCCAGGCCATCGTAATGACCGCGCAGGTTGGGGTACATGTCGGCCACTGGCACGCCCGCTTCGGAACGCGAGGTGATGACCGCCACTTCTGCCTGTGGATGGGTTGCCAACAGACGCAGCAGCTCGACCCCGGTGTAACCCGTGCCGCCGACGATACCGACCTTGACCATATACCTGCCCCTTTCAACGAACCGACTAGGAAACCGCTGATAATACGGGCCCAGCGCATGCGCTAACAACCGTTGAGGTGACGTGTGGCGCCCCGGGGCACTACTATCGGGCTACCGTGAACCTGGAAACCAATGAAAATGCTCTATCTCTGGATCAAAGCCTTGCACATCGTCAGCATCGTCTGCTGGTTCGCCGGGCTGTTCTACCTGCCCCGCCTCTTCGTCTACCACGCCAGCAGTGAAGACGAGGTCGGCAAGCAGCGTTTCATCGTCATGGAGCGCAAGCTGTACCGCGGCATCATGGGCCCTTCGATGATCGCGACCCTGGTGTTCGGCGCCTGGCTGGTCTACCTCATCCCTGGCTACCTGACCCAAGGCTGGCTGCACGCAAAACTCACTCTGGTGGTGCTGCTGATTGGCTACCATCATATGTGCGGGGCGCAGGTGAAACGATTTGCCCGTGGCGAAAACACCCGCTCGCATGTCTTTTATCGCTGGTTCAATGAGGTGCCGGTGCTGTTTTTGCTGGCTATCGTAATTCTGGTCGTGGTGAAGCCGTTCTAAGGTCATACAACCACAGAGGCGAAAAATACCGTTATGTCGCTGCCCCCGCTGCTGGACCAACGCCTGCGCCTGCCCGTGGTGGCAGCGCCGATGTTTCTCATCTCCAACCCGCAACTGGTGCTGGCCTGCTGCCGCAACGGCGTGGTGGGCAGCTTTCCCGCGTTGAACCAGCGCGACAGCGCCGGCTTCAAGGCCTGGCTGGAAGAAATCGAGGGTGGGCTGGCCCTGCTCGACAAACCAGCGCCCTACGCGGTCAACCTGATTGTGCACAACAGCAACCCGCGCCTGGAAGCCGACCTGGCGATCTGCATCGAACACAAGGTACCCATCGTCATCACCAGCCTGGGCGCAGTGAAAGAGGTGGTGGATGCCGTGCACAGCTATGGCGGCCTGGTGTTTCATGACGTCACCACCCGCCGCCATGCTGAAAAAGCCGCCCAGGCCGGTGTCGACGGGTTGATCGCGGTAGCTGCCGGCGCCGGTGGCCATGCGGGCACCTTGAGCCCCTTTGCCCTGATCGCCGAAATACGCCAGTTCTTCGACAAGACCCTGCTGTTGGCCGGCAGCATCAACCATGGCCGGGAGATCCTCGCCGCGCAGTTGTTGGGCGCCGACCTGGCCTATCTGGGCACGCGCTTCATCGCCTGCCAGGAAAGCCATGCTCCGGATGCCTACAAGGAAATGCTGCTGGCCTCCAGAGCCGCTGATATCATCCTTACGCCCGCGGTATCGGGGGTGCCTGCCAGCTTCATGCGCAAGAGCCTGGAGGATGCAGGTTTCGACGCGGCTACCCTTGCCAGCGCCGGGACCCAGGCCAGGCTCAAACCGATCGACGACGAAGCCAAGGCATGGAAGACCATCTGGTCGGCCGGCCAGGGCGTCGGTGAAATCAATGACCTGCCCAGTGCCGATGAACTTATCGCCCGCCTGGACAACGAATACCGCAAGGCACTGGTACTGGCCAACCGCCTCCCCGATTACTGGCCGCGTTGATACACCGGCCTACCCAGACAAGGACGCCCGCATGACAACACTGTTCAAGATCGTCTTCGACGGCAGCCCCCTGCCCGGCGTCGACCTGGCTACAGCCAAGGCCAACCTGGCCCAGCTGTTTCGCAGCGACCTGGAGGCGGTGGAAAAACTGTTCACGGGCCACAAGGTGGCGCTCAAGCGCAACCTGTCCCAGGACACCGCGCAAAAGTATCTGGATGCTCTGCACAAGGCCGGCGTCCAGGCGCGCCTGGAAGAGGAAGCACCGCTGGAACTGAGCCTGGAGAAGGTCGAGCCAGTGCCCGAGCCGGCCTATTCGCCCTACGCCCCGCCACAGTCGGACATTACCCCGACTGTCGCCGTGTACGGCCCACTGAAAGTCATGACCATCCAAGGCCGCATCGGCCGGGTACGCTACCTGGGCTGGTCCATGGCGCTGCTGCTCTGCGCCTGCCTGGCAAGCCTGGTGTGCGTCACCCTGCTGACGATCTCCAAGCCGCTGGGGATCGGCGTGGGCGCGATAGCCCTGGCCGCGTTCATGACCATCAACGTGCAGATCGGCGTGCAACGCCTGCACGACGCCGGCTGGACCGGCTGGATGTGGCTGCTCAACCTGGTACCGTTCGTGGGCAGTATCTTCCCCCTGGTGGTGATGGCAGTGCCCGGCAACCCTGGCACCAACCAATATGGCCCGCCTGCCCCGCCCAACAGCAAGGCCGTCAAGGTACTGGCCTGGCTTTGGGTGTTATTCCTGGTGCTGATGTTCTTCGCGGGCGTGAGCGGCGGCCTGTCCTCGGTAGCCCGGCACTCGGCGGCGCTGTAAGGGAACCAGCACAACCGCGCGCCGCACGGTAGACTAGCGCCCATGAAAAACGCCCCTGCGCTGCGCCTCATCGAAGAGGCGGGGCCAGGGGCGTTCGTATGGAGAACCGCATGACCCGTTACGCCATGATCACTGGCGCTTCCAGAGGCCTGGGCCTGGCATTGGCCGAGGCCCTGGCCCGGCGTGGCCGCAACCTGATACTGGTGGCGCGCCAGCGCGACGCCCTGGAGGCCGTCGCCAGTGAGCTGACCCAACGCTTCGGTGTCGAAGTGCTGTTCCGTGCCTGTGATCTGAGCGAGCCACTGCGCATTTCCGGGTTCCTGCTGGAACTGGAAGAAAGCGACCGGCATATCGACTTGCTGATCAACTGCGCAGGGCTGCGCTCTTATGGGCACTTCCTGGCCCAGGACTGGATGCAGGAGCAGGACCTGATAGAGGTCAATATCCTCGCCCTGGCGCGGCTGTGCCATGTGATCGGCAATGCCATGGCCGTGCACGGCGGCGGGCAGATCCTCAATGTCGCTTCGCTGGCGGCGTTCCAGCCTGGGCCCTGGATGAGCAATTACGCAGCCAGCAAGGCCTACGTGCTGAGTTTTTCCGAAGGCTTGCGCGAAGAACTGCGCCAGTCCGGGGTGAAAGTATCGGTGCTGTGCCCAGGCCCGGTGCGCTCATCGCAGCGGGTGATCGAGCGTCTGGCCAACAGCCAGCGCGTGCTCAGCCCTGAAGAAGTGGCGCTATACACCGTGCGCGCGCTGGCCCGCAACCGCGCAGTCATCGTCCCCGGCCGGCGCAACCGCCTGCTTGCCTACGGCGCGCGCCTCGGTTCGCGCTGGCTGGTACGCAAGCTGGCCGGCGCCATCAACCTGGCCTACCGCCCCCGCTGAGCATTCAACGCTGGGCGCGGGCCGCAGGCGTGAGTACACTCGTGCCCGACGTCAAACATGGAGAAACCGTTGTGGATACTCTGTTCACCAAGATCATCAACAGGGAAATACCTGCCAAGATCATCTACGAAGACGACCAGGTTCTGGCCTTCCACGATATCGCGCCCCAGGCACCGGTACACTTTCTGGTGATCCCGAAAAAGCCGATCCGCACCCTCAACGACCTCACCGAGGAAGACAAGGGCCTGGCCGGTCACATTCTGTTCACCGCCCAACGCCTGGCCAAGGAGCTGGGGTGTGAAGAAGGCTTCCGCGTGGTGATGAACTGCAACGAGCTAGGTGGCCAGACGGTCTACCACATTCACATGCATGTGCTTGGCCAGCGCCAGTTGCACTGGCCGCCGGGCTGACTCAACGCCAGAGACCGCGGCTTTCACGTTGTTGCGGGACCGGGCGAAGCTCGGGAAAAGAGCGACGCAATGTGCCTGGATCACCGCGTCGCTTTTGTTCCCGAGCTTCGCCCGGTCTCACAGGCAGGCTCTAGCCCGCGGTTTGAGTTAAACTGCAGGCCGTGATTCTATCCGGAGGTGCCCAATGGCTACCGAACGTCACTACTCCCCCCTCGACCGACTGCTGCTGCAGGCCGATACGGCCATGCGCACACTGCTGCCTTTCAGCGGTCAGCCGTCGCGGCCGTCACCGGCCATCGTCCAGCCGGACCCCACCCTCAGCGAAGACGAAACCCGCCACGTCGCTGGCCTGATGCGCATCAACCACACCGGTGAAGTGTGCGCCCAGGCGCTGTACCAGGGCCAGGCCCTGACGGCCAAGCTGCCGCAGGTGCGCAAGGCCATGGAACATGCCGCCGAGGAAGAAGTGGACCACCTGGCGTGGTGCGAGCAACGTATCCGCCAGCTGGGCAGCCACCCCAGCGTGCTCAACCCGCTGTTCTACGGCATGTCGTTCGGCATCGGCGCAGTCGCCGGCCTGGTCAGCGACCGGGTGAGCCTGGGCTTCGTCGCGGCAACCGAAGACCAGGTGTGCAAACACCTCAATGAACATCTGGAACAGTTGCCGGCCGAGGACGCCAAGTCCCGCGCCATTCTGGAGCAGATGCGTATCGATGAGGAACAACACGCCGAATCCGCGCTGGACGCCGGCGGTTTCCGCTTCCCGGCGCCGGTGAAATTCGGCATGAGCCTGCTGGCCAAGGTCATGACCAAGAGTACCTACCGGATCTGACCAGGGTGCGAGCCACGAAAAAGGGACCCCAGGGTCCCTTTTTTCATGCCTGCCGTGGATCAACCCAGTTCGATGATCTCGTAGTCATGGGTGATTTCCACGCCGGCACGGCCCAGCATGATCGAGGCCGAGCAGTATTTTTCCGCCGACAGCTCGACCGCACGCTTGACCTGGGCTTCTTTCAGACCACGGCCCTTGACCACGAAGTGCAGGTGGATCTTGGTGAACACCTTGGGGTCCTCGGTGGCGCGCTCGGCTTCCAGAAAAGCTTCACAGCTTTCCACCGGCTGGCGGGATTTCTTCAGGATGCTGACCACGTCGAAGTTGCTGCAGCCACCCAGGCCCAACAGCAACATCTCCATGGGGCGCACACCCAGGTTGCGGCCGCCGCTCTCGGGCGGGCCGTCCATCACCACCACATGACCGCTGCCCGACTCGCCAAGAAACATGGCTTCGCCTGCCCACTGGATACGTGCCTTCATCACCAGGACTCCACTGTAAAAAAGGCCGCCAGCTTAGCACAGGCTCTTGCATAAGCCCTGTAGCCACGCCGATGCCTGCCGATAAGGTGATCAGTAAATTCCCCGATACACAAAACGGGTGTCTGATAAGCTGGCGCCAAATCACTGGCGCCAATGTCCAGTGTCCTAAAAAATACACTTTGCCGTTGATTGTCTTGCCCCGGGATCCAGCCATGGTTGCTCTCACCCAGCCGATACAGAACATCGATAAACTCCTGGCGCACTGCCAGCGTCGCCGCTATGGCGCCAAGAGCAATATCATCTGCGCCGGCGACCGCTCCGAAACCCTGTCGTACATCATCAAGGGCTCGGTCACTATCCTCATCGAGGACGAAGATGGCCGCGAGATGATCATCGCCTACCTCAATACCGGGGACTTCTTTGGTGAACTGGGGCTGTTCGACTCCCCCGGCCATGACCACGAGCGCAGTGCCTGGGTAAGGGCCAAGACCGAGTGCGAGGTGGCCGAGATCGGTTATGGAAAATTCCGCGAAGTGGCACTGCAGCACCCGGAAATCATGCTCGCGCTAGGCACCCAGATGGCCCAGCGCCTGCGTGATACCACCCGCAAGGTGGGTGACCTGGCCTTCTTCGACGTAACCGGGCGTGTAGCGCGCTGCTTGCTGGAGCTGTGCAAGCAACCCGATGCCATGACCCACCCCGACGGCATGCAGATCAAGATCACCCGCCAGGAAATAGGCCGTATCGTCGGTTGCTCGCGGGAAATGGTCGGGCGTGTACTCAAGGATCTTGAAGAGCGCAACCTGGTCAACGTGAAGGGCAAGACCATGGTGGTCTTCGGTACCCGTTAGCCCTTGCTGCGAACCTCGGCCAACAACTGCTGATAGGCCTGGGTCAGCCGCTCCAGTACCAGTGGCGCGGCGAAACGCTCGTTCAGGGCGATATGGCTGGCAGCCTCGCAGCGCTGGGGCAGGCCGCAGGCCTGGTTGAAGCGGTTGACCGCTGCCACCATCGGCTCGCGCTCGTTGTCCATCAGCATCGCCCCATGTACCAACACTACCGGCCGGGTGCCACTCAAGCCCTGACGCCAGCGCTGTGCGGTACCGACCCATTTGCGGCCATCAATGTTGACGTTATAGCGGCCGTCACAGAAAGCCCCGGGCACTTCTCCCAGTGAAGCGTCGCCGCCGAGCTCCTTGACCACGTCGCAAAGGGGTTGGCACAAGCGCTGGTACGCGGTTTCGATGCGGTTCTGGTCGCCTTCGCTGCGCGGTGCCACGTAAACCAGTGCCACGTTGAGGGTCGCTGCCGATTGCGGCACCGGCTCGCCACCGGTTTCGCGCAGCAACACCGGCCACCCGGCTTGCGCCGAAACCGCGCAGGCCGCTTCGAAGCCGGGTTGGCGGTTGAGGCGCCGGGGCATGACCAGGGTCTGGTCGGTGGACTGCCAGAACAGCAGTCCGTCGGATTGCTCACCACGGCAGACGGCGGCGAGCAGGTCCTGTTCAGCCTGCAGGCCAGCCTGGGTGTCGAGACGCAGGGCAACAGCCATTTCAAATCTCCTGCAGCGCCCACAGAGAGGTCAGTGACCGAACTGTCAGGCCTGTACGCGTTCCGGGAAGAACAGACGTTGCAGTTCGTCGCCCGGGTGCTCGGCGCGCATGAACGCTTCGCCCACCAGGAAGGAATAGACTTCGCTGATTTCCATCAACTCGACGTCGGCCCGGTTGAGAATGCCGCTTTCCGTTACCACCAGGCGATCCCGCGGGATCAGCGGCAACAGGTCGAGGGTGTTCTCCAGGCTGACTTCGAAATTGTGCAGGTTGCGGTTGTTCACCCCAAGCAGCGGCGACTTCAGGTGCTTGAGCGCGCGCTCCAGCTCCTCGCCATTGTGGACCTCCACCAGCACGTCCAGCCCCACGCCGAACGCTGCCGCTTCCAGCTCGGCCATTTTCACATCGTCCAGCGCGGCAACGATCAGCAACACGCAGTCGGCGCCCAGGGCGCGCGACTCGACGATCTGGTAAGGGTCGACCATGAAGTCCTTGCGGATCACTGGCAGGCTGCACGCGGCGCGGGCCTGTTGCAGATAGGCGTCGGCGCCCTGGAAGTAGTCGATATCGGTGAGCACCGACAGGCAGGTCGCCCCGCCCTTCTCGTAGCTCTGGGCAATCTCGGCAGGCACGAAGTGTTCGCGGATCACGCCCTTGCTTGGCGATGCTTTCTTGATTTCAGCAATGACCGCCGGGTGCTTGGTAGCCGCCTGGTCGATCAGTGCCTTGGCGAAGCCTCGCGGTGCGTCGGCGCTAGCGGCCAGGCGCTCCAGTTCGGCGAAGCTGACCCGCTGCAAGCGCTCGGCGACTTCCTGGGCCTTGCGGGCCAGAATGTTTTCCAGAACCGTCGGCACACTCATCCTTCATTCTCCTGCTTGAATACGGCGGTAAAGGCACCCAGCTCTTCGAGCTTCTCGCGGGCGAGCCCAGTGTGCAGCGCGTCGTGGGCCAGTGCCACGCCTTCCTTGAGCGAAGAGGCATGGTCAGCGGCGTACAGTGCGGCGCCAGCATTGAGGATGATCATCTCGGCGGCTTTCTGGCCGTGTTCGGTCTTGCGCTTGCCCAGGGCATCGCGGATCAGCTCCAGCGACGCTTTCGGGCTTTCCACCGCCAGGCCATAGAGGCTTTGGCTCTTGAGGCCCAGGTCTTCGGGTTCGACCCAATACTCGCTGATCTCGCCGTTCTTCAGTTCGGCGACAAAGGTAGGTGCCGCCAGGCTGAACTCATCCAGGCCATCCTTGGAATGCACCACCAGTACATGTTTGCTGCCCAGGCGGTGCAACACTTCCGCCAGCGGCCGGCACAAGGCCTGGTTGAACACCCCAACCACCTGGTGCTTGACGCCTGCGGGGTTGGTCAGCGGGCCGACCATGTTGAACAGGGTGCGCAGGCCCAGGTCGCGACGCGGCCCCGCGGCATGTTTCATGGCCCCATGGTGCGCCTGGGCAAACATGAAGCCGATCCCCACGCTGTCGATGCAGCGCGCCACTTGCACGGGCGTCAGGTTCAGGTACACGCCGGCGGCTTCCAGCAGGTCGGCGCTGCCGCTCTTGCCCGATACCGCGCGGTTGCCGTGCTTGGCCACGGTGCAACCCGCCGCGGCGATGACAAAGGAGGACGCCGTGGACACGTTGAAGATGTTGGCGCCGTCGCCGCCGGTACCGACGATATCGACCACGCCGTCCAGGGTCTTGAGTTCCACCCGATCCGCCAGCTCGCGCATGACCGAGACCGCGCCGACGATTTCGTCGATGCTCTCGCTCTTCATGCGCATGCCCATCAGGAAGGCACCGATCTGCGCTTCAGTGCATTGCCCGGTCATGATCTCGCGCATCACATCGCGCATCTCATCGGTGCTCAGGTCCAGCTGACCGACGATGCGGTTCAGCGCGCTCTTGATATCCATGATGGTTCCTTAGGCCTGACGGGTGCCGCCGGTCTGCTTGAGAAAGTTGGCGAACAGCTCGTGGCCCTGCTCGGAAAGAATCGACTCCGGGTGAAATTGCACCCCTTCCACATTCAGGGTCTTGTGGCGCAGGCCCATGATCTCGTCCACCGAGCCGTCGTCGTTGGCGGTCCAGGCGGTCAGTTCCAGGCAATCAGGCAGGGTTTCGCGCTTGACCACCAGCGAGTGGTAACGGGTGACGGTCAACGGGTGGTTGAGGCCTTCGAACACGCCCTTGTCTTCGTGAACCAGGGGGCTGGTCTTGCCGTGCATGGCCACGCGGGCGCGCACCACGTCACCGCCAAATGCCTGGCCGATGGACTGGTGGCCCAGGCACACGCCCAGAATAGGCAGTTTGCCGGCAAAATACCGGATGGCTTCGATGGACACACCTGCTTCGCTTGGCGTGCACGGGCCGGGGGAAACCACGATGCGCTCGGGGTTCATGGCCTCGATATCGGCGATGGTCACCTCATCGTTGCGCACCACTTTCACCTCCGCGCCCAGCTCACCGAGGTACTGCACGACGTTGTAGGTAAAGGAGTCGTAATTGTCGATCATCAGCAACATGGTCTGCTTCCTCAGGCGTCTTTCGGGGAGGTTTGTTCGGCCAGCGCCACGGCACGAAACATCGCGCGGCGCTTGTTCAGGGTTTCCTCCCACTCAAGGGCTGGCACCGAGTCGGCGACAATGCCGGCACCGGCCTGAACGTGCAGTTCACCGCCCTTGATCACGGCAGTGCGAATGGCGATCGCCGTGTCCATGTTGCCGTTCCAGGCAAAGTAGCCGACCGCGCCGCCATAAACACCGCGCTTGACCGGTTCCAGTTCGTCGATGATTTCCATGGCCCGGATCTTCGGCGCCCCGGACAGGGTACCGGCCGGCAGGATGGCACGCAGGGCGTCCATGGCGGTCAGCCCGCTTTTCAGCTGGCCGGTGACATTGGAGACGATGTGCATCACGTTGGAATAGCGCTCGATGACCATTTTCTCGGTGAGCTTCACCGAGCCAATCTCCGATACCCGGCCCGTGTCATTGCGGCCCAGGTCGATCAGCATCAAGTGCTCGGCCAGTTCCTTCTTGTCGCTGAGCAGGTCCTGCTCCAGCGCCAGGTCGGCCTCCTCGTTGGCACCGCGCGGGCGGGTACCGGCGATGGGGCGCACGGTGATCTCGTTGTCTTCGACGCGCACCAGCACTTCCGGCGAACTGCCCACCACGTGGAAGTCGCCGAAGTTGAAGAAATACATGTACGGCGTCGGGTTGAAGCAGCGCAGGGCCCGGTACAGATCGATGGGCGCTGCCTTGAATTCGATGGACATGCGCTGGGACGGCACCACCTGCATGCAGTCACCGGCCAGGATGTACTCCTTGATGGTGTTCACACCCCGCTCGAAGTCTTCCTGGGTGAAGCTGGAGCGGAACGCGGGCTCGGCCGCCGGCGGGCGGTCAAGCTCCAGGCCGCGGCGCGGCGCGATCGGCTGGCGCAGCTTGTCCATCAGGGCATCCAGTTGCGCCTGGCCCTGCTCGTAGGCGCCGGCCTGGGCCGGGTCTGCCAGTACAATGGCGTGCATCTTGCCGGCCAGGTTGTCGAACACCACCACGGCATCGGACACCATCAGCAGAATATCCGGCACGCCGATGGGGTCGGGATTGGGGCATTTGCCCAGGCGTTTCTCGACGTAGCGCACACAATCGTAACCGAAATAGCCCACCAGGCCGCCGTTGAAGCGCGGCAGGCCGGGGATGGTCGGTACGTTGTAGCGGGCCTTGAAAGCCTCGACGAAAGCCAGCGGGTCTTCGACGTGGTCGTGGCGTTCCACCTCCGCGCCATCGCGGGTAATCACCACCTCGTGCTCGTGCACACGCAGCACGGTGCGGCACGGCAGGCCGATGATCGAGTAACGGCCCCATTTCTCGCCGCCCTGCACCGACTCCAGCAGATAGGAGTTGGGCGCGTCGGCCAGTTTCAGGTAGATCGACAGCGGGGTATCGAAGTCGGCCAGGGTTTCGCGGGCAAGCGGAATGCGGTTGTAGCCGGCAGCGGCCAAGCGCAGAAATTCTTCACGGATCATGATCAGCCTCGTGGCATGAGGGGCAAAACGGTCAGGTATGCAAACGCGCCGGCAAGGCCGGCCAGGTAAAAGTCAGGCGCGCCAACGCCAGCGGGCCAGGGCCTTGATGACTTTCATCCAGAGTTTGCGAGTGACCACCACGATGGAATCTCTGCGAGGGGAAGGTGTACTAGCCCCCAACGTTATCTCAGCCGCTGGATCTAAGCAACTGATCAGGTCGCTGAAATTGTCAATGACCACTGCCGGCGACTCTTCGGCAATGGGCCGGCCATGGTTGTAGCCATAGCTCAGGGCGATGCAGCGCACACCGGCGGCCCTGGCAGCCAGCACATCGTTGCGCGAGTCACCGACGAACAGGGCATCGGCCGGCTCCACGCCGGCCATGCGCATCACTTGCAACAGCGCGGCCGGGTCGGGCTTCTGCTGGGGCAAGGTGTCACCACCGATGATCCAGCGGAAGAAACGGCCCAGTTTCATTTCATCGAGCAGCGGCGCGACGAACTGTTCCGGCTTGTTGGTGATCAGGGCCATCTCGACGCCGCGTTTCTGCAGCCACTTGAGGCTCTCGCGCACGCCGGGGTAGACCTTGGTCAGGGCATGGCCGCCACTGTAGGCATCCATGAACACCGCCAGCGCCTGGTCGGTTTCCACCTCGCCCACGCCGGTGTGGTCGAGGCTGCCGGCCAGGCCGCGGCGCACCAGTACCCGCACGCCGTTGCCGACATAAGTGCGCGCGGCCTCCAGGCCTGCCGGGGCACGGCCGAGCTTGAGCAGCGTAGCGTCCAGGGCCGCGGCCAGGTCGGGGACGGAGTCGATCAGGGTACCGTCCAGATCGAACATCACCAGCCGTGGCAGCTTGGCCTGAACCCGCTGCTCGAAGCCGCTCATGAACGGGCCAGCGCCAGTTCGGAGCGCATCTTGTCGATGACTTCCTTGTAGTTCGGGGCGTTGAAGATCGCCGAGCCGGCAACGAAGGTATCGGCGCCTGCCAGGGCGATTTCGCGAATGTTGTTCACGTTCACGCCGCCGTCGATTTCCAGGCGAATGTCCAGGCCACTGGCATCGATGAGGGCGCGGGCTTCGCGCAACTTGTCGAGGGTGTGGGGAATGAACTTCTGGCCGCCGAAACCTGGGTTGACGCTCATCAGCAGCACCATGTCGACCTTGTCCATCACGTACTTGAGCACGTCCAGGGGCGTGGCCGGGTTGAACACCAGGCCGGCCTTGCAGCCGCTGTCACGGATCAGTTGCAGCGAACGGTCGACGTGCAGGGTGGCTTCGGGGTGGAACGTGATGAAGCTGGCACCGGCTTCGGCGAAGTCGCCGATGATGCGGTCCACCGGGCTGACCATCAGGTGTGCGTCGATGGGCGCGGTGATGCCGTACTTGCGCAGTGCGGCGCAGACCATCGGGCCGATGGTCAGGTTGGGCACATAGTGGTTGTCCATGACATCGAAGTGAATGATGTCGGCGCCAGCGGCCAGGACATTGTCGACTTCCTCGCCCAGACGGGCGAAATCTGCGGAGAGAATGGACGGAGCAATTGCAAAGGGCTGCATGACGCACCTTTCTGGGCTGGAATCACGGTGGCGCGCATTGTACCTCAGCTTGTCGGAATGGGGGTGGCGAGGTCGACCACCAGCGGTGGTCAGTAAGCACTGCGGTAGATCTGCTCGATGTCCCTGGCGCTGAGCTTGCGCGGGTTGTTACGCATCAGCCGGTCAATGCCGCAAGCCTCGGCGGCCATGGCCGGGATGGCGTCCTCGGGCACGCCGAAGCTGCGCATGCCCTTGGGAATCTCGACGGTGGCGCACAACTGCACCATGGCCTCGACCGCCGCATCGGCCGCCTGCTGGTCCGACAGCTGCGCCACCTGTAGCCCCATGGCCACGGCGATATCGCGGAACCGCTCCAGGCAGGCGATCTTGTTCCAGGCCATGACATAAGGCAGCAACAGGGCATTGCTTACCCCATGGGCGATGTTGAACCGCCCCCCCAATGGATAGGCCAGCGCATGCACCGCCCCTACCCCGGCGTTGCCGAACGCCATGCCGGCCATGAGGCTGGCAGTGGCCATGTCTTCGCGGGCCTGCAGGTTGGAAGGGTTGGCGTAGGCCTTGGGCAAGGCCCGAACGATCAGCTTGATGGCCCCCAGCGCCAGGGAGTCGGTAATGGGCGAGGCGTTGACCGAGATATAGGACTCGATGGCATGCACCAATGCGTCGACACCGCTGGCGGCGGTGACACTGCGCGGGCAGGTCAGGGTCATCTGCGGGCTGACCAGCGCGACGTCCGGCAGCAGGTAATCGCTGACGATTCCCTTCTTCAGGTGCGCCTGCTTGTCGGACAGTATCGCCACGTTGGTCACCTCCGACCCCGTGCCGGCCGTGGTGGGAATGGCGATCAAAGGCGGCCCCTTGCGCGCCACCAGGCCCACACCGAACAGCGCGGCCAAGGGCCCGTCATGCCCGGCATAGGCCGCGACGCTCTTGGCGATATCAAGGGCACTGCCGCCCCCTACCCCGACCAGCCCGTCATGACCGCCCTCGCGATACACGCTCATGCAGTCCTCGACGATGGCAATCTCGGGCTCGGGCTGCACGCGGTCGAAGAGGCCATGGCGGCGCCCACCCAGTTGCGCCAGCGCGATGGCCACGGTGCCGGACTGCACCAGCACTGCATCGGTGACGATCAATGGGTTGTGCACATCGAGGCGGGTCAGTTCGCTGTCCAACTGCTCGATGGCGCCTGCGCCGGTGAGCAGCTTGTTGGCGATCTTGAAGGCAGAAAGGGTCATGAATGCGGCCTTTTTTCGGACAAGGGCTGCATTCAGACTAGCCAAGGGTGCGGGCCAATGAAGGATCATTGGCCCCGTTGATAACCGCCAATCACGTACCGGCGATCAGGCCTGGGCTGTGCGCAACTTCTCGCTGCGCCCGCGCAGCCACTCCAGGGTGAGCAACAGCACCACCGAAAAGGCGATC
Source organism: Pseudomonas sp. RIT-To-2 (assembly GCF_029623465.1). Taxonomy (NCBI): domain Bacteria; kingdom Pseudomonadati; phylum Pseudomonadota; class Gammaproteobacteria; order Pseudomonadales; family Pseudomonadaceae; genus Pseudomonas; species Pseudomonas sp. RIT-To-2. The sequence continues at coordinate 383,908 of NZ_JAPYKM010000001.1, read as the reverse complement.
AGCAAGGTGGCAGCCGCGGCAATGGTAGGGCTCAGGTTCTCGCGGATGCCGCTGAACATCTGCCGGGGCAAGGTGGCCTGCTCGGGGCCGGCCAGGAACAGGGTCACCACCACCTCGTCGAACGAGGTGGCGAAGGCAAACAACGCACCGCTGATCACACCGGGTGCAATCAACGGCAGGGTCACCCGCCGGAACGCGGTCAGTGGCGAGGCCCCCAGGCTGGCCGCGGCGCGCACCAGGTTGTGGTTGAAGCCCTGCAGGGTCGCTGACACCGTGATGATCACGAAGGGCACGCCCAGCACCGCATGCACCAGAATCAATGAAGTGAAGCTGTTGCCCAACCCCAGCGGCGCAAAGAACAGATAACTGGCCACGCCGATGATGACCACTGGCACCACCATGGGCGAGATCACCAGGGCCATCACCAGCGATTTGCCGGGAAAATCGCCGCGGGTCAGGCCGATGGCGGCCAATGTACCGAAGACCATGGCCAGCACCGTGGCCGCCGGGGCGACAATGATGCTGTTGGTGAGCGCGCGCATCCACTCCGCAGAAGCGAAGAAGTCCTGGTACCAGTGCAGCGAGAAGCCCTGCAATGGGTACACCAGAAAACTGCCGGAGTTGAACGATAACGGAATTATCACCAGCACCGGCAGGATCAGGAACAGCAGGATCAGGCCGCACAGAATGCGCAGGCTGTAGAACCACACCCGCTCCACGGGCGACATGTAAGGGCTCAGCATTTTCCGAATCTCCTCAGCTCAGGCGCAGGCGGCTGGCGCCGACCAGTTTGCTGTACACCAGGTAAAGCAGCACGGTGGCCAGCAGCAACAGGCCGCCCAGCGCGGTGGCCATTCCCCAGTTGATGCTGGTGTTGGTGTAGAAGGCCACGAAGTAGCTGACCATCTGGTCGTTGGGGCTGCCCAGCAGCGCCGGGGTGATGTAGTAGCCGATGGCCAGGATGAACACCAGCAGGCAGCCAGCCCCAACACCCGCGTAGGTCTGCGGGAAGTAGACGCGCCAGAAACTGGCGAAGGGGTGGCAACCCAGTGAGATCGCCGCGCGCATATAGGTGGGCGAAATGCCTTTCATCACGCTGTAGATCGGCAGGATCATGAAGGGCAGCAGAATGTGCACCATGGAGATGTACACGCCAGTGCGGTTGAACACCAGTTCGAGTGGCTTGTCGATGACGCCCATGGCCATCAGCGCGCTGTTGATCAGGCCACCGGACTGCAACAGTACGATCCAGGCGGCTACCCGTACCAGGATCGAGGTCCAGAACGGCAACAGCACCATGATCATCAGCAGGTTGCTCTGGCGCGCTGGCAGGTTGGCCAGCAGGTACGCCAAGGGGTAGGCCAGCAACAGGCAGATGACCGTGATCACCAGGCCCATCCAGAAGGTACGGGCGAAGATGTCCAGGTAAATGGCCTGGTCCGGGGTAGCCGGGGCCACTTCGCCGAGGTCGTCGATACGGTGGTCAACGGCCGCGAGCAGGTAATAGGGGGTGACATTGCTGGTGTTGCGACGGATCGCCTGCCAGTAGGCAGGGTCACCCCAGCGTTCGTCGAGGCTTTGCAGCGCTTCTTTATAAGAGGCCGGCTCAGGCGTGAAGGGCATGGCACGGGCGGTTTTCGACAGCAGGCTGCGGTAACCGGCCAGTTCCATGTTCAGGCGTTTGGACAGATCGCCCAGGGTCTGGTTCTTGCGCGCATCCACCAGGTCATCGCTCAGGGCCTTGTACGCGGCCTCGTCCGGCAGGCTCTTGCCATCCCAGGCCTTCACGGCAACGACGGTACGCGGCAAGCCTTCCACCACTTCCGGGTTGCCGACGCTCTTGTAGAGCAGCACAGCGATGGGCACCAGAAACACCAGCAGCAGAAACAGCACCAGCGGCGCGATCAAGGCCTGGGCCTTGAGGCGGTTGAACCGCTCGGCACGGGCCAGGCGCTGTTTCAGGTTAGGGCTGGCGACCTCTTTGAGGGGCACTGCAAGGGCCATGGTCTACTCCGCGAATCTTTGAACTCAAGGCGCGCCACCGGGGGTGGCGCGCCGCCTGCATGGGGTTACTTGGCGGCCCAGGCGTTGAAGCGCTGTTCCAGTTGCTCGCCGTTGTCAGCCCAGAAGCCCACGTCGATCTGCACCTGGTTGGCGATGTTCTCCGGGGTGGTAGGCATGTCTTTCAAAATGCCCTTGTCGAGCAGCGGTACCGCCTGGCTGTTGGCCGGGCCATAAGCAATGTTCTCGGAGAAGACCTTCTGCTGCTGCGGCTTGACCGAGTAGGCGATGAACTTCTTCGCTTCCTCGGCATTCTTGGCGCCCTTGGGAATGGCCCAGGCGTCGAAGTCATACACGCCGCCGTTCCACACCACCTTGAGGTTGCTTTCCTTCTGCACGGCAGCGATGCGGCCGTTGTAGGCCGAGCTCATCACCACGTCACCGGAGGCCAGGTACTGCGGCGGCTGGGCGCCGGCTTCCCACCACTGAATGCTGGGCTTGAGCTCGTCGAGCTTCTTGAAGGCGCGGTCCTGGCCTTCCTTGGTGCCCAGCACCTTGTACACATCCTTGGGCGCCACGCCATCGGCCATCAAGGCGAATTCCAGGGTGTATTTGGCGCCTTTGCGCAGCCCGCGCTTGCCGGGGAATTTCTTCACGTCCCAGAAATCGGCCCAACTGGTCGGTGCGGTCTTGAGTTTGTCGGCGTTGTAGGCCAGTACGGTGGACCACACGAAGAAGCCCACGCCGCAGGGCTGAATGGCGCCCTTCACGTAGTCGGATTCATTGCCGAACAGTTTCGGGTCAAGCTGTTCGAACATCCCCTCGTCACAGCCACGGGCCAGTTCCGGTGACTCCACCTCCACCAGGTCCCAGGACACACTCTTGGTGTCGACCATGGCTTTGACCTTGGCCATCTCACCGTTGTATTCACCGGCGACGATTTTGCCTTGCCCGGACTTTTCCCACGGCTGGTAGAAGGCTTTCTCCTGGGCCGCCTTGTTGGCGCCACCGAAGGAGACCAGGGTCAGGTCGGCCGCCGCCATGGCCTGGCCCGCGCCCATCAGGCCCAGTGCCAGGGCGGTGAACTTCAAGTGCTTGAGCATTTATGCGTTTCTCCACAGTGCAGGGTTGGTGTTGCTTGGGGCGATTGGCTCGCCTCTAGTCGACTAACAACGGGTCCAGCGCACGCGCGTGCTCGACCTGCCAGCCGAGCGGTACCACATCGCCCACCGCCAGTGCCGGGTCCAGCTCGGCAATTGGCTGCTTCACGAAGAAATCCGACTTGCCGCACACCTCCAGGCGCACACGCACGTGGTCGCCCAGGTAGATGAATTCGGCAACCCGGCCAGAGAATCGGTTGCTGCATTGCTCGCTATGGCCATTGAGGAACACCCGCTCGGGGCGGATCGACAAAGTCACCGGGGAGCCCGGCTCGCCGACGTTCACCGCCAGCGCCTGAATTTTCTCGCCGCGCTCCAGGCCAACCACGCAACGGTCGCCATCCTGGGTAATCAGGCGGCCACTGAGGCGGTTGTTCTCCCCGATGAAATTGGCCACGAAGGTGTTGCGCGGTTCTTCATACAAGGTGCGTGGCGGGGCGATCTGCTGAATCTCGCCCTGGTGGAACACTGCCACCCGGTCGGACATGGTCAGCGCCTCGCCCTGGTCGTGGGTCACGTAGACCACGGTGACGCCCAGGCGCTGGTGCAGGTGCTTGATCTCCATTTGCATGTGTTCGCGCAGCTGTTTGTCCAGAGCACCCAGGGGCTCGTCCATCAGTACCAGTTGTGGTTCGAACACCAGCGCTCGCGCCAGGGCCACGCGCTGTTGCTGGCCACCGGACAGCTGGGCCGGGTAACGCGCGGCGAATTTGCCCAGTTGCACCATGTCCAGTACCCGCTTGACCCGCTCGCTGACATCGGTCTTGCTCAGGCCGCGCACGGACAGCGGGAACGCCAGGTTTTCAGCCACGGTCATGTGGGGGAACAGCGCGTAGTTCTGGAACACCATGCCGATATCGCGCTTGTGCGGTGGCACGTTGTTGATCGAGCGCCCGGCCAGCAGGATCTCGCCCGCGGTCGGCGTCTCGAAGCCGGCCAGCATCATCAGGCTGGTGGTCTTGCCCGAGCCAGAAGGGCCAAGCAGCGTCAGGAACTCGCCCTTGCGGATATCCAGATTGAGGTCTTTAACGATCAGCACTTCACCGTCGTAGCTCTTTTGCACGCCACGAAAGCTGACCAGCACATCGCTCGCCCCAGCGCTTGAATTCACCTCGCTCATACCCACACCTTTCGATTATGACTGCCGTGTGAACAAGCCTAGTGAAGGCTGCAGGCCGCGCAAATCGGGGGCTGGGAGAGAATGACATCAGCCGGTTGGAGGGCTGGGGGTAGGGATTGCCCTACACGGATGGCGGGGATGGATATGTTTTTTCGGCAAGGCGCGGAATCAGGCCCCCACCCCTGTCGCAATTGGATAAATACTCCGTGGCAGGCGCTGGCTTGCCGGCGAGTTTTTCAGCCTGGTCCAGCGTCAGACCAATTTATGCTCCATGGCGTATTTCACCAGCTCGGCCAGGGAGGTGACGTTGAGTTTCTGCATCAACCGCGCCTTGTGGGTGCTGATGGTCTTGCTGCTCAGCGCCAGTTGCTGGGCGATGTCGTTGACGTTGGCGCCTTGGGCCAAGCGCTCGAATACCGAGAATTCGCGCTCCGACAACAGCGAATGCAAGGGGCGAGCATCGGTGAGGCCGACTTCGAAGACCATGCGGTCGGCCAGGTCCGGGTCGATGTAGCGTCCGCCGTTGGCAACCCGACGGATGGCGGTCAGCAGCAGGGCCGGGTCGCTGTCCTTGGTGGCATAGCCCGCGGCGCCAACCTTTAGCGCTCGGGCGGCCATTTGCGCCTCATCGTGCATGGACAGCACCAGAATGGCCGGCGGGTTGGTCAGCGCGCGAATCCTCGGGATCGCCTCCAGCCCGTTGACCCCGGGCATGGAGATATCCAGCAGCACCACTTCGCACGGCGTGTGCCGAAGGGTTTCCAGCAACTGCTCACCGTTGCTGGCTTCACCCACCACCAGCAGGTCCCGGGCCAGGCCGATCAACTGCTTGATGCCCTCGCGCACGATGGTGTGATCTTCCGCTACCAATACCCGAATCACTGCCCTACCCCCAACACCGAACGCTCATTGACTGGAACGCGGACCCGCAGGGTAGTGCCCTGCCCCGGCTCGCTGTGCAACTGCAACACCCCGCCAAGCATCAGCACTCGCTCGCGCATGCCCACCAGGCCAAACGATGTGGAAGGGCCCGCGCCGACCACGAAGCCGTGGCCATCATCGCTGACACTGAGCACCAGCCAATCTTCATCCACCTCGAGGGCAATGTCGACTGTCTGCGCCTGAGCGTGGCGCATCACGTTGGTCAACGCTTCCTGAAGAATGCGAAACAGGCCGGTGGCCTTGGCATCGCTGAGCGCCGGCACATGCTCGGGCACCTGTACCAGGCAGGGTATCTGCGTACGGGCCTCGAAGCGTCGCGCCTGCCACTCGATGGCCGAGCCGATCCCCGCGTCCAGGATCGGCGGCCGCAAGGCCGTGGCTACGTCGCGGACCAACTGGAACAACTGCGCGATCAGGCGCTTCATGCTATTGAGCCGCTCCTGCAGGCCCGGGTCCAGGTCTGCGTAGGCCAGTTCGCACATGGAGGTTTCCAGTTTCAGCACCGTGAGCATCTGCCCCAGCTCGTCATGCACTTCCCTGGCGATACGGGCCTTTTCTTCCTCGCGCACGCTCTCCAGGTGCGCCGACAATTCGCGCAGCTGGTCCTGGGAGCGCGCCAGGGCCAGTTCAGCGTGCTTGCTTTCGCTGATGTCCCAGACGATGCCATCCCACACCCGGCCTTCGCCCAACCCGCGGGACATGGCCTTGATCTCGGCCCAGCGCTCGCGGCCGTCGCGGGTGAGCATACGGCCCTGCCACGACCAGTCGCTGTCGGTGTCCAGCGCCTGGTCCTGGGTACGGTGGTAACTGGCGCGGTCCTGGGGGTGCACCAGGTTGCGCAGGCCCATGTCGGGGTGGCGCAACGCGGCCGGCGAATACCCTACCAGGCTCTCGCTGCCCTCGCTGATGTAGGCAAACTCCAACTGGCCACCGGCCTGCAGCCGTTCCAGGCGGAAAACCAGGCCGGGCACGTTGGCGGCGATGCCCTGCAGGCGTGCCTCGCTTTCCTGCAGGGCCGCTGTCGCGCGGCGCCTGTCGGTCACATCGGTGAGGTACACCACCAGGTACTCGGCGTCGTGAAAGCGCAGAAAGCTCAGGGACACGTCGGCAGGCAGAAAACTGCCATCGGCGCGCAGGCACTGGCTCTCGAAGCTCAAGGCTTCGCCTTCGCTGGCCCGCGCACGCTTCCACAGGTTCAACCACCGGTCCATGTGCAGGCCAGGCTCGAAATCGATCAGCGGGCGGTTGAGCACAGCACCGGGCGGGTAGCCCAACAGGTTTTCGGCGGCGCGATTGGCGTACCGCACATGGCTGTCCCAGTTCACCCACAGGATGCCCACGGTGCTCTGGTCGATGGAGAACTGGGTCAGGCGCAGCGCTTCTTCGCCGGCCTGGCGGCGGGCGATGTCATCCCGGGCCTCCATCAGCCGGCCCTCCAGCCAGTGTTGCTGGCGACGCTGCCAGAAGACGATGGCGATGGCCGACAGGGCCAGCACGGCGAAGAGCAGGCTCAGGTTCTGCCAGAAACCGGGGGACTCGGTCAGGCGCGGGTAGCGTGGTTGCAACCAGCGGCCGTGAAGTTGTTCCAGATCCTTGGCGGGAATGGCCTGCAGGGCCGCCTCCAGTACCTGGGCCAGTACTGGCCAATCGCGCCGCGAAGCCACGCGCAATAACTGCGGCAGGCCGATATCGCCCACTACCACCAGGTCGGCGAAATCGCTCTCCCCCGACAGCCGCCCCAGTTGCGCCTCATCGATCACGGCATACCGCGCCTGCTCGCTCAGCAACAACTGCAACGCCTGGCGCTCCAGTGGAACGCCTTGCAGGTTGAGGTTCGAATAGGTGCTGCGCAGGTAATCGGCGACGGCGCTGGGCATGCGCACGGCTACCCGGTCTTTGCTGTCGAGTTTTTCCAGGTCCACGGCCACGGCGCCGCTGCGCTCGCCCACCACCAATTGCGGAATGCGCATGTAAGGGTCGGAAAACAACCACAGGCGCAGGCCGGCCGGGGTCTGTACCAAGCCGGGGGCCATGTCGACCTCGTCGTCGCGCAGGGCGCGCTCCAGCGCAGCCTGGTCAGGAAAATTGCGCCAGTGCAGGTCCAGCTGCAAGCTTTTGGCCAACCAGGTGATCACCTCGACATTGACCCCCGACAGCTGCTGCAAGCGCCGGTCGTACTGGGCGAACGGTGCCTGCAAGACCACCCCCACGCGAATCTCCCGGTGCTGGTCCAGCCATGACTGCTGTTCAGGGCTCAGCGCCACCGGCGCGGCCAGGGCGATCAAGGGAATGCACAACCAGCCGATAAGCACCCAGCACAATCGAATCATCGCAGCTCTCATCACCCATGACCGACGCTATACGTTTGGCGGTTCGGGACAAATACCATTAGGCTGCCAGAACCAACCTGGCGTGGAATATCCGATGTCTTCAATCTACCGCACAACGCTGCCGGCGTTCTGCCTATCGCTGATGTTGCCCCTGGCACTGCCGGCGATGGCCGATGACGCGGCGCAGAAACCCGCCACAGACAAAGCGGCCGAGCAACCCAAGGTCGAGCGCCAACCGCTGCTCGAGCGCAGCCAGGAAGATACCCTGGCCCTGGAACGGCAATTGCCCCAGGACGAACAACAGCAACTGCAGGCTGGCAGCGACAGCTTTCTTGGCCTGTGGAAGCCAGCCAACACCAGTAACCCTGCCGGTGCGGTGGTGATCATCCCGGGCACGGGCGAAACGGCCGACTGGCCCAACGCCGTCGGCCCCATCCGCAACAAGCTGCCCGACGCCAACTGGCACAGCCTGAGCATCAGCCTGCCGGACCTGAGCGCCGACGCCCCGCAACCGCGGGTGGAAGACAAGGCGCCACCCCCCAAGGAAGCCGACAGCAAGTCGACCCCGCCCGCCAACCCATCCGTGGAACAGGCGACCGCCACCGAGCCGGACAAGGCCCCGGCGCAGTCGGCCGATGAATTGGCCAAGGCCGACGCCGAGCGCATCTTTGCCCGCATCGACGCAGCGGTGACCTTTGCTCAGCAGCAGAAGTCCCGCACCGTGGTGCTGCTGGGGCACGGTACGGGCGCCTACTGGGCCGCGCGTTACCTCAAGGAGCGCCCGCAACCCCACGCCCAGCGCCTGGTGATGGTAGCCCCGATGACCCCGACCAGCGCCAGCCAGAGCCTGCAGGACCTGGCGCCAACGCTGAAAGTGCCGACCGCCGACATCTTCTACAGCGACACCGTCGCCGCCCAGCAAGCCGCGAAGGCGCGGCTGCAGGCCAGCAAACGGCTGAAGGACACCGGTTACACGCAAATCTCGCTCAATGCACTGCCGGCCGACAAGACGGCAGAACAAGAGCAACTGTTCCGCCGCGTACGTGGCTGGCTGAGCCCCAAACCAGTGGATTGAACCCGCTGCACCTGCGGCTAGCAAGAACAAGCAGCGGACCTGGCCGCTGCAGCTCACCCGTCAGCGAAAATCCCGACGCTCGCGGATAATCGCATAGGCGCTATGCAGCTCACGGGTGCGTTCGGTGGCTTCGCGCACCTGGGCCGGGGTGGCGCCGCTACCGGCGAGTTTGTCCGGGTGATGGCGGCTGAGCAGGCGCCGGTAGGCACGCTTGATCTGCGCAGGTTCGGTGGTAGCGGCCACGCCCAGCAGGCGCATGGCTTCCTGGTAGGTGCCGCCACTGTTGGCCAGGGGCTTGCGCGCCGGCTCGTAGTCCGCCGACAACCCCTGCACCTGCACAGAGCTCCAGCCCAGCCATTTGCCCCACTGCACCACCAGTTCACGCTCGCCACGGGTGGCCTGGCCATCGGCCCACACCATGCGCCAACAGGCACGCAGCACACCTTCGGCCGAATTGGGCTGGCGCCCCAGGCGCTCCAGGTGGTGCTGCAAACGGTCACGGCCGCCCTTGCCGCGGTTGAACGCGGCGATGGCCACCCGCTGCCGGGGCGCATCCAGGCCCAAGGCACGCATTTCCTGCCGAGCCTGCTGGATATGGCTCTGCACCACTCGCCCGTCACACTTGGCCAACCGCCCGAGCAAGACAAACAGCAACTGGTCGTCGCCCAAGGGCGATTTGCCACGCACTCGGTCCAGCAGCTCGCCCCAGCTTTGCAGCTGCAAGCGCCGGTCCAGCGCCTGCCCCAGCAACGCGCCCAACAGAGCCCCGGGAATATTGGCGATGGCGAAACCAGCACCCGCCCCTATGATGGTCCCTGGCCACAGCATCTCAGTGCTGCCCTTGCACTAGCGCTTCAACCTCGGCCAGGCGCTCGTGGGTGCCGACATCCACCCAGCGCCCGGTGAAGTGTTCGCCGGTGACCTTGCCTGCTGCCATGGCCTGGCGAAACAGCGGCGCCAATTTGAACGCCCCGGGGCTGCAACCGGCAAACAGCGCCGGGTGCAGCACGGCGATACCGCTGTAGGTCAGGCGCGCCGCCGCCTCGCCCTCATCAGTCACCGTGCTGTCCTGCAGTAGAAAATCACCGGCGCGGTGGTGAGCCGGGTTGTCCACCAGCACCAGGTGCGCCAGGCCGGTCAACGGCTGGCGCAGCCGACTGAAGTCGTAATCGGTCCAGATGTCGCCATTGACCACCACGAAAGGCTCCACACCCAGCAACGGCAGCGCCTGGAAAATACCGCCGCCGGTTTCCAGCGGCTCACCTTCAGCCGAATAACGGATGACGACGCCAAAGCGCGAGCCGTCGCCCAGGTGGTCTTCGATCTGCTGTCCCAGCCACGCATGGTTGATGACGATCTCGGTGAACCCCCCTGCCGCCAGCGCCCGCAGGTGGTACTCGATCAACGGTACACCGCCGGCGCGCACCAGCGGCTTGGGGGTATGCAGGGTCAGGGGGCGCATGCGCTCGCCCTTGCCTGCGGCCAGAATCATCGCTTTCATGCGCGCGCCTCCTTCACTGCGCGCAAGCTGGCCAACAGCTCGCCCAGTTCAGCAAGCTCTGGCCGGCGCGCCAGTACTGCTTCTATATAAGCAAAGAAGCGCGGCACGTCCGCCACGTAACGGGGTTTGCCGTCACGGTGGCAGATGCGCGCGAATATACCGATGACCTTGAGGTGCCGTTGCACTCCCATCAGGTCGCTGGCGCGCAGGAAGTCCTCGAAGTCGGCCTGCACCGCGATGCCCCGGGCACGCGCCTGGTTCCAGTAGCCTTGCAACCAGGCATCCACGCGCTCCAGGGGCCAACTGAGGAAGGCGTCCTTGAACAGACAGGTGATGTCGTAGGTCACCGGGCCGTAGACCGCATCCTGGAAGTCCAGCACGCCGGGGTTCGGCTGGCTGTGCATCAGGTTGCGCGGCATGAAGTCACGGTGCACCAGCACCTTGGGCTGGGCCAGGGCGCTGTCGATCAACAGGCTGCTGGTACGCTGCCACAGCGCCTGCTGGGCGTCGCTGAAGGTCAGGCCCAGCTCGCGCCCCACGTACCACTCGGGAAACAGCTCCACCTCACGGCGCAGCAGGGCCACGTCATAGCTGGGCAATGGCGCGTCCATGGGCAATTGCTGGAACGCCAGCAACGCATCAATGGCATCGGCGAACAATGCATCGGCATTCCCGGCGTCGATCACGTCCAGGTAGGTCTGGTTGCCCAGGTCGTTGAGCAACAGGAAGCCACGTTCCAGGTCCTGGGCATGAATTTTCGGCACATTGATGCCGGACGTGGCCAGCAGCGCGGCGATATCCACGAAGGGTTTGCAGTTTTCCTGGGGTGGCGGGGCGTCCATGACGATAAAACTGTGGTCACCGCCCTGCCAGCGGAAATATCGGCGGAAGCTTGCATCACTGCTGGCGGCGGTCAACGAAGACGGGGGGACAGGCCCCCAGCCCCCGGCCACAAAGAGTTTCACCAGTTGTTCGTCGAGCCATACCTGGAGCTGTTGCAGGCGTACATCTTGATCGGGCATTACAGAGTCTCCGACGGCGCTAGCCGTCAAGCGGGTCATGCTTTATTATCCAGCATCTTTTTCAGACCATCGAGAGGCGTGCGGCCCCACCGCGGGCAGATGGCACGCAGGAAGCCCGGACTAATAAGATGGCATTGAAATCCCCCGCGTTTCGTAAAAAATTCCCGTTGCTGGTCACCGGCGGTTTGCTGGCGATGCAACCCCTGGCCGTACCGTTCGCGGTGGCCGCCGAGCAGTATGACTGTACTGTCTCCGCGGCGGGAGCCTGGGAGTGCAAACCCAAAGCCCCAGTGGGTGTCCTGCCGCCTCGCCCGGTCCATGACGGCAGCGCTGTCTCGTCGGCGCCAGAAAGCGCCGACCAGAGCCAGCCCGCCGCAGCGGAAGAGAAGGCCAAGGGCCCCATGCTCGTTACCGAGAGCAAGGGCCGTGGCCTGAAATCCCGCAGTGCCGACTACAGCCATCTCGATTGGGTACCACGGGACAAGCTCACCGCTGCCCAGCTGGCCGAGACCGGTCCTTACTGCGAAGGCGCCTATGTCGAGCCGATCCGGCCGGGCATGGACGACAAGACTTCCAAGCAGGACTCGCCGACCTTCATCGGTGCCAAGGCCTCGCGCTACGACCAGGAGCAGCAGACCGCTACCCTGGCCGGTGACGTGGTCCTGCGCCAGGGCAGCATGCAGGCCGAATCCGATGAGGCCAGCCTGCACCAGGCCGAGAACCGTGGCGAGCTGACCGGCAACGTCAAGATCCGCGACCAGGGCGCCCTGATGGTGGGCGACCACGCCGAGATCCAGCTGGACACCGGCGCGGCTCAGGTCGACAACGCCGAATACGTGATGCACAAGCAGCGTATTCGCGGCAGCGCCCTGTACGCCAAGCGTGGCGAGAACGCCATCATCCGCCTCAAGGATGGTACCTATACCACCTGTGAGCCGGCGAGCAACGCCTGGGAAATCAAGGGTAACAACATCACCCTGAACCCGGCGACCGGCTTCGGCACGGCGACCAACGCCACCCTGCGCGTGCATGACATTCCTGTCCTGTACACGCCGTACATCTACTTCCCGATCGACGACCGTCGTCAGTCCGGCTTCCTGCCGCCGAGCATCGGCAGCGGCAGCAAGACCGGCTTCTCGTTGCTCACGCCTTACTACTTCAACCTGGCGCCCAACTACGACGCCACGTTGTACCCGCACTACATGAGCAAGCGTGGCATGCTCACCGAGGGCGAGTTCCGCTACCTGACGCCGACCAGCGAAGGGCAGTTCGGTGGCGCGTACCTGAGCGACGAGGACGACGAGCGCAGCAAGCAGTCTTACTATTCCAAAGACCGCTGGATGATCAACTGGCAGCACAAGGGTGACCTGGACAAGCGTCTGACCTACAAGGTCGACTACACCAAGATCAGTGACCCTTACTACTTCCAGGATCTGGAAACCAACCAGATCGGCGTGAAGAACCAGGATTACCTGAACCAGCAGGCGACCGCCAACTATCGTGGTGACAACTACAATGCCGCGATCAACCTGCAGGCTTATCAGCTGACCACGGTGTCGAACATCACCCCGTACAAGCGCCTGCCGCAGATTACCTTCAATGGTTCGCTACCCTACCACCCGGCTGGTCTGGACTTTACCTATCAGACCGAGGCCGTGCGGTTCGACCGCAACCTGCGTGATGGCACCTACTACAACGAAGACGGCGAACTCGACACTTCCTTCCGTTCCGACGGCGGCGTGATCGACAGGAACGTCTCTGGCCTTGCCCGTGCCAATGGTGACCGCCTGACCCTGGCGCCGCAAATGAGCCTGCCGCTGACCGCTTCGTGGGGTTACATCAAACCGTCGGTCAAGTTCGTTTACACCGACTACCAACTGGATCTGGACGCTCAGGGCAAGTACGACCTGTCCCAACAGTCTGCTACCTCTAGCACGTATGAAACTTTCCACAGCAATCTGGATCGCTCGATCCCGATCTACAGCGTGGACAGCGGCCTGTACTTCGACCGCAACACGTCGATGTTCGGCACCAACTATCGCCAGACTCTCGAACCGCGCGCCTACTACCTGTACGTGCCGTACGAGAATCAGAACAATATCCCGATCTTCGACTCGGCAGAAAACCAGTTCAGCTACTCCTCTCTATGGCGCGATAACCGCTTCTCCGGCTATGACCGCATCGGCGACGAGAACAAGATCTCGCTCGGCGCGACCTCTCGCTGGATCGAAGACAACGGCTTCGAACGTCAGAAGTTCAGCTTCGGCGAAGCCTTCTACATGCAGGACCGCAAGGTCCAGCTGCCAGGCATCTACTACAAGGACCGCGCCGAGGCGACTGCCAGCCGTTCCCCGTATGCCCTGGAGTACGAATACCACTTCAACCGCGACTGGCGCTTCAATTCGGATTACAACTGGGATCCGGACACTCACAAAACCCGCTCGGGCAGCGCGATGTTCCACTACCAGCCTGAAGACAACCCGAACAAGGTGGTCAACCTGGGCTATCGCTACCGCGACGACATCGTTCACTACGACTCGTCCACCGGTAAGTGGGGCTTTGGTGGTGACTATGGGAACCCTGGCGACGCGAACTACATCAAGGACTACTACAAGATCCAGCAGCATGACTTCTCGATCATGTGGCCAGTGGTCCCGCAGTGGAACGCCATCGCTCGCTGGCAGTATGACTACAACCGCAACCGTACCCTGGAATCCTTCGCCGGTTTCGAGTACGACAACTGCTGCTGGAAGCTGCGCCTGATCAGCCGTTACTGGGTTGACTACGACGACTTCAGCCAGTCGCTGCCGCAGAACGAAAAAGGCGACCACGGTGTCTTCCTGCAAGTCGTGCTCAAAGGGCTCGGCGGCGTAGTGGGCAATAAAGTCGAGTCTTTCCTCGACAAGGGCATTCAGGGTTATAAAGAACGTGAAGAGCAAGCTTACTAATTGTCTGCGCCCCTTGCTGTTGGGCGCACTGCTGTTGAGTGGCGCGGTTCACGCCGACGTGCGACCTCTGGACAGCGTTGCCGCGATCGTCGACAACGATGTGATCATGAAGAGCCAACTGGACAAACGCGTCCGCGAGGTTCAACAGACCATCGCCAAGCGTGGCGGCACTAACGTGCCCCCTGCCGATGTCCTGGAAAAGCAGGTGCTCGAGCGCCTGATCGTCGAAAACCTGCAGCTGCAAATTGGTGAGCGCTCCGGCGTTCGCATCACCGACGAAGAACTGAACCAGGCCATCGGCACCATCGCCCAGCGCAACAACATGAGCGTGGCGCAGTTCCAGGCGGCACTGGCTCACGACGGCCTGTCGTACGAGGACGCCCGTGACCAGGTGCGTCGCGAGATGATCATCAGCCGTGTGCGTCAGCGCCGCGTGGCCGAACGCATCCAGGTATCGGAGCAGGAAGTGAAGAACTTCCTGGCTTCGGACCTGGGCAAGGCCCAGCTGTCGGAAGAGTTCCACCTGGCCAACATCCTGGTGGCAACACCGGAAAGCGCCAGCTCTGAAGCCATCCAGGCAGCGGGCCGCAAGGCCGGCGATATCTACACCCGCCTCAAGCAGGGTGCCGACTTCGGCCAACTGGCCGTGGCCAACTCGGGCAGCGACAACGCCCTGGAAGGCGGCGACATGGGCTGGCGCAAAGCCGCGCAACTGCCACCGCCGTTCGACGCTCAGGTCAGCGCGCTGTCCCTGGGCGACGTGACCGAGCCCACCCGCACCCCGGGCGGCTTCATTATCCTGAAGCTGCTGGAAAAACGCGGTGGCGGCAACGTTACCCGTGACGAAGTGCACGTACGGCACATTCTGCTCAAGCCCAACGAAGTACGCAGCGATGCCGAAACCAAGGTACTGGCAGACCGTCTGTACGAGCGCATCCAGGATGGTGAAGACTTCGGCGAGCTGGCCAAGAGCTATTCCGAAGACCCGGGTTCGGCCCTCAACGGCGGTGACCTGAACTGGGTCGACCCGCAGTCGCTGGTACCGGAGTTCCGTAAGGTCATGGCAGACACCGCACAAGACGTGGTCTCCAAGCCGTTCAAGACCCAGTTCGGCTGGCACATCCTTGAAGTGCTGGGCCGCCGCGCCACCGACAACACCGAACAGGCTCGCGAACAGCAAGCCATGATGGTGCTGCGCAACCGCAAGTACGACGAAGAGCTGCAGAGCTGGCTGCGCCAGATCCGCGACGAGGCCTACGTCGAGATCAAGCTGCCTGGCGCCGAACAGGCAGCACAGGCCGACCAGTGAAGCCCCAGCGCTTCGCACTGACGCCCGGCGAGCCGGCAGGCATAGGCCCAGACCTGTGCCTTCTGCTCGCCGCGCATCGCCAGCCACACCCCCTGATTGCCATCACCAGCCGTGACCTGCTCGCAGAGCGGGCCACGCAACTGGGGGTGGCCGTCACCTTGCAGGCCGTCGACCCCGACGCCCTGCCCGACCAGCCAGCCGATGCCGGCAGCCTCTATGTATGGGACACGCCCTTGGGCGCCCCCGTGCAGGCTGGCGTGCTGGACCGCGCCAATGCCGCCTTCGTCCTTGAAACACTGACCCGCGCGGGCCAGGGTTGCCTGGACGGGCGTTTTGCCGGGATGATCACCGCCCCGGTGCACAAGGGCGTGATCAACGAGGCGGGCATCGCGTTTTCCGGCCACACCGAATTCCTGGCCGAGCTGACCCGCACCGAACAGGTGGTGATGATGCTCGCCACCCACGGCCTGCGGGTCGCCCTGGTGACCACTCACCTGCCCCTGCGTGCCGTGGCCGACGCCATCACCGAAGAACGCCTGGAGCGGGTCACCCGTATCCTGCACTCGGATCTCAAGGACAAGTTCGGCATCGCCCGGCCCCGGATACTGGTATGCGGCCTCAACCCACATGCCGGCGAAGGTGGCCACCTGGGCCGTGAAGAGATCGAGATCATCGAACCGACACTGGAGCGCCTGCGCAGCGAGGGCATGGACCTTCGCGGACCGCTGCCAGCCGACACTCTGTTTACCCCCAAATATCTGGAGCACTGCGACGCAGTGCTGGCGATGTACCACGACCAGGGCCTTCCCGTACTCAAGTACAAGGGCTTTGGTGCCGCGTTGAACGTCACCCTGGGCCTGCCGATCATCCGTACTTCGGTTGACCACGGCACCGCCCTGGACCTGGCCGGCACCGGCCGGATCGACACCGGCAGCCTCAAGGTCGCGCTGGACACCGCCTACCAGATGGCCGAGACCCGTATATGACCGAGCAATACCAACACCGGGCGCGCAAGCGCTTCGGCCAGAACTTCCTGCACGACGCAGGCGTGATCGACCGCATCCTGCGGTCCATTCATGCCCGCGAAGGCGAGCGCCTGCTGGAAATCGGCCCGGGCCAGGGCGCCCTGACCGAAGGCCTGCTGGGCAGCGGCGCACAGCTTGATGTGGTCGAGCTGGACAAGGACCTGGTGCCTATCCTGAACCAGCAGTTCGCTGGCCGTGGCAACTTCCGCCTGCACCAGGGCGATGCCCTGAAGTTCGACTTCAACACCTTGGGCGCCGCGCCTGGCAGCCTGCGCGTGGTCGGCAACCTGCCGTACAACATTTCCACCCCGCTGATCTTCCACCTCCTGTCCAACGCCGGCCTGATTCGCGACATGCACTTCATGTTGCAGAAGGAAGTGGTCGAGCGCATGGCCGCGGGGCCTGGCGGCGGCGACTGGGGCCGGCTGTCGATCATGGTCCAGTACCACTGCCGCGTGGAACACCTGTTCAACGTCGGCCCCGGGGCATTCAACCCGCCACCCAAGGTCGACTCGGCCATTGTCCGCCTGGTGCCTCACGAAACCCTGCCGCACCCAGCCAAGGACCACAAGCTGCTGGAACGCGTCGTACGCGAAGCCTTCAACCAGCGCCGCAAGACCCTGCGCAACACCCTCAAAGCCCTGCTCAGCAGTGAAGAAATCACGGCCGCCGGCGTCGATGGCAGCCTGCGCCCTGAACAGCTGGACCTGGCCGCTTTCGTGCGCCTGGCCGACAAGCTGTTCGAGCAGAACGGCGCCGCCTGATCCACCTCATCGCGCGCCTTGACTACTGTCCTGGCGCACGATGGCCTAAACTGCAGAAACCGGCACCACGATTGCCCCTTCGTTTTTGCAATAAGGCCCCTCGCATGTCCGATCCCCGCTATCAGATCGACGTCAGCGTCGTCACCCGCTTTCTCGCCGAACAATCCCAACCCGAACACCAGCGGTTCGCGTTCGCCTATACGGTCACGGTACACAACAGTGGGCAGCTGCCTGCCAAGCTGGTCTCCAGGCACTGGGTCATCACTGACGGTGACGGCAAGGTGGAGGAAGTCCGCGGCGCTGGCGTGGTCGGCCAGCAACCGTTGATCGACGCGGGAGAAAGCCACACCTACAGCAGCGGTACGGTGATGACCTCCCAGGTGGGCACCATGCAGGGCAGTTACCAGATGGTGGCCGAGGACGGCAAACATTTTGACGCCGTCATTGCGCCCTTCCGCCTGGCCGTGCCCGGGGCCCTGCACTGATGGCGGTATACGCGGTCGGAGACCTGCAAGGCTGCCTGCAACCACTCAAGTGCCTGCTGGAGCGCGTTCAATTCAACCCGGAACACGATCGCCTGTGGCTGGTGGGCGACCTGGTCAACCGCGGCCCTGAATCACTGGAAACCCTTCGCTTTCTTTATCGCATGCGCGATTCGCTGGTGTGCGTGCTGGGCAACCATGACCTGCACCTGGTGGCGGCTGGTTGCAATGTGGAACGGCTGAAGAAAAGCGACACCCTGCGCGAGATCCTCGACGCACCGGATGCGCCCCAGCTACTCGACTGGCTTCGCCAGCAAAAGCTGATGCACTACGACGAACAGCGCAACATGGCTCTGGTGCATGCCGGCATTCCGCCCCAGTGGTCGCTGAAGAAGGCGCTGCGCTGCGCTGCGGAAGTGGAGCAGGCCTTGCGCGACGACAACCTGTTCAAGCCGTTCCTGGACGGCATGTACGGCAATGAGCCGGCGAAGTGGAGCAACGAGCTGACCGGCATCGACCGCTTGCGGGTGATCACCAACTACTTCACCCGCATGCGCTTCTGCACCGCCCAGGGCAAGCTGGAGCTCAAAGGCAAGGAAGGCGCCGACTCCGCGCCGCCAGGCTATGCACCGTGGTTCAGCTACCCGGGGCGCAAGACCCGGGACGTGAAGATCATCTTCGGCCACTGGGCAGCGCTGGAAGGGCGTTGCAACGCGCCATGGGTATCGGCGCTGGATACCGGCTGCGTGTGGGGCGGGTCCATGACCCTGATGAACGTCGACACTGGCCAGAGGTTTGGTTGCGACTGCGACGAGCATGGCCACATCCGTGGCTCGATAGCTCAACCCTGACGCGGTAGAATCGGAACATCACCAGGCCGCGCCACCTCCTGTGGTGTACGAGCTCCTGTGGGGCCGGGCGAAGCTCGGCCCATAACGGGAAGCGTCGCGGCTACAGGGCCAATGCAGACCGTCCATTCTCTTCAGGAGCACCGTCATGACCGAATTCAAACGCATCCCGCCACAAACGGCCCATGAACTGCTGGCCAACGGCGCCGCCCTGGTCGACGTGCGCGACGCGCAGACGTTCGCCGCCAGCCATATCCCCAACGCCCAGCACCTGGACAACCACTCGGTGCAGGATTTCATCCGCGGCGCCGACCTCGACAAGCCCACGGTGGTGGTGTGCTACCACGGCAACTCCAGCCAGAGCGCCGCCGCCTACCTCATCAGCCAGGGCTTCTCGGACGTCTACAGCCTGGACGGCGGTTTCGAGCTGTGGAAAACCACCTACCCTCTGCAAACCACCCAAGGCAGCGCCGAATAATTTTTTTTCTGGCGCCAAGCCCCCGCCCCACGGGGGTTGGCGCGGGCTGACGAACGGTCTGCCCATAACATATCGCTCATTGCACCTTGAAGTCTGAGATTCCCAACTATCCTTAGGATCAGGCCATCCAAAACAGGGGAGAGCCGGTACACCGACGCGCGGGTCATCGGTAGCGACTTTGAGGTGTTCTGGGGGGTATACAGCGGCCGATTGTTTCGGCGGCTGCCAGCATCAACTGATTGATCCGACGTCGGCTCCACGTATCGAGCGAGGTGACGTCATGAGTATTTTTAGCCACTTCCAACAGCGTTTCGAGTCCACTCGTCAGGAAGAACTCTCGCTGCAGGAGTATCTGGAGCTCTGCAAAAAGGATCGCAGTGCCTACGCTTCTGCCGCCGAACGCATTCTGATGGCAATCGGGGAGCCGGAATTGCTCGACACGTCGACCAATTCACGGTTGTCACGGATCTTCTCCAACAAGGTGATCCGCCGTTATCCGGCCTTCGAAGACTTCCACGGCATGGAGGAGTGCATCGACCAGATCGTGTCCTATTTCCGCCATGCTGCGCAGGGTCTGGAAGAGAAGAAACAGATCCTCTACCTGCTGGGCCCGGTGGGCGGCGGTAAGTCGTCCCTTGCCGAAAAACTCAAGCAACTGATCGAAAAGGTGCCGTTCTACGCCATCAAGGGTTCGCCCGTGTTCGAATCGCCCCTGGGGCTGTTCAATGCCACGGAAGACGGTGCCATCCTGGAAGAGGATTTCGGCATCCCGCGCCGTTACCTCAGCACTATCATGTCGCCCTGGGCGACCAAGCGCCTTGCCGAGTTCGGCGGCGACATCAGCCAGTTCCGCGTGGTCAAGCTGTACCCGTCCATCCTCAACCAGATCGCCGTGGCCAAGACCGAGCCAGGCGACGAGAACAACCAGGACATCTCTGCCCTGGTGGGTAAAGTCGACATCCGCAAGCTCGAGGAATACCCACAGAACGACGCCGATGCCTATAGCTACTCGGGCGCGCTGTGCCGGGCCAACCAGGGCCTGATGGAATTCGTCGAGATGTTCAAGGCGCCGATCAAGGTCCTGCACCCGTTGCTCACCGCTACCCAGGAAGGCAACTACAACAGTACCGAAGGCCTGGGGGCCATCCCCTACTCCGGCATCCTGCTGGCCCACTCCAACGAATCGGAATGGCACAGCTTCCGCAACAACAAGAACAACGAGGCGTTCATCGACCGGATCTACATCGTCAAGGTGCCGTACTGCCTGCGCGTCAGCGACGAGATCAAGATCTACGACAAACTGCTGTTCAACAGTTCTCTGTCCAAGGCCCATTGCGCCCCCGACACCCTCAAGATGCTGGCCCAGTTCACGGTGCTGTCACGCCTCAAGGAACCGGAAAACTCCAACATCTACTCCAAGATGCGCGTATACGACGGCGAGAACCTCAAGGACACCGACCCCAAGGCGAAATCGATCCAGGAATACCGCGACAGCGCCGGCGTGGACGAAGGCATGAATGGCCTGTCGACCCGCTTCGCCTTCAAGATCCTGTCCAAGGTGTTCAACTTCGACCCGCACGAAATCGCTGCCAACCCGGTGCACCTGCTGTATGTACTGGAACAGCAGATCGAACAGGAGCAATTCCCCGCCGAGGTGCGCGAGCGCTACCTGCGCTACCTGAAGGAATACCTGGCGCCGCGCTACATCGAGTTCATCGGCAAGGAAATCCAGACCGCGTACCTGGAGTCCTACAGCGAGTACGGCCAGAACATCTTCGACCGCTACGTGCTGTACGCCGACTTCTGGATTCAGGACCAGGAATACCGCGACCCGGAAACCGGCGAAATCCTCAACCGCGTGGCCCTCAACGAAGAACTGGAGAAAATCGAGAAGCCGGCCGGCATCAGCAACCCGAAGGATTTCCGCAACGAGATCGTCAACTTCGTGCTGCGCGCCCGGGCCAACAACAACGGCAAGAACCCCACCTGGCTCAGCTACGAGAAGCTGCGGGTGGTCATCGAGAAGAAAATGTTCTCCAACACCGAGGACCTGCTTCCCGTCATCAGCTTCAACGCCAAGGCCAGCAAAGAGGACCAGCAGAAACACAACGACTTCGTTACTCGAATGGTCGAACGCGGGTACACCGACAAACAGGTACGGCTGCTCTCCGAGTGGTACCTGCGGGTCAGAAAGTCGCAGTGAAGCAGCGGTAAGCTGTGAGCTGCAAGCGGCAAGCTGTTGGCGCAGGTCGTTGCGACTGCGCCGGCCGCCCGCCTTGCAGCGCACGGCTTTTGACTTGCGGCTTGCAGCTTAAGGCTTGCAGCTGCCCGGAGGGCCTATGAGCTACGTGATCGACCGACGCCTGAATGGCAAGAACAAGAGCACGGTAAACCGCCAGCGCTTCCTGCGGCGTTACCGTGACCATATCAAGAAGGCGGTGGAAGAGGCGGTCAGCCGTCGCTCCATCACCGACATGGAACATGGCGAACAGATCAGCATCCCCGGCCGCGACATCGACGAACCGGTGCTGCACCATGGCCGCGGTGGCAAACAGACCGTCGTGCACCCCGGCAACAAGGAGTTTACCGCTGGCGAGCACATCGCCCGGCCGCAAGGGGGCGGTGGCGGTGGCAAGGGGCCTGGCAAGGCGGGCAATTCCGGCGAGGGCATGGACGAGTTCGTGTTCCAGATCACCCAGGAGGAATTCCTGGAGTTCATGTTCGAAGACCTTGAACTGCCCAACCTGGTCAAGCGCAACCTCAGCGGCACGGACACCTTCAAGACCGTGCGCGCCGGCATCAGCAACGAAGGCAACCCCTCGCGCATCAACATCATTCGTACCCTGCGCTCAGCCCATGCGCGGCGCATCGCCCTGTCGGGCAGCAGCCGCGCCAAGCTCAAGGAGGCCAAGGCAGAACTTGAGCGCCTGCGCCGCGAAGAGCCGGACAACTTCGGTGATATTCAGGAAATGGAGACGGAAATCGAACGTCTCAGCGCGCGGATTCACCGGGTGCCGTTCCTCGATACGTTCGACCTGAAATACAACCTGCTGGTCAAGCACCCCAATCCCAGTTCCAAGGCGGTGATGTTCTGCCTGATGGACGTGTCCGGGTCCATGACCCAGGCCACCAAGGACATCGCCAAGCGCTTCTTCATCCTGCTGTACCTGTTCCTCAAGCGCAATTACGACAAGATCGAAGTGGTGTTCATCCGCCACCACACCAGTGCCCGCGAGGTGGACGAAGAGGAATTCTTCTACTCCCGCGAAACCGGCGGCACCATTGTCTCCAGCGCCCTGAAGCTGATGCAGGAGATCATGGCCGAGCGCTACCCCACGAACGAATGGAACATTTACGCCGCCCAGGCTTCGGACGGTGACAACTGGAACGACGACTCACCCATCTGCCGCGAGATCCTGACCAAGCAGATCATGCCGTTCGTCCAGTACTACACCTATGTGGAGATCACTCCGCGCGAACATCAGGCATTGTGGTTCGAGTACGAGCGCATTGGCGAAGCCTTCGCCGACACGTTCGCCCAGCAGCAGCTGGTGTCGGCCGGGGATATCTACCCGGTCTTCCGTGAACTCTTCCAGCGCAGGTTAGTGACATGACCGCTAGAGAGCAAAAACGCCAACCCTTGTCCACGGGCTCCGAGTGGACCTTCGAACTGATCCAGGCCTACGACCGGGAAATCAGCCGGATTGCCGAGCGTTACGCGCTGGATACCTACCCCAACCAGATAGAAGTGATCACCGCCGAACAGATGATGGACGCCTATGCCTCGGTGGGCATGCCCCTGGGCTACCATCACTGGTCGTACGGCAAGCACTTCCTGAGCACTGAAAAATCCTACACCCGGGGCCAGATGGGCCTGGCGTACGAGATCGTGATCAACTCCGACCCCTGCATCGCCTACTTGATGGAAGAAAACACCATCTGCATGCAGGCCCTGGTCGTGGCCCACGCCTGCTACGGGCACAACAGCTTCTTCAAGGGCAACTACCTGTTCCGTACCTGGACCGACGCCAGTTCCATCATCGACTACCTGGTGTTCGCCAAGCAGTACATCATGCAGTGCGAGGAGCGCCATGGCATCGACGCCGTGGAAGACCTGCTGGACTCCTGCCACGCGCTGATGAACTACGGCGTAGACCGCTACAAGCGCCCCTACCCCATCTCCGCCGAAGAGGAACGGCGGCGGCAGAAGGACCGCGAAGAGCACATGCAGAAGCAGATCAACGACCTGTGGCGCACCATCCCCAAGAGCGCCGACAAGAACAGCGAACGCGACAACGCACGCTTTCCGGCCGAACCCCAGGAGAACATTCTCTACTTCATCGAGAAGCACGCCCCGCTGCTGGAGCCCTGGCAGCGTGAAATCGTGCGCATCGTGCGCAAGATCGCCCAGTACTTCTACCCGCAACGCCAGACCCAGGTCATGAACGAAGGGTGGGCCACGTTCTGGCACTACACTTTGATGAACGACCTGTACGACGAGGGCCTGGTCACCGACGGCTTCATGATGGAGTTCCTGCAGTCGCACACCAGCGTGGTGTTCCAGCCGGGCTTCGACAGCCCCTACTACAACGGTATCAACCCCTACGCCCTGGGCTTTGCCATGTACCGCGACATTCGGCGCATGTGCGAAGAGCCAACTGAAGAGGATCGCCGCTGGTTCCCCGAAATTGCCGGCAGCGATTGGCTTTCTACCATCAAGTTCGCCATGACCAGCTTCAAGGACGAAAGCTTTATCCTGCAGTACCTCTCACCCAAGGTCATTCGTGACCTGAAGCTGTTCAGCATCATGGACGACGACCAGCGCGATGACCTCCTGGTACCGGCCATCCACGACGAAGGCGGCTACCGCGTCATCCGTGAAACCCTGGCAGCCCAGTACAACCTGGGCAACCGTGAACCCAACGTGCAGATCTGGAGCATCGACCGCCGCGGCGACCGCTCGCTGACCCTGCGCCACCAGCAGCACGACCGCAAACCCCTGGGCGAGTCCACCGACGAGGTGCTCAAGCACCTGCACCGGCTGTGGGGCTTCGATATCCACCTGGAGACCCTGCAGGGCGACCAGATCATGAAGACTCACCACGTCCCCCCAAAGACGGAACACAGCGAAGGTGACTACGGGCGCCTTGACCTCGCTGTTGTTCACCTCTAGCCAAGGCACCGAGCCTCCCTGGGCCATACAGGTTATCCTGTGCGGCCCCAGGAGGCTTTTTTCATGCAGATTTTCAAAGTCGGCGGTGCCGTTCGCGACCGTCTTCTCGGCCAGGCCGTCACCGACATCGACTGGGTGGTGGTCGGCGCCACCACCGAGCAGATGCACGCGTTGGGCTACCGCCCCGTAGGCGCGGATTTTCCAGTGTTCCTGCACCCTCGCACCGGCGAGGAATATGCCCTGGCGCGTACCGAGCGCAAGAGTGGCCGCGGCTATGGCGGCTTCGTTTTCCATGCCAGCCCGGACGTTACGCTGGAACAGGACCTGATTCGCCGCGACCTGACCATCAACGCCATGGCCGAGGACGATGACGGTAACGTGGTGGACCCCCACCACGGCCAGGCTGACCTGCAAGCCCGCCTGTTGCGCCACGTATCGCCGGCGTTCGCCGAAGATCCCCTGCGGGTGTTGCGAGTGGCACGTTTCGCCGCGCGTTACGCGGGCCTGGGCTTCCAGGTGGCGCCAGAGACGCTTGCGCTGATGCGCGAATTGAGCGAGTCAGGTGAGCTGCAGGCGTTGACGCCGGAGCGCAGCTGGAAGGAAATTTCCCGCGCACTGATGGAAGACCAGCCCCAGGTTTTCATTGAGGTACTGCGTGATTGCGGGGCGCTCAAGGTCCTCATGCCCGAGGTCGACGCAGGCGGCGAACGCCGTCTTGCCGCGCTGCGGCAGGCTGCCTGCCGCCGGCTACCGCTGACCGTGCGCTGGGCCTGCCTGGTGCAGGGCCTGGGCAAGGCCATCAACGAGCGCTTCAAAGTGCCGCGTGACTGCCAGGAGCTGGCGATGCTGGTGGGGCAGCATCAAGGTGACGGCCACGGCGCGCTCGAACTGGCACCTGAGCGGCTGCTGGAGTTGCTGCAGAGTTTTGACGTGTATCGTCGGCCTCAGCGCTTCGAGGAGTTCATCATGGCCTGTGCCATGGACGCGGGCGAGCAGGGTTATCCACAGGGGGACTACCTGCGCGGCGCCGCGGATGCCGCGCGCGGGGTGGCGGTAAAACCGCTGGTGGAGGCGGGCTTCACTGGCCAGCAGTTGGGTGAAGCCCTGAAGGCCGAACGCTTGAAGGCCTTGCAGGCCTTCAAAGCAAAGGCCTGACACGCCCCGCCCTGTGGGCCCGGGTCAAATCCGCGTGAGTTGCTGGTCGCGCCACTGGAACGGCACCGGCGCCAACACCTGGTCGATCTGCGCCTGCGCCCACACCTCGGCCAGGGGCTTGCCCACGCCAGGGTGCACCACGTCGGGCGCGATCAGCGCCAGGGGCCACAGCACGAAGGCATTCTTCAGAATCTCCGCCCGTGGCAGCACCAGGCCGTCGAAATTGCCTGCCAGCTCGCCGTACATCAGCACGTCGATGTCCAGCGGCAAGCCTTTGCGCTCGGGCGCATAGCGGCCATTGTCGGCCTCGATGAACTTCAGTCGCCGGTCCAGTTCGGTCAACGGCAAGTCGGTCAGCGCACTGACCACCAGGTTGAAGAACGGCCCGCTCTTGATGCCCACCGGCTGGCTTTCGAACACCGCCGAACAGTGCATGTCGCTCAGAAACCCGGCCAGGGCATCGAGCCCCGCGCACAAATGGGCTTCCCGGTCGATGTTACTGCCCAGGCCCAGGTAAATCCGCGTCAGCGACATCCGCGCTCGATCTCCACGCCAACGCCCCTGGCAGCCGCGACGGCACCGGGCTTGGTCAATTTCAGGTGCAGCCAGGGAATGTTGAACTCGCTCATCAACACCTGCGCCAGGCGCTCGGCGAAGGTCTCGACCAACTGGAACTGACTGGCCTCGGCAAAGGCCTGAATGCGTGTGGAGACGCTGGCGTAGTCCAGCGCCAGGCTCAGGTCATCACCCTGGGCTGCCGGGCGGTTGTCCCAGGCAAAACTCAGGTCAAGACGCAGGCACTGGCGGATGCCCCGCTCCCAGTCATAGGCACCGATCACG
Organism: Pseudomonas sp. RIT-To-2; assembly: GCF_029623465.1. Taxonomy (NCBI): domain Bacteria; kingdom Pseudomonadati; phylum Pseudomonadota; class Gammaproteobacteria; order Pseudomonadales; family Pseudomonadaceae; genus Pseudomonas; species Pseudomonas sp. RIT-To-2. The sequence continues at coordinate 357,735 of NZ_JAPYKM010000001.1, read as the reverse complement.
GTATCCACTTCCAGGCCCTCGATAAACACTCTGTCCAAGCACTTCTCTCCGCAGCACGACAAGGGCGCAATGCGCCGTTAGAATCAGGGGCGTCCTCGCCCGGAATAGTTAGCATGTTTTGGTTACTGGCGATTCTCGCCTACCTGCTCGGCTCGCTGTCCTTCGCCATTGTGCTTAGCCGCGTGACCGGCAACCCCGACCCGCGCATGAGCGGTTCCGGCAACGCCGGCGCCACCAACATGCTGCGCCTGGCCGGCCGCAAGCTCGCCATCCTCACCCTGCTGGGCGACCTGTGCAAGGGCCTGCTGCCGGTGCTGGTGGCACGCCTGGCCGGCCTGGACCTGCAGGACCAGGCCTGGGTGGGCCTGTGCGCCGTCATCGGCCACATGTTCCCGGTGTATTTCCACTTCCAGGGTGGCAAGGGCGTGGCCACCGCCGCCGGCATGATACTGGCGCTGTACCCGCCTGCCGCGCTGCTGGCCGTGGCGGTATGGGCCCTGACCTTCTGGCTCACCCGTACCAGTTCCCTGGCCTCACTGATCGCCACGCCCCTGACCCTGCCCTTGCTCGCATGGCAGGAACCCCAGGCGCTGTTGCCGATGAGCGTGCTGACCTTGCTCATCGTCTGGCGCCACCGCGGCAATCTACGCGACCTGTTCGCCGGGCGCGAACGGCATTTCTGAACGCCGCCCATGAACCGCGCCCAGGTTACAGCGCTGGCAGCTGCTCCATAGGCCAGCGGGCCTGCACGGTAATCGCCAGGTCCTCATGCTGGCCGGCCAGCAGGCGCTGGCAGCCGGCGTAGGCGATCATCGCGCCGTTGTCGGTGCAGAACTGCGGGCGAGCATAGAACACCTTGCCCTTGAACTCGCCCAGCATGCTGTCCAGCGATTCGCGCAGGGCCTTGTTGGCACTCACACCCCCGGCGATCACCAGGCGCTTGAGGCCGGTCTGCTTGAGGGCACGACGGCACTTGATGGTCAGAGTGTCCACCACGGCCTGCTGGAAGGCCAGGGAGATGTCGCAACGAGTCTGGTCGGTGTCGTCCCCGGCTGCCTGGCACTGCTGCCAGGTGTTCAGGGCTGAGGTTTTCAGACCGCTGAAGCTGAAGGTCAGCCCTGGGCGATCGGTCATCGGCCGCGGGAAGGTGAAGCGCCCCGGCACACCCTGGGCGGCCAGGCGCGCGATCTCGGGACCACCGGGGTAGTTGAGGCCGATCATCTTCGCGGTCTTGTCGAAAGCTTCACCCGCCGCGTCGTCCAGTGTCTCGCCCAGCAGCTCGTATTGGCCGATGCCATCCACCCGTACCAACTGGGTGTGGCCGCCGGACACCAACAAGGCGACGAACGGAAACTCGGGGGGTTGTTCTTCCAGCATGGGTGCCAGAAGATGGCCCTCCATGTGGTGCACGCCCAGCGCCGGGATACCCCAGGCAAAGGCCAGCGCCTGGGCGCATGAAGCGCCCACCAGCAGCGCGCCCACAAGCCCGGGGCCGGCGGTATAGGCGATGGCGTCGATCTCGGTGGCCACGCAGTCGGCTTCGGCCAGCACCTGACGGATCAGGGGCAGCATGCGCTTGACGTGGTCGCGCGACGCCAGCTCCGGTACCACGCCGCCGTAGACGCGGTGCAGGTCGATCTGGCTGAACAGCGCCTCGGCCAGCAGGCCGCGTTCGCTGTCATAAAGGGCGACGCCGGTTTCGTCGCAGGATGTTTCCAATCCCAGTACTAACATGGGTCATGGCCTTGTTGAGGCTGAATTCGAAGGCGCGCATGATAGTCGCCACTCAGTGCCCCGGCCAGCGGTTTTCGATCAGAGGCTTTGCATTCCGGGCTGCTAAGGGTTAACATCCGCAACCCTTAAAAACCGACGTACTTCAGCGCATGTTTTTGCCATTGGCACGTCGATCCCGGTAATGAATGAAGGTAGCTCTAGATGCCAGCCGTCAAAGTTAAAGAGAACGAACCCTTCGACGTAGCTCTGCGTCGTTTCAAGCGCTCCTGCGAAAAAGCCGGTGTACTGGCTGAAGTTCGTAGCCGCGAATTTTACGAGAAGCCGACTTCCGAGCGTAAGCGCAAAGCAGCTGCTGCTGTTAAGCGTCACGCCAAGAAAGTTCAGCGCGAACAGCGCCGCGCCGTCCGTCTGTACTAATACAGACTGCGTCGCAAGCTTCTGCCTCGCCCGGCCCACAGCCGGGCTGCCGGCAGTTGTTGCTGTTGCAAGAGCCGTTGTTGCAACACCCCGTTCAGGTACTGCCCGAACGGATGCCGAGGCTGCCTTGTGCACCGAAGCAAACCTGCCTGAAACGTCAGAGCTGGCCTCATCGCCAGAGTGCACGTCAGAACTGACGAGCCTTCACGGGCTGCAGACGAGCACACCCCCTTTTTTCCTGTTTCAACGTCCCGCTTCGATACCAGCCCCGGCTGATCGGAAGCGACGCCGTTTCCGACAAACAAACAGGACGGCAAAGGGCAACAGCACCCTCTGCACCCAGTTACACTGCACAGCAGCTTTCTAGCCTGATGATGAGAGAGCCATGGCCGGGCTGATTCCCCAGAGCTTCATTGACGACCTTCTGAACCGCACCGACATCGTCGATGTGGTGACTTCGCGCGTGCAAATGAAGAAGGCGGGCAAGAACTACTCCGCCTGCTGCCCGTTCCACAAGGAGAAGACCCCCTCTTTCACCGTCAGCCCCGACAAGCAGTTCTACTACTGCTTCGGCTGCGGCGCCGGGGGTAACGCCCTTGGCTTCATCATGGACCACGACAACCTGGACTTCCCCCAGGCCGTCGAAGAACTGGCCAAGGCGGCCGGCATGGAAGTGCCGCGCGAGGACGGCGGGCGCGGGCACAAGCCGCGCCAGCCCACCGACTCGCCGCTGTACCCACTGCTGACTGCCGCCGCCGAATTCTACCGCCAGGCGCTCAAGAGCCACCCCTCGCGCCGCGCCGCGGTTGAATACCTCAAGGGCCGCGGCCTGTCGGGGGAGATTGCCCGCGATTTCGGCCTGGGCTTCGCCCCGCCAGGCTGGGACAACCTGTACAAGCACCTGGCCAGCGACAGCCTGCAACAGAAGGTGATGATCGACGCCGGGCTGCTGATCGAGAACGCCGAGTCCGGCAAACGCTACGACCGCTTCCGCGACCGGGTGATGTTCCCCATCCGCGACAGCCGCGGGCGGGTGATCGCCTTTGGCGGCCGGGTACTGGGCGACGACAAGCCCAAATACCTGAACTCCCCGGAAACACCGGTATTCCACAAGGGCCAGGAGCTGTACGGCCTGTTCGAGGCGCGCAAGCACAACCGCAACCTCGACGAGATCATCGTGGTCGAAGGCTACATGGACGTCATTGCCCTGGCGCAGCAAGGCCTGCGCAATGCCGTGGCGACCCTTGGCACAGCCACCAGCGAGGAACACCTCAAGCGCCTGTTCCGCGTGGTGCCCAGCGTGCTGTTCTGCTTTGACGGCGACCAGGCCGGCCGCAACGCTGCCTGGCGCGCCCTGGAAGCGACGCTGCCCAACCTGCAGGACGGCCGCAAGGCGCGCTTCCTGTTCCTGCCCGAAGGCGAAGACCCGGACACCCTGGTGCGCGCCGAAGGCACCGACGCCTTCAAGGCCCGGATCAACCAGCATGCCCAACCGCTGGCCGATTACTTCTTCCAGCAACTGACGGAAGAAGCCGACCCACGGTCGCTGGAAGGCAAGGCCCACATGGCCACCTTGGCAGCACCGCTGATCGACAAGGTGCCCGGGGCGAACCTGCGCATTCTGATGCGCAACCGCCTCAGCGAGATCACCGGCCTCAGCGGCGAAGCAGTGCAGCAACTGGCCAGCAGCACGCCTGCCCCCGCGCAGCCGCAACCCAGTTACGACCCCGGTTTCGATTACGACTCGGTGCCCGATTTCACGCCCGACTACAGTGATTTTCACCAGCAACATGCCCCCCAGGAATTCCAGCCGCAGCAGCAGGCGTGGACGCCCAACAAGGGCGGCGGCAAGAAGAAATGGGATGGCAACAAGGACTGGAAGGGCAAGGGCGGGCGCAATTTCGAGCCACGGGTGCCGCCGCGGGTGCCGACATCGGTGGAACCACCGACCCTCAGCGCCCTGCGCACCCTGCTGCACCACCCGCAACTGGCGGGGAAGGTAGAAAGCACCAGCCATTTTGCCGACGAAGAGCACCTGTACTCGCAGCTGCTGGTGGCCCTGCTCGAAGCCTTGCAGAAGAATCCTAAGCTACGCTCTTTACAGTTGATCGCGCGCTGGCATGGCACCGAACAGGGTCGCCTGCTGCGCGTGCTGGCGGAGAAAGAATGGCTGATCGAGGCCGATAACCTTGAACAGCAGTTTTTCGACACCATAACTAGCTTGACCGCTCGCCAACGCGAACGGAGCCTGGAACGTCTGCTTCTCAAAGCCAGGCAAGGTGAATTGAGCGACGAGGAGAAAAATCAGCTTCTCCAGCTGTTAACTCGCAATGTTCACGCACAAACCCCGACCTCAACTGGCGCGTGAGGTCCTAGCTCGGGTATAATCCTCGGCTTGTTTTTTGCCCGCCAAGACCTTCAGTGGATAGGGTGTTATGTCCGGAAAAGCGCAACAGCAGTCTCGCATCAAAGAGTTGATCACCCGCGGTCGTGAGCAGGGCTACCTGACTTACGCGGAGGTCAACGACCACCTGCCAGAGGATATTTCAGATCCGGAGCAGGTGGAAGACATCATCCGCATGATCAACGACATGGGGATCAACGTATTCGAGAGTGCTCCGGATGCGGATGCCCTTTTGTTGGCCGAAGCCGATACCGACGAAGCGGCGGCCGAAGAAGCTGCCGCAGCGTTGGCGGCCGTGGAAACCGACATTGGTCGCACCACCGACCCAGTGCGCATGTACATGCGCGAAATGGGCACGGTCGAGCTGTTGACCCGTGAAGGCGAAATCGAAATCGCCAAACGCATCGAGGAAGGCATCCGTGAAGTGATGGGCGCTATCGCGCACTTCCCTGGCACGGTCAGCCACATCCTCGGCGAATACGATCGCGTCACCAGCGAAGGTGGCCGCCTGTCCGACGTTCTGAGCGGTTACATCGACCCGGACGACGGCATCGCGCCGCCGGCCGAAGTGCCGCCGCCGATCGACACCAAGGCACCGGCCAAGGCCGAGTCCGAGGATGAAGACGAGGAAAGCGACGGCGGTGACGACGAGGAAGAGGCCGAAAGCGGTCCGGACCCGGTCGTCGCGGCCCAGCGTTTCGGTGCAGTCTCCGAACAGCTGGACATCACGCTCAAGGCGCTGAAGAAGCACGGTCGCGACAGCAAGCAAGGCATTGCCGAGATGCAGGCCCTGGCCGAGCTGTTCATGCCGATCAAGCTGGTGCCCAAGCAGTTCGAAGTACTGGTCGAGACAGTACGGGGTGCCCTGGACCGTCTGCGTCAGCAAGAGCGTGCCATCATGCAGCTGTGCGTACGTGATGCCCGCATGCCACGTGCCGACTTCCTGCGCCTGTTCCCGAGCAACGAAGTCGACATGACCTGGGCTGGTGACCTGGCCAAGCGCAGCACCAAGTGGGCTGAAGCCCTGGGCCGCCTGAACGCCGACATCGTGCGTTGCCAGCAGAAGCTGGTCGACCTCGAAGCCGAGACCGGGCTGACCATCCTTGAAATCAAGGACATCAACCGTCGCATGTCGATCGGCGAGGCCAAGGCCCGCCGCGCGAAGAAAGAGATGGTAGAGGCCAACCTGCGTCTGGTGATCTCGATCGCCAAGAAGTACACCAACCGCGGCCTGCAGTTCCTCGACCTGATCCAGGAAGGCAACATCGGCCTGATGAAGGCGGTGGACAAGTTCGAATACCGTCGCGGGTACAAGTTCTCGACGTACGCCACCTGGTGGATCCGTCAGGCCATTACCCGCTCGATCGCCGACCAGGCGCGCACCATCCGTATTCCGGTGCACATGATCGAGACGATCAACAAGCTCAACCGCATTTCCCGGCAGATGCTGCAGGAAATGGGTCGCGAACCGACCCCGGAAGAGCTGGGCGAGCGCATGGAAATGCCTGAGGACAAGATCCGCAAGGTACTGAAGATCGCCAAAGAGCCGATCTCCATGGAAACGCCGATCGGTGACGACGAAGACTCGCATCTGGGCGATTTCATCGAAGACTCCACCATGCAATCGCCGATCGACGTGGCGACCGTGGAAAGTCTGAAGGAAGCCACCCGTGAAGTCCTCGGCGGCCTGACCGCACGCGAAGCCAAAGTGCTGCGCATGCGTTTCGGCATCGACATGAATACCGACCACACGCTGGAAGAGGTCGGCAAGCAGTTCGATGTAACCCGTGAGCGGATTCGTCAGATCGAAGCCAAGGCGCTGCGCAAGCTGCGCCACCCGACGCGAAGCGAACATCTGCGTTCGTTCCTCGACGAGTGATACCAGAACCCCCGGCCCTGCCGGGGGTTTTGCTTTCTGCTCCCCGCGTCCGTTTTCCCCAGGTGATGCACCTCATCGCCGCCTGCGCTGCGCACCCCTTCCACCGCCGTCTACACTCGTTTCATTCCAGGGAATGAAATCGAGGCCCACATGCGCGTGCTGCTCTTGCTGTTCCTGATGTGCCGGGCAGCCATGGCGGTTGCGCTGCCCTTGTCAGACGAAGAACAGGCATGGCTTCGCAGTCACCCCGAACTGCGCCTGGGTGTGGATGCCTCGTGGCCGCCCTTCGAGTTTCGCGACCCCAGCGGCTTATACCAGGGCCTGGCGGCCGATTATGTCAACCTGGTGCAGAAGCGCCTGGGCGTGACGCTGAAGCCGGTGGAACCCGTCAGCTGGACCGAAACCCTGCAACAGGCACGCAAAGGCCAGGTGGACCTGTTGCCTGGCGTCATGTCGACGCCCGAGCGCCAGGCCTACATGGCGTTTACCCGCCCCTACCTGGACTTCCCCATCGTTATCCTCGCGCGCAAGGACGGCCCCCAGCCGCGCAACCTCAAAGACCTGTATGGCCTGAAGGTCGCCGTGGTGGAAAATTACGCACCCCACGAACTGCTCCGCACCCACCACCCCGACCTCAACCTGGAGGCGCTGCCCAACATCAATTCCGCACTCGAGGCCTTGGCCACGGGGCAGGCGGACGCCGTGGTCGGCGACCTGGCCTCAAGCGTCTGGAGCCTGCGCCAGCTCAAGCTCAAAGGCCTCTATGTCAGTGGTGACACCCCCTACCGTTACCAGTTGGCGATGGGCGTGCCTGCTGGTGAAAGGGTCCTGGCCGATATCCTCGACAAGGTCATCGCCGACCTCGATCCCCGGCAGGTAGAACAGATTCAGGAGCGTTGGGTCGGGAAAATCATCGACCAACGCACGCTGTGGTACGACTACCTGCTCTACGCGCTGCCGGTACTGCTGCTGGTGCTGGTGATATTGGCCAGTGTGATCCGCATCAACCGGCGGCTCAGTTCCGAAATATCGCGGCGCATAGCCCTGGAGCAGGAACTGCGCAGCAGCGAATACCATTACCGGGGCCTGGTGGAAAGCCTGTCGGCCATTGCCTGGGAAGCCTCCCCCACCGACTTCTCCTACAGCTACGTTTCCCCCCATGCCGAAGCCCTGCTGGGCTACCCCCTGGCCCATTGGCTGAAGCGCGGGTTCTGGCGCAGCATCCTGCACCCTGCCGACGCCGCCTGCGCAGACGCATTCTGTACCGCGGAAACCCTTGCCGGGCGCGACCATGTGGTGGACTACCGAGTGGTGACTGCGGACCAGCGGGTGATCTGGGTGCGGGATATCGTCAGCCTGATCCGCCAAGGCCATGTGCCGGTCATGCGCGGCCTGATGATCGACATCAGCGAAATAAAACGTACCGAAGAAGCCCTGCGCCTGTCGGAGCAGAAGTTCGCGTCTGTCTTCCGCCAGTTCCCGGACATGCTGATCATTGCCCGCCTCAGTGACGGCTGCCTGCTGGAGGTGAACAAGGCCTTCGAGGAACAGACCGGCCTGTACGCCACCGACGTGGTCGGCCGAACTGCCAGCCAGTTGACCATTTTCACCACCCCGGACGTAGGCGCCGAGCTACAGCTGCGCCTGCAGACCGGCAGTATCCGCAACCTCGAAATGCCCCTGCGCCGCCACAACGGCCAGACCTTCACCGGCCTGATCTCGGCCGGGCGGTTCGAGCTGGACACCACCCCGGCGCTGGTCGTGGTAGTGCGTGACATCAGCGAGCTAAAGGAAACTCAGCAGCGCTTGCAGACCAGCGAGGAAAAATTCGCCAAGGCCTTCCATGCCTCGCCCGACGGCATGCTGCTCACCCGCATGCGCGACGGCATGCTGCTGGAGGTGAATGAAGGCTTCAGCCGCATCAGTGGGTACCCCAGTGGCGTGTCCATCGATCACTCCACCCTGGACCTGGGGCTGTGGGTTGACCTCAACGAGCGCAAGCGCCTGCTGGGCATGCTTGCACGCGATGGCTTCGTTCGTGATTTCCGCTGCCTTATTCGCCGCTGCGACGGCGCCATCCGCCTTTGCGAGGTGTCCACCAGCCCCTTGCCCATCGCCGGCGACGCCTGCCTGCTGACCATCGCCCGGGACATCACCGAGCGCCATATGATGCAGGAGAAGCTGCAACTGGCCGCCACGGTGTTTGAAAGTACCGCCGAAGGCGTGCTGATCACCGATACTCGCCAGCGCATTACCGCGGTCAACCGCGCGTTCAGCGAGATCACCGGTTACAGCGAGGCGGAGGCCGTGGGCAGCACCCCTACCCTGCTGGCCTCGGGGCAGCACGACAGCGCATTCTATGCGGCCATGTGGCACCAGTTGACCGCAGAAGGCCATTGGCAAGGCGAGATCCACAACCGCCGCAAGAATGGCGAACTGTATCCCTGCTGGCTGACCATCAGCGCCGTGCGCAACACCGACGCCGCGCTGACTCATTTCGTTGCCGTGTTCGCTGACATCTCCAGCCTCAAGCACGCCCAGGCGCGCCTGGACTACCAGGCCCACCACGACCCGCTTACCGGCCTGCCCAACCGTACCCTGTTCGAAAGCCGCCTGCAGGCGTCACTCAACCGCCAGCGAGACGACAACGGCCAGGGCGCGGTGCTGTTCCTGGACCTGGACCGTTTCAAGCACATCAACGACAGCTTGGGCCACCCGGTGGGCGACCTGCTGCTGACCGGCATCGCCCAGCGCCTCAAGGAACAAGTGCGCGACATCGACACCGTGGCCCGCCTGGGGGGCGACGAGTTCATCATTCTGCTGCCGGGCCTGCAGCAGGCCAGCGATGCCGAACACATCGCCAACAAGCTCCTGGCCTGCTTCAGCGCGCCCTTCCAGGCCGGTGAGCACGAGTTCTTCACCAGCGCCAGCATCGGCACCAGCCTGTACCCCCAGGACGGCACCGACGTCGCCACCCTGATCAAGAATGCCGACGCCGCCATGTACCGTTCAAAGGCCAAAGGGCGCAACCGCGTGGAGTCCTACACGCGCGACCTCACCGCCCAGGCCAGTGAGCGCGTGGCCCTGGAATACGAACTGCGCCGCGCCATCGAGCGGGGCGAACTGAGCCTGGCCTACCAGCCCAAGTTCAGTCTGCTGGACCAGACGCTGGTAGGCGCCGAGGCGCTGGTCCGCTGGGCCCACCCCACCTTCGGCGACGTACCGCCCGAACGCTTCATTCCCTTGGCGGAGGAAAACGGCAGCATCCTGCAATTGGGTGACTGGGTGCTGGAGCAGGCGTGCCGCCAGATGGAAACCTGGCAGGGCCTGTACCACGCCTTCGGTCCCCTGTCGGTCAACCTGGCCGGGGCCCAGTTGCGCCAACCCAACCTGCTCAAGCGTATCGAGCAACTGCTGGGTGACTGCCGCCTGGACCCAGGCTACCTGCAACTGGAAATTACCGAAAACTTCATCATGAGCCAGGCAGAGGAAGCGCTGGCCGTGCTGCACCAGCTCAAGGCACTGGGCGTGCAACTGGCCATCGACGACTTCGGCACCGGCTATTCCTCGCTCAGCTACCTCAAGCGCCTGCCGCTGGACATCCTCAAGATCGACCAGTCATTCGTGCGCGGCCTGCCCGCCGACCCCCACGACGCCGCCATCGTGCGAGCCATCATCGCCCTGGGCCGCAGCATGCAGCTGACGGTCATCGCCGAAGGCGTAGAGAACCCGGCACAGCAGCAATTCCTCGCAAAAGAAGGCTGCGAACAAGTACAGGGTTTCATCTTCAGCCAGCCCCTGCGACCCGAAGAATTCGCCGCGGCGTTTCTTCGTATGCGTGTTTCCGACTTTTCGGATAGCACTGGCGGGAATCCGTCGTTATAATCCGCGACCTACTGGGGGCCTATAGCTCAGTTGGTTAGAGCAGGGGACTCATAATCCCTTGGTCGCAGGTTCGAGTCCTGCTGGGCCCACCACCTATGAAAAAGCCGTGCGAAAGCGCGGCTTTTGCGTTTCTGAAACTCCCGGTGGCGGGGGCATCAAAAACGCTATGGCCGCCCCTGCCTGAACGCCTGCCCCGTCCGGGTCAACGCCTGCTCCAGCGTCAACGGCGGCACCCACCCCAGCACCCGCCGGGCCTTGCCCGAATCCACCTGCAATGACGCACACAAGGTGGTGTACATGTTCTGCTTGCCCACCAGCTTCGCGCCCCAGCGCATCAGGCCGTCGGGCACCGGCACCAGGCGTGCCGGGCGGCCCATGCTGGCGGCCAGGTAGCGAACCATCTGCGCGGTGGAGGCGTCTTCGCCGTCGGAGATCAGGAACAGCTGGTTGCCCGCCGCCGGGTGGTGAGTGCAGAGCACGATGAAGTCCGCCAGGTTCTCCAGCGCGACCATGCTGCGGCGGTTGTCCAGGCTGGCGAACGGCAGCGGCGCGCCGGAGGCCACCAGCTTGAGCAAGCGCGGGAAGTTGCGCCGGGCGTGGGCGGCGTAGATCAGCGGTGGACGAATGATCACCAGGTCCATCGCCGTGCCCTGCACCAGCGCCCGCAAGCCCTCTTCGGCCTCGAATTTGGATTGGGCATAGTCACCATCGGGGACCGGTACCGAGGATTCATCGAAGGGGGTGCCGGTGGTGAACGAGCCGTTGACCCCCACCGAGCTGATGAAGATGAAGCGCCGCACGCCCGCTGCGAGGGCCTGCTGTGCCAAGGCCAGGGTGCCTTGCAGATTGGTGCGGCGGTATTCGGCCAGCGGATCCGGGCTGCTGTCGGACTGCAGGTTGAGGCGCGCGGCCACGTGCACCACCACGTCGATGCCCTGCAAGGCGGCGGACCAGTGGGTATCGGCCGAGATGTCGCCCACGGCGACCAGGGGTATGGCGCCCTGACGGCTCGTCGAGGCGCGGCTGCTACCGCGCACATGGGTATCAGGCCGGGCGGCCAAGGCTTCGCAGACCGCCTGGCCGAGGAAGCCGGTGGCTCCGGTGACAAGTACATTCATGGCGTTCCAGAGCCTCGCTGGGTGCGGAGTATGCGAGCAGCATAGCCATGCTTTGAACAATGCTCAGGGTCGCCGGGCAATTGTCACGACGTTCTCCGACCAAACGGTTACACTGTGCCGGCTGTATCAATATGTTTCGATGAAAGAAGTCGGTCCAAAACCGACGCGGTCGCGCCACTGTAGTCGGCTCCCAGCCGTAAGCCAGACCTTTCTTCGACCTGCCCACCGCAACCGGGACGCGTAATCCCAGAGGTAATCATGGCCTATAGCACTACTTCACAAACCGACATCTCGATCCCGACCATTCCCCTGGGTGAAATTCTGCCCTGGGCGATCTTTGGCGGCCTGTTGCTGATGCTGGCGATCTACTTCGTCGGCGCCGAGCAAGGCGCTACCGCGCTGTTCAAGGGCATGTACGTTCACGAGTTCGTGCACGATGGTCGCCACCTGCTGGGCTTCCCCTGCCACTGATCGCTCCCTGAGGTGTTTCACATGACTGGTCGTTTACTCGTCAGGGGCATGCTTGTGGGTCTGATCGCCGGCATCCTGGCTTTTGGCTTCGCCAAGGTTTTCGGTGAGCCACAGGTTGACCGCGCCATTGCCTTCGAAGCAAGCATGTCGCACATGCACGGCGATGCCGAAGAACCCGAGCTGGTCAGCCGCGAGGTGCAAAGCACCTTCGGCCTGCTGACAGGCGTGGTGGTGTACAGCGTTTCCCTGGGTGGCATTTTCGCCCTGGTGTTCGCCTACTCCCTGGGCCGCATTGGCAAGGTTGGCCCACGCGGCTTGTCGGCCCTGCTGGCCCTGGCTGCGTTCATGGTGCTGATCCTGGTACCGGAACTCAAATACCCGGCAAACCCGCCTTCCGTGGGCAACCCGGACACCATTGGCCTGCGTACTCAGGTGTATTTCCTGATGCTGCTGGTCTCGGTGGTCGCCGCGGTGATCGCCGTCAACGCCGCGCGCAAGCTCGCCGCCAACCGCGGCCCGTGGGCCGGCGCCATCGCTGGCGTGGCGCTTTACCTGGTGATCATGGCCGTGGCCGGCTCGCTGTTCCCCGTGATCAACGAGGTTCCGGAGCACTTCTCGGCTGACGTGCTGTGGAAATTCCGCACCTCGTCCCTGGGTATTCAGGTGGTGCTGTGGACCAGCATCGGCCTGATCTTCGGGCCGCTGGCAGAGCGCCTGTTGAACCCGGCGCCGCGCCTGGCGCGTACCTGAGCCAACCGTTCGCCAAAAGACCGCGCCCAGGCGCGGTTTTTTTTGTCCGCGCGATGACACCTACTGACAACATGCCCGGCCCCTGGACAGTGGGTCGATTAGCTGCCTTAATCGCGCACGACCTGTACCGGCTGCCGGGGGCAGGCCGCAGTACGCGCTACCCGATCAACCTGCCCACGCGCGAGCCAACCCGTGACTGACACCCGCACCCTGCCCCTGGATGAAATCGACCGCCAGCTCATTGCCGCCTTGCAGATCAATGCCCGTGAAAGCGTGGCCGTGCTCGCCCGCCAGTTGGGCATCGCCCGCACTACCGTGACCTCGCGCCTGGCGCGCCTGGAAAAAGCCAAAGTCATCACCGGCTATGGCGTGCGCCTGGGCCAGCGCCTGGCCGACGGCGGCCTGCAGGCCTATGTAGGCATCACCGTGCAGCCGCGTTCGGGCAAGGAAGTGGTGCGCCGCCTCAGTGCCATGGGCCAGGTGCAGCAGTTGTGCGCGGTCAGCGGCGAGTTCGACTATGTGGCCTGGCTGCGCACCGAGTCGCCGGAACAACTGGACCAGTTGCTGGACCAGATCGGCAGCGTCGACGGCGTGGAGAAAACCACCACCTCCATTATCTTGAGCAGCAAGGTGGATCGGGGCCAGTCTATTTGACGTCATTCCTCGTCACTATGCAGCGAAACATGTCATTAAGACGACACTCTGTGCCTTAATAACGGCAACGCCTCTCCCTAAAATGGCTGGCACCCCCTTTCCTATACTGAAAGCTCCGCTCAGTAGCCGCCCATAAGGCCTGCCATGACTCAGCACAACCGCCACCCCGCCGACGGCAAGAAGCCCATTACCATCTTCGGCCCGGACTTCCCTTTCGCCTTCGACGACTGGATCGAGCACCCGGCGGGCCTGGGCATGATCCCCGAAGAAAACCATGGCGCCGAAGTCGCCATCGTGGGTGCGGGTATCGCGGGCCTGGTGGCGGCGTATGAACTGATGAAGCTGGGGCTCAAGCCGGTCTTGTATGAAGCCTCGAAGATGGGCGGGCGCTTGCGTTCGCAGGCGTTCGAAGGCACCGACGGCATCGTTGCCGAACTGGGCGGCATGCGCTTCCCGGTGTCGTCCACGGCGTTCTATCACTACGTGGACAAGCTCGGCCTGGAAACTCGCCCTTTCCCCAACCCGCTGACGGCTGCCTCGGGCAGCACGGTCATCGACCTGGAAGGCGAGACCTACTACGCCCGCACCCTGAGCGACTTGCCGGCATTGTTTCAGGAAGTAGCCGACGCCTGGGCTGACGCCCTGGAAGCCGGGGCCCAGTTCAGGGAGATCCAGCAGGCTATCCGCGACCGTGACGTGCCGCGCCTCAAGTCGCTGTGGAACACCCTGGTACCGCTGTGGGATGACCGTACCTTCTATGACTTCGTCGCCACCTCCAAGGCGTTCGCCAAGCTTTCGTTCCACCACCGGGAAGTGTTCGGCCAAGTAGGCTTCGGTACCGGTGGCTGGGATTCGGACTTCCCCAACTCGATGCTGGAAATACTGCGGGTTGTGCTGACCAACTGTGATGACCACCAGCACCTGGTGGTAGGGGGCGTGGGCCAGGTGCCTGAAGGCATCTGGCGCCACGTGCCGGCAAAGTGCGCCCACTGGCCGGCCGGCACCAGCCTCAGTTCCCTGCACCACGGGGCGCCGCGCTCCGGGGTCAAGAAGATTGCCCGCGCCGCCGACGGCCGCTTCGCTGTCACCGACAACTGGGGCGATACCCGCCATTACGCCGCGGTGCTCGCCACCTGCCAGAGCTGGCTGCTGACTACCCAGATCGAATGCGAGGAGTCGCTGTTCTCGCAAAAGATGTGGATGGCCCTGGACCGTACCCGCTACATGCAGTCGTCCAAGACCTTCGTGATGGTCGACCGGCCCTTCTGGAAGGACAAGAACCCCCGGACCGGCCGCGATACCCTCAGCATGACCCTGACCGACCGCCTGACCCGCGGCACCTACCTGTTCGACAACGGCGATGACAAACCGGGGGTCATCTGCCTGTCCTACTCGTGGATGAGCGATGCCTTGAAGATGCTCCCGCACCCGGTGGAGAAGCGTGTGAAGCTGGCCCTGGACGCGCTGAAGAAAATCTACCCGGACGTGGACATTGCCGGCCACATCATCGGCGACCCGATCACCGTGTCATGGGAGGCCGACCCGTACTTCCTGGGGGCCTTCAAGGGTGCCCTGCCTGGCCACTACCGCTACAACCAGCGAATGTACGCACACTTCATGCAACACGAGATGCCGGATGACCAGCGCGGCATCTTCATCGCCGGCGACGACGTTTCCTGGACGCCCGCCTGGGTGGAAGGCGCGGTGCAGACCTCGCTGAATGCAGTGTGGGGCATCATGAAACACTTCGGTGGCCGCTGCCACGCCGAGAATCCAGGGCCTGGGGATGTCTTCCACGAGATCGGCCCCATCGCCCTCGCCGAATAAGGAGCCCCCATGAAAATCGCGCTTTGCCAATGCCAGCCGCAGCCATTGGCGGTCATCGACAACCTGGCGCGCCTGCAGGCCCAGGTGCGCATGGCCAAGGCCCAGGGCGCCAGCCTGGTGGTATTCCCGGAGATGTTCCTGACGGGCTACAACATCGGCCTGGGCGCCGTACAGCGCCTGGCGGAACCGGCCGACGGCCCGTCAGCCCACGTTATCGCCGGCATCGCCGAAGCCCACGGTATCGCCATTGCCTACGGCTACCCCGAGCGCGGCACGGACGGGCGCCTGTATAACAGCGCGCAGCTGTTCGACAGCCGTGGCACCAGCCGCCTCAACTATCGCAAGACCCACCTTTTCGGCGCGTTGGACCACAACATGTTCAGCCCCGGGGGCGATGACTTCCCGGTGGCCGAAGTCGATGGCTGGCGCATAGGCCTGCTGATCTGCTACGACATCGAATTCCCGGAAGCCGCCAGGCGGCTGGCCCTGAACGGTGCCGAACTGCTCCTGGTGCCCACCGCCAATATGCTGCCGTTCGAGTTTATCGCTCAGGTGACAGTGCGCAGCCGGGCCTTCGAAAACCAATGCTATCTGGCCTACGCCAACTACTGCGGCGCCGAAGGCAGCCTCCGTTACTGCGGCCTTAGCAGCGTCGCCGGGCCGGACGGCAGCCTGCCTGCTACCGCCGGAACAGAGCCATCGCTGCTCTACGCCGAATTATCCCGTGGCACGCTCACCACGGTGCGCGAAGCCTATGACTACCTGCGGGACAGAAGGCCGGAGCTGTATCGGTCAATTTCCGAACAGTAGTCAATATTCCGCCAACCACGAAGCCCTCTTATCGAGGGCTTCATTTTTTTGGCGTCGGTAATCTTTCAGCCTCCCGCGCTCCGTGTCAGCCGCCCGAAAGCCCCGTGGTGCACAGCCCCCAGCAAATACAGGGGCGGCGTGGGGGCGGCAAGGCGCAAACAGGGCAATGCGCCATAAAACCGTGGAAAAGTGATCCGATCTCCAGCGTCAACTTTTCAACTTCGTTATATTTCAACTAGTTACATTCGCTCACGGTGGCATTCTCACCCACCTGCAATTTTTTTGACAAAAGCGATTGACAGTCCCTTGAAGACAGTCGATATATCTCTCTACCCACCGCCAAGAAGTTGTGGGTCGAGCCGCAACACAGAGTGCGGCCGATGAGCAATCTGGTAGTAACTGCTTAAACCTGCCAACACTTATTTTACTTTTCCTGGCTCGTTTTTTATCGAGCCCGTATGGGTTTTGACAGAGTAATTCGCAAACAGCTTGTTTCGACGAGCGGGCGGTAGCTTTGTCCCAGGTAAAACACTTTCAAATGGCTTGAACGGGCCGAACCCTGCGGTAGCCATGCCGCAAGAAAGTGTGAAGAACAATAAAAGCGTCGATGTCCTGCCTTCGCGACCCTTCCTGAAACGCAGCGAGTCTGTTGCCATGTCGCCACTGATTTCAATCGATGAAAGCACCTCTGCCCGCCTGGTTCACGACATGAACCACCAGGGTTTCGCCAGCCTGGAAAATGCCCTCGACGAGGCTGCGCTGAGCAACCTGCGCGCCTACGTCGAGGAACAGGCTACCCGCCACAACAACCAGTATTTCGCTTACCACGGCTACCCGGCCTTGGCCGGCAGCGCCTTGGCGGCGTTCGGAAAAACGCCAGAATTC
Source organism: Pseudomonas sp. RIT-To-2 (assembly GCF_029623465.1). Classification (NCBI taxonomy): domain Bacteria; kingdom Pseudomonadati; phylum Pseudomonadota; class Gammaproteobacteria; order Pseudomonadales; family Pseudomonadaceae; genus Pseudomonas; species Pseudomonas sp. RIT-To-2. The sequence goes on along the minus strand of NZ_JAPYKM010000001.1, from coordinate 340,901 downwards.
AAGGAGTTGCTGTCACGCATGCATAAGCAGGGCAACGGTCACGATGCCCCCAGCGACGAAATCTTCCCGGTACTGCGCTGCGTGCAGGGCGGTACCGGGCGCAAGGAATCCAATGCCTTCCACTACGATGCCACCGTGTTGACCGTACTGGTGCCCATCTTCACCCCGCAGGAAGGCGAGCAACGCGGTGACCTGATCCTGTTTCCCAACTTGCGCCGGGTTCGCCGCTGGGTGCTGGTGAACGTGATTGAAAAAGCCCTATTCCAGAATGCACTTTGCAGAAAGTTCATAAGTGCCTGTATTGATCGCAAAATATTAAAACCCGCGACATTACGCATTGTGCCCGGCAACGTTTATTTCTTTTGGGGTTATCGCTCACTGCATGCCAACCAGGCCTGTGATCCGGCCTTCCGGCGTGCCACCGCGTTATTTCATTACGGCGACCCCCACGCCGGCAGCCTGGTGACCCGCTGGATATTGAAACTGAACCAGCGGCGGGCCCGAAAAGTTATCACTCGCACCGACGCCCCCCTTTCCTGAGTACGCCTCGAGGCCCCTGCGGCCATTGCCGGGAGATGCACCATGATTAACGTGACCAAGTCTTATCTGGGCAACATCGACAAGTTCAAGGCGTACGTGGACATGATCTACGCCTCGCACTGGATGACCAACCACGGCCCGCTGTGCTGCGAGCTGGAGGAGCGCCTCAAGGAACACCTGGGTGTGCGCAACCTGATCCTCACCAACAACGGCACCCTGGCGTTGCAGGTGGCTTACCGGGCGCTGGGACTGACCGGCAGCGCGGTCACCACCCCTTTCAGCTTCGTGGCTACCAGCAGCACCCTGCAATGGGAAGGCATCCGCCCGGTGTTCGCCGATATCGACCCACGCACCTGGAATATCGACCCCGACCAGATCGAATCACGCATCGGCTCCGACACCAGCGCCATCGTCGCCACCCACGTGTTCGGCAACCCGTGCGAGGTGGAACGCATCGACGCCATCGCCAAGCGCCGCAACCTCAAGGTGGTGTATGACGGTGCCCATGCCTTCGGCGTACGCCATGCCGGCCAGTCGGTGTACAACTGGGGCGACGCCAGCACGCTGAGCTTCCACGCCACCAAACTGTTCCACACCATCGAAGGTGGCGCCATCGTCACCCAGGACGATGACCTGGCCCGCGAAGTGCGCAAGCTGTGCAACTTCGGCATCACTGGCGTGGACCGCATCGAAGGCCTGGGCACCAACGCCAAGCTGAACGAGTTCTCCTCGGCCATGGGCCTGTGCGTACTGGACGACATCGAGCACATCTTCGAGCAGCGTGCCGAAATGGGCCACTACTACGAGCAGCGCCTGGGTGGGCACTTCGACCTGCAAGGCGTACACGACGGCGACGAGATCAACTACAGCTACTTTCCGGTAGGCCTGCAGAACCAGACCGAAGCCCTGGCCGTGCGCGACGCCCTGCAGGAACAGGGGATCAACCCGCGCCGCTACTTCTACCCATCGCTGGACACCCTGGACTACCTGCAGCCCCAGGCCGCCCAGCCGCATTCACGCGGCCTGAGCCAGCGCATCCTGTGCCTGCCCATCTACCCGGGCCTGGCCCGAGACATTCAGGACAAGGTGATCGACACACTGCTGCGCCAGCGCGAGCAGCCCCAGGATGCCTCCCTGGCACATGCGGTGTAATGCATGAAAAAGCTCTCGGTGGTTCACAACACCACCATCAGCTACCTGGGCCAGGCCTATACGCTGCTGGTGGGAATACTGATCATGCCGTTCTACCTCGGCCACCTGGGTGCCGAGACGTACGGCCTGATCGGTTTCTACGCGGTGCTGCAAGCCTGGCTGACCCTGCTGGACGCGGGCATGTCGCCTTCACTGGTACGCGAGATCGCCCACCACCAGGGGAGCGCCCGGCAGTTGCGCCAATCCGGTTGGCTGCTGCGCTCCTTCGAGCTGATCTTCGTGCCCCTGGCACTGTTGTGCGTGCTGGGCGTGTGGTTCGCCAGCCCCTGGATCGCCGGGCAATGGCTCAACGCCCAGCACCTGGCACCACAGACCCTGGCCCACTGCGTAGCCCTGATGGGCGTGATGGTAGCGCTCAGGCTCTACGCCACCCTGTACAAGAGTGGCCTGCAAGGCCTGGAACTGCATGCCTGGCTCAACGGCGCCAACATGCTGATCGCCACCCTGCGCTACTTCGGCGGCCTGGCCCTGGTCGCCTGGGTGTCCCAGGACCCGATCGTGTTCTTCCAGTTCCAGGTGGGCGTGGCGCTGCTGGAAACCCTGATTTTCGCCGTGAAGGCCTGGCGCAAGCTGCCAGCGCCGCGCTGGTACAGCGGTCTGAACCGCGCACTGATCAAGCCGGTGTTGCCCTTCGCCGCCAGCCTCTCGCTCAGCTCGGTACTGTGGCTTCTGCTGACGCAACTGGACAAGGTACTGCTGTCCTCGCATCTGACCTTGAAGGACTACGGCTACTTCTCCCTGGTGGCGCTGATCAGTACCGGCATCGTCATGCTGATCAACCCGCTGGTGCAGACCTTGCTGCCGCGCATGACCGCACTGATGGCCGAGGGGCGCGATGCCGACATGCAGCGCCTGTACCTGAACGCCCATCGCTTCATCGCCACCTTCATCGTGCCGCTGTCAGCGGTGATCGCGATACACGGCGATGCCCTGGTGTACGCCTGGAGCGGTGACCAGGAAGCCGCGCGCTGGGTGGCGCCGGTGCTGTTCTGGTACGCCCTGGGCAGCGGCATCCTGAGCCTCAGCGGGTTTCAGTTCTACCTGCAGTACGCCCACGGCCGAATGCACCTGCACCTGTGGTACAGCCTGGTCTCGGCCGTGGTCACCGTGCCAGTTCTGGTACTGGCGGTGCAGTTCCACGGTGCCATGGGCGCGGCGATAGCCTGGTTTGCCCTGCGCCTGCTGACCTTTGCCTTCTGGCCCGCGTTCATTCACCACCGCCTGGCACCCGGGCTGCACCGCGAGTGGCTGCATGACGTGCTGCGTATCAGCCTGATGAGCGCAGTGGGGCTGCTGGTGACCCTGCCGCTGGTGCATGCCCTGGCCGGCGAAAACCGCTTGCAGACGTTCCTGGCCCTGGCCCTGTGCGGCCTGATCAGCCTGTTGCTGGTGGCCGGCAGCCACCGGCCCGTGCTGCAACGTGTCCTCCTGATCTTCAACCGTGTGAGTGCGCAACGATGAACAGCAGACCCGAAAGCGACATCACCAGAAACTGGGGCGCGGCACGCGAACCGCTGCTGAGCATCGTCTGCCCTACCTACAACCACGAACACTTCGTGGCGCAGACACTGGACAGTTTCCTGGCCCAGCAGACCGACTTCCCGTTCGAGATCGTCATCAACGATGACTGCTCCACCGACGGCACCGCGGCCATCGTTGCCGACTATGCCCGGCGTTACCCCGGCATCATTCGGCCGCAGTTCCAGAGCGAGAACCAGTACCAGCAAGGCAACCACCCTTGCCCCGGGCTATTTCGCCTGTCCCGCGGCAAGTACATCGCGTTCTGCGAAGGCGATGACTACTGGACCGACCCCTTCAAGCTGCAAAAGCAGGTGGACTTCCTGGAGCACCACCTGGACTACGTACTCACCTACCACGACGCCGTGGCCTTCAACGAGCACGGCATGCAGGGCGTGCAGTTGCAGGGCAAAGGCCAGCGCGATTCCACCAGCCTGGAACTGATGCAGGGCCGGCCGATTTCCACCCTCACCACCTGTTTTCGCAATGTGCTGCATGAAATGCCCCGCGAACTGGCGGGCGCGCCGCTCAATGACCTGGTGTGGTGGGCGCTGCTGGGCGCGCACGGCAAGGGCAAGTACATGGGCGACATCAGCCCCGCGGCCTACCGGGTTCACAGCGGCGGGGTGTTCTCCATGCGGTCGGACAAGAAGAAGTTGCAGATGACCCTGCACACCTACGGCGCCCTGGCCAATTACTACTTCCGCATCGGCAACGTGCCGCTGTACGAGCACTGCCAGGTGCAACTGTTCGGCCTGTCCATTTCCGCCATCTCGCCCCTGAAGAAACTGCTGGCCCTGGCCCTCGTGGCCCGCAACGTCAGCGTCAACCTGCTGCGCCGCGCCACCGCGTCGACGGCCCGAGGCTGACCAAGCCCGCCCTACCTGAGTATTGAGGATCAACAAAAATGACTGCGATGAACCGCTCCTCCCTTGAGCACTACCAGGACACTCAGTTAGACCTGGCGACCCTGTTGCGCACCCTGATAGACCACAAGCGCCTGATCGCCGGCGTGGTTGGCAGTTTCGCGGTGGCCGGCCTGGCATTCGCCATCCTGGCCACCCCCAGCTACCAGGCCAACGTGATGATCCAGATCGAACCCCGTCGAGTGGGCCTGGACGCCACGCCCGAAATCAATACCAAGCCCAATGCCGTGTCCCAGGCCACCGCCGAGATCGAACTGATCCGCTCGCGCGCCGTATTGGGCCAGGTGGTCAACGAACTGAACCTGGACGTGGTCCACAAGCCCAACTACCTGCCGGGCATCGGCGCCTTCATGGCCCGCCACTTCAAGCCCACCGCCAGCGAGCCGCTCGCCGCGCCCTTGCTGGGCCTGGACAGCTTCGCCTGGGGCGGTGAAAAACTGGACGTCTCGACCCTGGAGGTGCCCGACACCCTGCTGGGCAAGAAGATGACTCTGGTGGCTGGCGAAAACGGCCAGTACCGCCTGCTGGACAGTGATGGCGACGCGCTGCTCAGCGGCCAGGTGGGGCAGCTGGCGGCCGCTGGCGGTATCAGCCTGCAGGTCGACACCCTGCAAGCACGCCCTGGCACTGAATTCACCCTGGCACGCAACCGCGCCCTGGTGACCCAACTGGACTACCAGACCAAACTCAAGGTGGCGGAGGCCGGCAAGGACTCGGGCATCGTTTACCTGTCCCTGGAAGACCCCGACCCGGCCCAGGCCAACCGCGTGCTCAACGAGATCAGCCGCCTGTACGTGCGCCAGAACCTGGAACGTACCTCGGCCGAAGCCGAACAGCGCCTGCAATTCCTGCGCTCGCAACTGCCTATCGTGCGCGGCGAGTTGACCAAGGCCGAAGATGCGCTGCACGACTACCAGATGCGCAGCCGTTCGGTGGACATCTCCCAGGAAACCAGCTCGCTGCTGACCCAGGTGGTCAGCGTCGACAACCAGATCTCCGAGCTCAAGCTCAAACGCGTTGACCTGGACCGCCTGTACACCCGTCAGCACCCCACCCAGGTGGCGCTGACCAACCAGATCAACCAGCTGGAAGCGCAAAAGGCCGCCATGCAAGGCCGGGTGCACAACCTGCCCGAAACCCAGCAGGAACTGCTGCGCCTGACCCGTGAGCAACAGGTCACCAACCAGACCTACACACAACTGCTGAACAAGACCCAGGAGCAGGACATCATCCGCGCCGGCAACATCGGCAACGTGCACATCATCGACAAGGCGGACGCCAACGTCGAAGAGCCGGTCAAGCCGATGAAGAAACTGATCGTGCTGATCTCGATCCTGCTCGGCGGCCTGGTGGCCGTGGCGATCATCTTCGTGCGCCAGGCCTTCGACCGCGGCATTGTCAACCCGGACGACATCGAGAACCTGGGCATTCCGGTCTATGCCTCGGTACCCCTGTCGCGGCTGCAGGACCGCCTGAACAAAGGCCGCGCGCCGCGCAAAGGCAGTGGTGACACCCAACTGCTGAGCGTCGCCGAACCGGGTGAGCTGGCCGTGGAGTCGTTGCGCAGCCTGCGCACCAGCCTGCACTTCGCCATGATGGAAGCCCGCAACAACATCCTGATGATTTCCAGCCCCAGCCCTGCGGTGGGCAAATCGTTCATCAGCGCCAACCTGGCCGTGACCATTGCCCAGGCCGGCAAGAAAGTGCTGCTGATCGACGCCGACATGCGCAAGGGCTACCTGCACAAAGTGGTGGGCCTGCAACCGCGCCACGGGCTGTCCGACGCACTGGCCGCGCGCCTGAGCAACCGCGAGGTGGTCAACGCCACGGCGGTGGACAACCTGCACTTCATATCCTGTGGTTTCGCGGCGCCCAACCCGTCCGAGCTGTTGATGCACGACAACTTCCACAAGCTGCTGCGCGAACTCTCGCCCAAGTATGACCTGGTGATCATCGACACCCCACCGATCATGGCCGTGACCGACGCTGCGCTGGTGGGCCGGCAGTCCGGCACCACGTTGCTGGTGGCGCGCTTCGGGAAAAGCTCGGCCAAGGAACTGGAAGTCGCCAAGCGCCGCCTCGCGCAAAACGGCGTGCTGGTCAAAGGCGCGATTTTCAACGGTGTGCAACGCAAGGCGTCCACCGCCGAATACGACTGCTCCGCCTACGACTACAGCCCGAACAAGAAATAAACAGGGCCACCGATCCATTCCCCCGGCAGGAGCCGGGGCGGCACGCGAGACACTGACCATGAGCTACCTGAATGACAGTTCCAACTGGTACCTGATCCAGACCAAGCCACGCCAGGAGGCCCGCGCCGAAGAACACCTGGCTCGCCAGCACTTCGAATGCTTTCGCCCGCTGAAACCGGCGCTGGACAAACCGCGCAAGGCCGCTGAAGAAGAGCTGTTCCCAGGCTACCTGTTCATCCGCCTGGAGCAGGGTGAAAGCTGGTACCCCATTCGCTCCACCCGTGGCGTGTGCCGCATCGTCGCCTTCGGCGGCGCGCCTTGCCCGGTGCCCGACAGCCTGATCATCCAGATCCGTCGGCGCCTGGCGACACCCGCGCCACAGCCCTGTTTCAACCAGGGCGAAGCGGTGCTGGTGCGCACCGGTGGCAGCGAGATCCAGGCCATCTTCCTCAGCGATGACGGCCAGGAGCGCGCGGTGATCCTGCTCAACCTGCTGCAACGTGAACAACGCATCAGCCTGCCCAAGAGCAGCCTGTCGCGCATGGCCTTGCCAGCCTGCTGAGCCGCGACGGCCCGACAACAAGAAAGGGGGAAACTGCCATGCCCGCTACCACGACCCTGGTCACCCTGACCTACGGTGATCGCCTTCACTACCTGCAAGCGCTGATCGAGCGGTCACTGACCTGCGCCGCCATCGGCCAGGTGATCGTGGTCAGCAACGCTTCGCGCTCGGACCTTGGTCAATTGCTGCAGCGTTGGCCGACCCAGGTGAAGGTCATCGACCTGCCGGCCAACACCGGGTCGGCCAACGGTTATGCGGTGGGTATCGCCGCGGCGCTGGAAGCGGGTGCCGAGTACATCTGGCTGATGGACGATGACAACGCGCCTACCCCTGGCGCCGTGGAGCAATTGCACCAGCGCCTGGCCGAATGCGCACGCAAGCTCGGCCGTGCCCAGGTGGCCGTGCTGGGTTTTCGCCCCACCCACCAGGCCGACATTGCCGCTGGGGTACCGCGCCGCCACGCGTTTCCCCACCGTTCCAGTTGCTTCGGTTTTCACATTGCCCAACTGCCTTACAAGGTGTGGCGCCGCACCCCATGGGGCAAGCCACACGCCGAAGACGTGCATCACAGCCTGGTGAAACTGCCGTTCGCCACCTATGGCGGGCTGCTCGGGCACCGCGCCATGTACGAGAACATCGGCCTCCCGCGCGCCGACATGATCCTGTACGCCGACGATACCGAATACACCCGGCGTATCACTGCCAGCGGCGGGCACATTTTCCTGGTCACCGACGCGTTGCTAGAAGACCTGGAGCACTCCTGGAACATCAAGGCCCGCACCAACAACATCTACGAGACTTTCCTGATGGGTGATTCCGACATGCGCGCCTACTACACCGCCCGCAACCAGGCCTGGTTCGACAAATTCGTCTGGGCGCGTTGGGGCTGGCTCTACCACCTCAACCGCGCCGTGTTCATGACCCTGTTGCGCCTGGTGGCCCTGCGCCGCGGCACGCACCAGCGCCTGGCGCTGCTACAGCAAGCCATCGCCGACGGCGAGTCCGGGCGGTTGGGCCTCAACAAGTCGTTTCCGCTATGAACGTGCTGTTCCTCTCCAGCCTGTACGCGCCGAACATCGGCGGTGGGGCTGAAATCGTGCTGCAACGCACGGTCGAAGGGTTGCACCAACGCGGCATGAATGTATGTGTATTGACCACCGGTGCCGATCCAGGCCTGGTGCAAGACCAGGTCAAGGGTGTGAAGGTCTACCGCGCCGGCCTGCTCAATACCTACTGGCACTTCAGCGACCAGCGGCCCAATGCATTGGCGCGCCTGAGCTGGCACGTGCGCGACCGCTACAACATGGGCATGCGCGCCTATGTGCGCCAGGTCATGAGGCTGGAGAACATCGGCCTGGTGGTGTGCCACAACCTGGGTGGATGGTCCGTGGCGGTCTGGGACGAAATTTCCAAGGCCGGGGTGCCGATCGTGCAAGTGCTGCACGACATGTACCTGCTGTGCCCCGGCAGCCTGATGTTCAAGAAGCGCCAGTGCTGCGGCGGCCCCTGCACCTTGTGCAGCACGCTGCGCCAGGGGCACGCCGAACGCTCGGCGCAGGTGGACGCAGTGGTGGGGGTCAGCCACTTTCTGCTCGACCGCCTGCAGAATGCGCGGTTCTTCCGCAACGCCAGCGCCCATGTCATCTACAACGCCAGCCCCAAGGTCGAGGAAGTGCACCGCCCCCACCCCCAGGGTCGGTTGGCAGACAGCGAGCCACTGAGGTTTGGCTACCTGGGCACCCTGTCGGACCACAAGGGCGTGCGCTGGATGATCGAACAGTTCAAGCGCCTGCCGTTCAACGCCACGCTGCAGATTGCCGGGCGCGGCCAACAGGACTACGAACGCGATATTCGCCAGTTGGCCGAGACGGACGAAAACATCCATTTCGTGGGCTACCAGTCGCCGGAAAGCTTTTACCGCCAGATCGACGTAGCCCTGGTGCCGTCACTGTGGAACGAGCCGTTCGGCATGGTCGCGGTCGAGGCCTGCGCCCATTCGGTGCCAGTCATCGCCAGCCACCGCGGTGGCCTGCCGGAGATTATCCGCGAGGGTATCAACGGCCTGTTGTGCGACCCCGATGAACCGGAGTCCCTGGCCCTGGCCATGCTGCGCCTGTACCGCCAACCCGAACTGCGCCGCCAACTGGCCGCCCAGGCCCGGGCCAGCGTAGCGCCGCTGCTGGACATGGACCGCATGCTTGACGGCTACCAACAGCTGTTTTTCCAGGTTTACCAGAACAAGGGCACCTTCCATGAATCCCAGCCTGCCTCCGAGCCGCTCTAGACGCCCGCGCATTGCCCTCAGCAAATCGCTGATCGTCCTGCTGGTCGCCATCGCCCTGATCGTCACCGAAACCTTTGGCGGCGCCTTGCGCTACTACCTGGACCACGCCGGGCTGTCGATATTGATGTACCCGGCGAAAATCGCCTGCCTGGGCCTGTTCGCGCTGGAGCTGTTCACCTTCAAGGGCGGCCGGGCGTTCTGGACCCTGATGCTGTTGCTGACCATCGCCTCGGCGCTGGGCATGCTGCATGGCGCAGGCCCGGGCAATATCCTGTTCTCCCTGTACATGTATGGCCCGTTCCTGTTCGGCATGGTCTGCGGCACCCACCTGGAACACCGCAAGCGCACGCTCGCCCTGGTGGTGGGACTGTGCCTGCTGGCCTCGCTGGGCGGTGTGCTGCTGGACAAGTACACCACCGTGCCCTGGAAGGGCTATAGCTACAGCGTGGGCGATACCGAGGTGGCAGGTAACCTGATGTGGAGTGCCGACGGTGTCGACCGGCTGGCCGGTTTCACCCGCCTGTCCACTACCCTGGCGGTGATCCTCGCGCTCTACAGCCTGTACCTGAGCGCCTTCATCCGCTCACGGCTGATTCTGCTGCCGCTGTTCGGCGTCAGCATGGCGGCCATCTGGATAACCACCAACAAATCCACTGCCGTGGCCTACGCCTGCACACTGCTGCTGATGCCCCTGCTTCGCCACCGCATGACCTGCCGGGTACTGTTCGCCACCGTGGTGGCCATAGGTATAGCCCTGCCGATCATTGGCCTGACCATGGACTTCGACCCCAACGCCCCGGCGGCGCAGGTCGGTTTCCTGTCGTCGTTCTATGACCGGCTGATCTACACCTGGCCCAACCTGGCCCACAACCAGTGGGTGCAAGGCTGGCAGCTGTGGGGCGCCGGGTTCGGCATGGTGGGCAGCACCGTCGCCGCCTTCCCGGTGTACTCGGCCACGGTGTCGATGGTGGCCGACAACAGCGCCATGTACCTGTGGGCCACGTTCGGCCTGGGTGGCCTGGCGGTGTACTGCCTGCTGGTGCCGTTGATGAGCCTGTTGCGCGACAAACCCACTCGGCTGGCCAGGGCGCTGGTGTGCATCTGCTTCTGCCTGACGCTGATCAGCTGGACCACCGACATTCCGGAAGTCTCGGTCGCGGATCTGTTCCTGGGCCTGGCTGTCTCGGTGGCGCTGAGGCGCAAGGCCATGCCGCTTACCGACAGTGTCAGCCTGCGTGCAACCATTCCCCGAAGCCCGGCGTTCGTCACGCCCCTGCGAACCCAGTGAAACGACTATGCGCAAACTGCTACCTTGCCTGGCCGTGCTGCTGCAGGGCTTCTTCACTCCGGGCGCGCAGGCGGCCAACGAACCTTTCATCATCGGCACCGCAACCCATGTGATGGATGGTTCGCCGCAGCTTGCGCACCAGTTCCAGCTGGCCAGCGAAGCGGGTATCGGCTCCTTGCGCGAAGACGCCTACTGGGCCCGCGTGGAACTGCAGCCGGGCACCCTGCAGGTACCTGCCAGCTGGCGCGCTTACCAGGAGGCGCGCGAGGCCAGGAAGCTGGGCAACGTGGTGGTGCTCGATTACGGCAACCAGTTCTACGACAACAACGCGCTGCCACGTTCGCCCATGGTCAGCACCGCCTTTGCCAATTACGTGGATTTCGTGACCCGGGCGTTGGCCGGCACGGTCAACTTCTACGAGGTCTGGAATGAATGGGACCAGGCCGGGCCCGGCGACCGGGCCGTCAGTGATGACTATGCCAGCCTGGTCAAACTCACCCGCCAGCAGATTCAACGCAATGACCCGAAGGCGAAGGTGCTGGCCGGTGCCATCACCAGCGACGGGCTGAACAAGGGCTTCGCTGACCGCTTGGTCCAGGCCGGCCTGGCCGATCAGGTCGACGGCCTGTCATTGCACCCCTATGTGCACTGCGCCGGCAAACAGGGCAAGACACCGGAGAGCTGGATCAAGTGGCTGTCCAGCATCGACCAGCGCCTGACGCGCCTGGCGGGAAAGCCGGTACCGCTGTACCTCACGGAAATGAGCTGGCCCACCTCGAGCGAAAAAACCTGCGGGGTGGACGAGCCCACGCAGGCCAAGTTCCTGGCCAGGGCGTACTTCCTGGCCAAGACACGCCCCAACATCAAGGGCATGTGGTGGTACGACCTGGTGGATGACGGCGTGGACCCGGACGAACGCGAACACCATTTCGGCCTGCTCAGGCCGGGCCTGGAGCCCAAGCCGGCCTACCGGGTGCTCAAGGCCATCGCGCCGTTTCTGGCGCAGTACCAATACGACAGCCTGAAGAGCCTGCAAACCGACGAGTTGTACTTGCTCAATTTCACCAAGGGCGATGAGCAGGTGCTGGTGGCCTGGGCGGTGGGCGACCCCCGCCAGGTGAAGATCGAGGCCAACGGCCGCCAGCAGGGGCCAGTACAGATGGTCGACACCCATCACCCCGAACGCGGCCGCACCGCCACCGGCCAATGGCAATGCCCCAAGGCCGAAGAAGAACACTGCACCACGGTGATCACCCTGGACGATTTTCCCCGAATCATCAGCCTGGGCGACGCCAGCTGGCTATTCACCCGCTGAGCAGCAAGGCCACGCCTTGAAGGACGAACCGATGGTAGTTATCAATGCTCGCTTTCTGACCCAGGAATTGCGTGGCGTGCAGCGTTTCGCCGAGCAGATCAGCCTGGCATTGCAGGCAAGGCGCTCGGACCTGGTATTCGTCTGCCCCGACCGTATCCAGATGCACGACAGCGCCCGGCGCCTGAACGTACAGACCGTGGGCAAACGCAGTGGCCACCTGTGGGAACAGTTGGACCTTCCCCGTTACCTGCATCGCCATGGCTCGCCGCTGCTGCTTTCCCTGGGTGGCACCGGGCCCTTGCTGTACCGCAACCAGATAGCGACCCACCACGACATTACCTACGTGCGCCACCCGGAAAGCTACTCCTGGGCCTTTCGCACCAGCTACCAGCTGATGACACCGCTGCTGCTGCGCAACCTGAAAACCCTGATCACGGTCAGCGAGTTCTCCCGCACGGAAATCAGCGACCACTACGGGTTTCCCAAGGACCGCATCATGGTGGTGCCCAACGCCGTGGGCGACGAGTTCCAGCCTGGCCCACCGGTACAGCCGCGAGGCGGTTACCTGCTGGCGGTATCGTCGCCCAGCGCGCACAAGAACTTCGCGCGCATGATCCAGGGGTTTCTGCAACTCAAGGGCCATGGCCGCGTGCAACTGCGCATCGTTGGGGCGGCCAATGCCATTTTCTCCGACCCCCACCTGGAAAACCTCGCCAACAGCGATACCCGTATCCGTTTCCTGGGCCGCCTCAGCGACCAGGAACTGATCACCCAATACCAGGGCGCCGCCGCGTTCGTGTTCCCCTCGCTGTACGAGGGCTTCGGCATCCCTCCCCTGGAAGCCCAGGCCTGTGGCTGCCCGGTGCTGGCCGCCAATGCCGCGTCGATGCCTGAAGTGCTGCAGTCCAGCGCGCTGTACTTCGACCCGCTGGACGTGGAGCACATCACCCAGGCCATGCACCTGGCACTGACCAACCAGTGCATCCGCCAGCAGTTGCGCACCTTGGGGCTGCACAACGTTTCGCGCTTCGACTGGGACCACTCGGCGGGGCTGATCAGTGACCGCATCGACGCCCTGCTGGCCGAGCAGCCTCCCAGCCGCGCCACACTTCCGTTCAATGCCAGCATCCCCAAATAACCGCCGGGCCCAGCGCCCGCCATAACAACACGTGGTGGCACTATGAAAATCGCAATCATCCATGACTGGCTGGTGACTTACGCAGGGGCCGAGCGCGTGCTTTCGGCCCTGCTGAAGATCTGGCCCGAGGCCGACCTGTTCTCGGTCATCGACTTCCTCAGCGATGAAGACCGCGCCCACCTGGGCGGCAAGCACGCCCAGACCACCTTCATCCAGCACTTGCCCAAGGCCCGCACCCGCTACCAGCAGTACCTGCCGCTGATGCCCCTGGCCATCGAGCAGTTGGACCTCTCGGGCTACGACCTGGTCATTTCCAGCAGCCATGCCGTGGCCAAGGGCGTGCTCACCGGCCCCGACCAGTTGCACATCAGCTACGTGCACTCGCCTATCCGCTATGCCTGGGACCTGCAGCATCAATACCTGAACGAAGCCGGGCTCAAGCACGGCCTCAAAAGCAAGGTAGCGCGCATGGTCCTGCATTACATGCGCATGTGGGACCAACGCACCGCAGCCGCGGTGGACGAGTTCATCGCCAATTCGCAATTCATCGGCCGGCGTATCGACAAGGCTTACCGACGCCATTCCACGGTGATCTACCCCCCGGTGGATACCCACGGTTTCGACCTGCAGCCCATCAAGCAAGAGTATTACCTGACCACCTCGCGCATGGTGCCCTACAAGCGCGTGCCGATGATCGTCGAGGCGTTCCGGGCGATGCCGGACAAGCACCTGATCGTGATCGGCGACGGCCCCGAAATGGAGAAGTGCCAGGCCCTGGGGGCCACCAACGTCACGCTGCTGGGCTACCAGCCCTTCAGTGCCCTGCGTGAATACCTGCGCAACGCCAAGGGTTTTGTCTTCGCCGCCGAGGAAGACTTCGGCATCAGCCCGGTGGAGGCCCAGGCCTGCGGTACGCCAGTGATTGCCTTCGGGCGCGGTGGCACCCTGGAAACCGTGCATGGGCTGGACCACGAGCAACCCACCGGGGTGTTCTACCACCAGCAAAGCGTGGCCGCGATCATCGAGGGCGTGCGCGAGTTCGAGTGCAATGCCCACCGCATCACGCCCCAGGCCTGTCGCGAAAACGCCGAGCGCTTCTCCGAGCAACGCTTCGAGCGCGAGATGCGCCAGTTCGTGGAAAGCCGCTGGAACCAGGAACACCCGCCCGTGCCGGTGCCCCAACTGGCCAGCACGCCACGCCTGAGCCTGGCACCGTCATTGGCCGTCGGCGCCAAACCTTTGTGATCGGGGAGCATTGCTATGGCAAGACCGTTGAAAGGTATCCTGCAGGCCCACCAATCGGCGCTTTCACTGGCCCACCGGGCATTGGACATCGCCCTGATAGTGGCTTGCACCCTGTGGTTCAACTGGATGTCCGGCACGCTGCACAACAGCGACACCTGGGGCCGGCTGATGGCGATCGTGCTGGTGTTCCACTGGCTCGCCGAATACCACCAGCTGTATGGCTCCTGGCGCGGCGAGCGGGTCACACGTGAACTGCTGCGCGTCTTCAACTACTGGGCCCTGACGTTCTGCTGCCTGCTGCTGATCGACTACAGCTTCAATACTTCTGAAGTGGTGCTCGACCGCAGCCTCATGGCCTGGTTCACGCTGGTGCTGTTTGCCCTGTGCGGTTACCGGCTGCTGATCCGCAGCACGTTGCAGGCCTTGCGCCGGCGGGGCTTCAATACCCGTACGGTGGCCATCGTCGGCACCGGGCAGATCGGTGAGCGGCTGGCCTACTCAATCACGGCCGCACCCTGGATGGGCCTGAACCTGCTGGGGTTCTACGATGACGAGCCGCAACAAATGGCCCTGGACGAACCAGGCAAGCGCCTGCCGGTGCTGGGGGGCCTGGACCAGCTGGTGCTCGATGCCCGAGCCGGGCGCATCGACAAGGTCTATATCACCCTGGCCATGAGCTGCGAGCCGTCGCTGTGCAACCTGGTCAAGGGCCTGAGCGACACCACCGCCTCGGTGTACCTGATACCTGACGTGTTCATGTTCGACCTGCTGCATGCGCGCAGCGAGAGCATCAACGGCCTGACCAGCATCAGCCTGGTCGACACCCCCATGGATGGCTCCAGCCAGTTGGTCAAACGCTTCGAGGACGTGATCGTCAGCAGCCTGATCCTCATGGTCATCGCCCTGCCCATGGTGCTGATCGCCCTGGGCATCAAAATCACCTCGCGCGGGCCCGTGCTTTTCCGCCAGACGCGCTATGGTTTAGATGGACGACCGATCATGGTCTGGAAGTTCCGCAGCATGACGGTCCAGGAAAATGGCCATGAAGTCCGTCAAGCCAGTCGCAATGACTGTCGCGTGACCCCATTCGGGGCATTTCTGCGGCGGACATCGCTGGACGAGTTGCCCCAGTTCTTCAACGTGCTGCGTGGCGACATGTCCATCGTCGGCCCGCGCCCCCATGCAGTGGCGCATAACGAGCAGTACCGCAAGCAGGTCAATTGCTACATGTTGCGGCATAAGGTCAAGCCCGGCATTACCGGCTGGGCGCAAGTCAATGGATGGCGCGGGGAGACCACGACCTTGGACAAAATGCAGAAGCGCATCGAATTCGACCTCGACTACATCGAACACTGGTCTGTGTGGCTGGACCTGAAAATCATCGCATTGACCCTGTTCAAGGGCTTTATCCATAAAAACGCCTTTTGATCCTACAAGACCCATCGATGGAGAAAACTGCTTTCTCCAAGGAAGACTTTGCCATGAAGCGATCGTTACTCTGTGTACTGCTCATCACTGCATTGGTCCAGGGCTGCGCATTCGCGCCCGGGCAACACATGACCCCTGACGATGTGCAAGACAAGGACACCGGGCCGGTGACCGTGGTGCCCATCACGTCCACCAGCGTCAACCAGCAGAAAGTCATCTACCAGGCCCAGCCTGTACCCGCCACCCTGACGGGGTACCGGCCCGGTGATTACCGCATCGGCCCGGGCGACAACCTGATCATCACCGTATGGGAACACGCCGAGCTCAACTCGCCGAGCGCCCAGACCCAGGTAGAGGCCAGTGCCCGGGTAGTGCGCCTGGATGGCACGCTGTACTACCCCTATATCAACTCGATCAAGGCCGGTGGCCTGACCGTGCCGGAGTTTCGCGCCAACCTGCAGAAGGCCCTGGGGCAGTACCTGACCGGCGCCCAGGTGGACGTGAATATCCAGAAATATGACAGCCAGAAGGTCATCATCTCCGGGGCGGTGAAAAATCCCGGCCCGCAGTCGCTGACCAACATCCCGCTGAACCTGGTGGACGCCATCAGCCGCGCGGGGGGCGAGTCTTCGGATGCCAACCTGGCCAACCTGATACTCAAACGCGATGGCCATGAATACGTCATGGACATCGACACCCTCAACCGCACCAACTCCCGGCTCAACGAAATCTACCTGAAGGATGGCGACCAACTGCACCTGGGCAACGACCACGCCAACAAGATCTACGTGCTGGGCGAAGTACAGAAACCGCAGGTCATGAACTACGGCACCAGTACGTTCAACCTGATGGAAGCGCTGGGCAACGCCGGCGGCATCAGCCAGGAAACCGCCAATGCCGAGGCTATCTACGTGATCCGCGGCGCCCAGGACGGCAATGGCCAGCCGGCCACAGTGTTCTACCTGAACGCCAAGAAACCCACGGCGTTCCTGCTGGCCCGCCAGTTCGACCTGCGCACCTCCGACGTAGTCTTCGTGGGGCCAGCGAACATCACCCGCTGGAACCGTTTCATCAGCCAGTTGCTGCCGTCTGCCACCGTTGTAGGCACCACCGCGGCCTTCAACCGCAACTGAGTGGCAACCAGCAACCGCTACCCCAAAAAAGCCCGCCGGCCGTCCGGCGGGCTTTTTTGCGTTATGCCCGGCCAAAGATCCGCTAGCATTAGCCTGATATCGCTTTGCCAACGGAACCGTCATGCAGGATGTAGCGCCCCCCGAATTCGCCTCGCTGGTGCTGGAAAACGGCCTGCGGGTGCAGTTGCGTCACGATCCGCGCCTCAAACGCGCCGCCGCTGCCCTGCGCGTCGGCGCCGGCAGCCATGATGTGGACCCGGCCTGGCCAGGGCTGGCGCACTTTCTGGAGCACCTGTTCTTCCTCGGCACCGCGCGCTACCACGACGAACAGGCGCTGATGCCGTTCGTCCAGCGCCACGGCGGGCAACTGAACGCCAGCACCCGCGAACGCACCACTGATTTCTTCTGCGAACTGCCCGTGGAGTCATTCCCTGGCGCCCTGGAGCGGCTGTGCGAAATGCTCGCCCAGCCGCGCCTGGACCGCGAGTACCAATTGCGCGAACGGGAAGTGCTGCATGCCGAGTTCATCGCCTGGTCGCGCGACCCCCAGGCCCGCCACCAGCAATGGCTGACCGCCCCCTTGTCGGCCACCCACCCGCTGCGGGCCTTCCACGCCGGTAACCGCTACAGCCTGCCGGTACCGCGCCAGGCGTTCCAGCAGCATTTGCAGGCCTTCTACCAGGGTTTCTACCATACCGGGCAGATGACCCTGAACCTGGCAGGTCCACAACCGCTGGAGGAGCTGCGAGCACTGGCCAGCAAGGCCGGCAGCCAGTTGCGCCAGGGCGAACCACAGCTGCGCGCGCCCTGCCCGCCACTGCTCGATACCCCCTGGCAGCCACTACCGCCGGAGGATGAAACCCGCCTGAACCTGGTGTTCGCTTGCCAGGACATACCCGGCGACAGCGCCGCGGCCGTGGATTTTCTGGCTACTTGGCTGGCCTCACCGCAACCCGGTGGCCTGCTGGCCGAACTGCAACGACGGGAGTTGGTGGAAGCCGCCAGCCTTGCGCCGTTGTACCAGTTCGACGGCCAGGTGGTCGTCAACATCGAGTTCAAGCTCACGGCTACCGGGCAGCAGCCTCGGCGCCTGATCGCCGAGCTGTGCCTGGACTGGCTGGATTTCTTTCAGTCACACGACGACTGGCAGGGGCTGCGCGAGGAATACCAACTGTTGCGCCAGCGCCGCCAACTGGTCAGCACGGCCCTGCAGTTGGCGCGCCACGACAGTGAACACTTCGGCAAAGGCAGCGCGTTGGCGCTCGAACCCGAGGCGCTGACCGCGCTGAGGGCCATTCTGGGTCAATTGCGCGGCGACACCATCCTGCATGAGCCGCTGGCCGCTGTGCGCAGCGACACCGGGGTGAAATGGCGTCTGCCCCAGCGTAACCGCTTTCTTCGCCCCAGCCGCCGCCCCCCGCAGCCCGTGGCACGGCCTGCGTGCCTCGACAGCATCGATAGCCAGCAGCCGGCGAGCCATGAAGGCTGTGTGTACCTGCGCTGGCGGGTGAAGTCAGCGCAGCGCGCGGCGCTGTGGCGGTTGCTGGAGCACAACCTGCTGAAACTGCGCGAGGAGGCCAGCCAGGCCGGGGTCCAACTGACCTTCAGCAGCCTGGGTGACCACTGGCAACTGCGCCTGTGCGGCGTGCAGGAGCCACTGCCCGCGCTGGTAGAGCAGGCGCTGGAAAACCTCACTCAACCCACCCCCGACGTATGGCGCCAAGCCGGGCAGCTCAATGCCCCGCCAGCACTTATCCCCATTCGCGAACTGCTGCAGCGTCTGCCCGAACACAGCCTGGGCTACTACCAGACACCGCAGCGCGGCCGTGCTGAACACCTGCAACCGGCCATGCTGCAGCGCTTGTGGAGCGAAGCACGTTGGGATGGGCTGACGCTGGGCCTGAGCCCGAACGTGAATGAAGCCCTGAACACGGTACTGCTGAAGATGCCGGGGCGCGCGGACACCGGCCTGTGCCAGCCCCCCTTGCCTTTGCACGGCCGCACCTGGAGCCAGGTAGCCACCGACTCCAATGAACAGGCACTGCTGCTGTTCTGCCCCACGGCGGGCGACCAGATCATCGACCAGGCCGCATGGCAAATGCTGGCCCAACTCAGCCAGGCGGCGTTCTACCAGCGCATGCGGGTGGAGTTGCAACTGGGCTACGCGGTGTTCAGCGGCTTTCGTCAGGTAGCCGGCCGATCCGGGCTGCTGTTCGGCGTGCAATCGCCCAGCACGTCCATGGCCGATATCCTCGACCATCTGCAGGCCTTCCTGCGCACATTGCCCGGGTTGATACGTGCCTGCTCGGGCCCTGCGCTGGCGAACGAATGCCGTGACCTGGCCGCGCGTACCAGCCTGGCCGACATGGAGCTGGGCCTCGCGGCGGACAGCCTGTGGCAAGCGCGGCTGGGGGGCCATTCGTCCGATTTCATTGACCAATTGCGCAAGGCCTTCGGCCGCCTGCGCACCGACACGCTGCTCGGCGCGGCCCAACAGTTGCTGGAGGCTCAAGCTGGCTGGTTGTGCCTGGCCAACGGGCCTGCGGTGGACACCGACTGGCAAGTGGCGCAATGATCATTACGCAGGCTGTAACGAGCTTTCTCAGCCTGGTGAATGCAATTTAACGTTTCAGTACACTGGAATTTAGTAAGATAGTGCCCTAAGCATTGCGAACATCTCCCCCGGAGGTGGTTCTGATGTGTTGTAAGGGCACCACTTCCATCCATCACCCAGAAGGAGTCATCCTATGTGGACCAAACCTGCTTACACCGACCTGCGCATCGGCTTTGAAGTCACCATGTACTTCGCCAGCCGTTGATTTTTATCGCAGTACAGCGCCTCGGTCAGCCGGGGCGTTTTTATTTTTGAAGTCAGACACAGGCCTGCCATGTACATCCAGATTCTAGGCTCCGCCGCCGGTGGCGGTTTCCCGCAGTGGAACTGCAACTGCGTCAACTGCAAGGGCTACCGCGACGGCACCCTGAACGCCAGGGCGCGCACCCAGTCGTCCATCGCGCTGTCCGACGACGGTGTGCACTGGGTGTTGTGCAATGCCTCGCCGGACATCCGCGCGCAGCTGCAAGGCTTCGCGCCCATGCAGCCGGCCCGGGCCCTGCGGGACACCGGTATCAGCGCCATTGTCCTGCTGGATAGCCAGATCGACCACACCACCGGCCTGCTCAGCCTGCGCGAAGGCTGCCCGCACCAGGTATGGTGCACCGACATGGTCCACCAGGACCTGACCACCGGTTTCCCGCTGTTCAACATGCTCAGCCACTGGAACGGCGGCCTGCAATGGAACCGCATCGAGCTGGAGGGCAGCTTCACCATTCCGGCGTGCCCGAACCTGCGCTTCACCCCGTTCCCGCTGCGCAGCGCCGCGCCACCCTATTCCCCGCACCGCTTCGACCCGCACCCGGGCGATAACCTGGGCCTGAGGGTCGAGGACCTGCGCACCGGCGGCAAACTGTTCTATGCCCCCGGCCTGGGCCAGGTGGATGACACCCTGCTGGGCCACATGGCCGACGCCGACTGCCTGCTGGTGGACGGCACGCTGTGGGATGACGATGAAATGCAACGCCGTGGCGTCGGTACCCGTACCGGCCGCGAAATGGGCCACCTGTGCCAGAACGGCCCCGGCGGCATGCTGGAGGTGCTGGACGGCTTGAGCAAGCCGCGCAAGGTGCTGATCCACATCAACAACACCAACCCGATCCTCGACGAAGACTCGCCCGAGCGCGCCGAAGTGGTCCGTCGTGGCGTCGAAGTGGCCTACGACGGCATGAGTATCGAGCTGTAGGAGTGTGAGCATGACTGACACCAAGGCAATGTCCCCCGCCGAATTCGAGCAGGCCCTGCGGGCCAAGGGCGCCTATTACCACATCTACCACCCGTACCACGTGGCGATGTACGAAGGCCGCGCCACCCGCGAGCAGATCCAGGGCTGGGTGGCCAACCGGTTCTACTACCAGGTCAACATCCCCATGAAGGATGCGGCGATTTTGGCCAACTGCCCGGACCGCGAGGTACGCCGCGAGTGGATTCAGCGCCTGCTGGACCACGACGGCGCCCCGGGTGAAGACGGCGGTATCGAAGCCTGGCTGCGCCTGGGCCAGGCCGTGGGCCTGGACCCCGACCAGCTGCGCTCCCAGGAACTGGTGTTACCGGGCGTACGCTTTGCCGTGGACGCCTACGTCAACTTCGCTCGCCGTGCCAGTTGGCAGGAAGCGGCCAGCAGCTCGCTGACCGAGCTGTTCGCGCCACAGATCCACCAGTCGCGCCTGGACAGCTGGCCGCAGCACTACCCGTGGATCGACCCGGCCGGCTACGAATACTTCCGCACCCGCCTGGGCCAGGCCCGTCGTGATGTGGAGCATGGCCTGGCCATCACGCTGCAACACTACACCACGGCTGAAGGCCAGCAGCGCATGCTGGAAATTCTGCAGTTCAAACTGGACATTCTGTGGACCATGCTCGATGCCATGACCATGGCGTACGAACTGAACCGCCCGCCCTATCACAGCGTTACCGACCAGCGTGTCTGGCACAAGGGGATAGCCTTATGAGTTTCGACCGCAGCAAAACCCCGACCTGGCGCCCCGGCTATCGCTTCCAGTACGAACCGGCGCAGAAAGGCCACGTACTGCTCTATCCTGAAGGGATGATCAAGCTCAATGACAGCGCCAGCGCCATTGGCGGTCTGATCGATGGCCAGCGCAGTGTCGCCGCCATCATCGCCGAGCTGGACAAGCAGTTCCCCGGCGTACCCGAGCTCGGTGCCGACATCGAGCAATTCATGGAGGTCGCTCGTGCAGAGCACTGGATCGAACTTGCCTGAGCTGCCGGCCAAGCCTGCGGTCGGCTTGCCCCTGTGGCTGCTGGCCGAGCTGACCTACCGCTGCCCGTTGCAGTGCCCGTACTGCTCCAACCCCCTGGACTTCGCAGCCCAGGGCAAGGAGCTGACGACCGAGCAATGGTTCAAGGTATTTCGTGAAGCCCGGGAAATGGGCGCTGCACAGATCGGTTTCTCCGGCGGCGAACCGCTGGTGCGCCAGGACCTTGCCGAGCTGATTCACGAGGCGCGGCAACTGGGGTTCTACACCAACCTGATCACCTCCGGCATCGGCCTGACCGAACAGAAGATCGCCGACTTCAAGACCGCGGGCCTGGACCATATCCAGATCAGCTTCCAGGCCAGCGACGAGCAGGTGAACAACCTGCTGGCCGGTTCGAAAAAAGCCTTCAAACAGAAGCTTGAGATGGCCCGCGCCGTGAAAGCCCATGGCTACCCCATGGTGCTGAACTTCGTTACCCACCGGCACAACATCGACAAGATCGACCGCATCATCGAGCTGTGCATTGCCCTGGAAGCCGACTTCGTCGAGCTCGCCACCTGCCAGTTCTACGGCTGGGCCGAACTCAACCGGCTGGGCTTGCTGCCCACCAAGGAACAGCTGGTGCGGGCCGAACGCATCACCAATGAATACCGGGAAAAGCTGGCGGCCGAAGGTAACCCCTGCAAGCTGATCTTTGTCACCCCGGATTACTACGAGGAGCGCCCCAAGGCCTGCATGAACGGCTGGGGCAGCATCTTCCTCACGGTGACCCCGGACGGCACCGCGTTGCCCTGCCACGGCGCCCGACAAATGCCGATCCAGTTTCCCAATGTGCGTGAGCACAGCATGCAGCACATCTGGTACGAGTCTTTCGGTTTCAATCGCTTCCGTGGCTATGATTGGATGCCCGAGCCGTGCCGCTCCTGCGACGAGAAAGAAAAGGACTTCGGTGGCTGTCGTTGCCAGGCATTCATGCTGACCGGCGATGCCAGTAATGCCGACCCTGTGTGCAGCAAATCCGCGGACCACGGGATCATTCTCAAGGCCCGCGAAGAATCCGAGACTGCCACTCAGACGATCGAACAACTGGCCTTCCGAAATGAACGAAACTCGAGAATCATCGCAAAAGCCTGACCTGTTCAGCGCCGCCCAGGCCGTGGCCGCCGGTACCGATTTCGCCGAACTGAAAGTCGGGCCGGCCGGCCTGTTCTGGAACGAATTCCGCCCCCAGGACGCCGCCTGCCGTATCTGGCACTGGCACGCCGGCCAGGCCCGCTGCCTGACGCCCGACGGTTTCAGCGTACGCAGCCGCGTGTATGAATACGGTGGTGGGTCATTTTGCCTGGCAGGTGACGGGTTGGTGTTCGTCAATGAAAGCGACCAGCAGCTCTACGCCCAGGCAACCGACGGCACTGCCCCGCGCCCGCTGACGGTCGGCCAGTACCGCTACGGCGATGTGCAGCCGGCCGGTGAGCGTGTCCTGGCTGTGGAAGAAAGTCACGAACCCGAGCAGGTAGTGCACCGCCTGGTCAGCATCGCCTTGGCTGATGGCCAGCGCCAGGTGCTGGCCGAAGGCGCCGATTTCTATGCCTCCCCGACCTTGAGCGACGATGGCCAGCGCCTGGCCTGGATCGAATGGAGCCGGCCTCATCAACCCTGGACCAGCACCCGCCTGCTGACCGCCCGGCGGCTGGCGCCTGGCGAATGGAGCACCCCGCTTCAGGTGAACAGTGCCGCTGAGCAGTCCCTGCAACAGCCGCGCTTCGACACCCAGGGGCGGTTGCACTGCCTGTCTGACCTCGATGGCTACTGGCAACCGTGGGCCGAGACGGACCACGGCTGGGCTGCGTTGCCTGCGCAGCTCGCCGACCATGCCGGCGCCCCGTGGCAACTGGGTGCATGTACCTGGCTGCCACTTCCTGACGAGCGCTTCCTGGCCACCTGGTTCGACGATGGTTTTGCGCGGCTGGGCATTTGCGCGCGTGGCGGGCAGGTCGAGGACTACAGCGGTGAATACACCCGTTTCCGCAGCCTGGCGCTGGATGACAACAGCCTTTATGCCATTGCAGCTTCGGCCACCTGCCCGCCTGCCGTGGTTGCCATCGACCGGCACAGCCGCCAGGCACGTATCCTGGCCGGTGGCGTGCTGCCATTGCCCGCCGACCAGGTCAGCCGCCCGCAACCGCTGCGCTATGCCAGTGGCGACGGCCATGCCCACGGTTTCTTCTACCCGGCCATGAACGGCGATAGCCAGCCACCCCTGGTAGTGTTCATCCACGGCGGCCCGACGTCGGCCTGCTATCCGGTATTCGACCCGCGCATCCAGTACTGGGCCCAGCGCGGCTTCGCCGTGGCCGACCTCAACTACCGTGGCAGCAGCAGCCACGGCCGTGCTTACCGCCAGGCCCTGCACCTGCGTTGGGGTGAAGCCGACGTGGAAGACGCCTGCGCAGTGGTCAGCCACCTGGCGGATCGCGGCCTGATCAATCCAGACCAGGCGTTCATCCGCGGCGGCAGCGCCGGTGGCTACACCACCCTGTGCGCGCTGGCGTTCCACGATGTGTTCCGCGCAGGCGCCAGCCTGTATGGCGTCAGCGACCCGCTGGCCCTGGCCAAGGCCACCCACAAGTTCGAAGGCGACTACCTGGACTGGCTGATCGGCGACCCGCAACGTGACGAAGCCCGCTATCGCGAGCGCACGCCGCTGTTTCACGCCAGCAACATCAAGGCCCCGGTCATCTTCTTCCAGGGCGAACTGGATGCCGTGGTGGTCCCCCAGCAAACCCGCGACATGCTCAAGGCCCTGCACGACAACGGCCTTGCGGCTGAAGCGCACTTCTACCCTGAAGAACGCCATGGCTTCCGCCAGGCGGCGAACCTGGCGCATGCCCTGGAACAGGAGTGGGGGTTTTACAGACGGGTGATCGAAGCCTAGGGTCTGTATGAAATGTATTCCAGCGAAGGCAAGGCAAGGCGAAAACAGGCGAGGAAGCGGAGTTTACGTGTTGTAAATGAGCATTCCGAGCCTGTTTTCAACGCAGCATGGCCGAGTTGGCATTTCGTACAGAGCCTAGGGCTGGCGCAAACATAATAGGCCTCGATCTCAAAGAAGAAAGAAGCCTATTTGAACTGACTGAAGCTGTATGTCAGGCCGGTCCTGGATTTAGGTGGGCCCTTTCCTGGCCCTCCAATGATTAACGTTTGGCGATGATGTAAACCGCATGCACGATTCCGGGGATGTAGCCGCACAGGGTCAGCAGGATGTTGAGCCAGAACGCCCCGCCAAAACCGACTTGCAGGAAAACGCCCAGCGGTGGCAACAGAATGGCGATGATGATGCGGATGAAGTCCATGGTACGGCTCCTGGAGATTGATACCTGATTGACATCACTGCTACCGAAGTCGTTCCACCGAATTCCAGCGTTGGCGGTGTGGGGCTGGCGGGCCCCTTCCCGAGCTTCGCCCGGTCCCACAGGGTTGCCACGGTCCGCTGCTACGAGGCATTTATTCAGGGCAAAAGAAAACCCCGCCTGAGCGAGGTTTTTCAGTCTGTATCCTGACATCCATTTCGGCCCACCGTCCTGTGGCGGGTTCCTTACGTGTCCGTGTTCTGCTTGGCGCTTCCTGCGCGACGTCCATGGAGCAATAGTACCCATGGATCCAGCCTGCCGGTATCGCCGAACACCGCCACGCAATGTAGGAAAATGCTTACATTTTAGAACTGCTCCGCGTCCAGCAGGAACAGCGATTCGCTGCCTGCCTTCACCGACGCGGTCAGCGAATGAATGCGCGGCAACAGGCGGGCGAAATAGAAGCGGGCAGTACCCAGTTTGCTCGCATAGAAATCCTCCTGCCCCTCCTTGCCCAGTGCCGCCTTGGCCATCAGCGCCCACATGTAGGCGTAGGCGGTATACCCAAACACATGCAGGTATTCCACCGATGCCGCGCCGATCTCGTTGGGGTCATTTTTCACCCGGTCCAGCAGCCAGGCAGTGAGGTCGTCGAGGTTGCCCAGCGCAGCGGCCAGCGGCTGGGTGAACTCGCGCAACTGCGGGGCCGCAGTCTGGATGAAGTGACGAATCTCATCGGCGAACAACTGATAGAACGCGCCGCCGCTGCCGATGACCTTGCGCCCGACCAGGTCCAGGGCCTGAATACCGTTGGTGCCCTCGTAGATCTGGGTAATGCGCACGTCACGCACCAGTTGCTCCTGGCCCCACTCGCGGATAAACCCGTGGCCGCCGAACACCTGCTGGCCATGAACTGTGGTTTCGAGGCCCAGGTCGGTCAGGAACGCCTTGGCCACCGGCGTCAGCAGCGCTACCAGGTCCTCGGCACGCTTGCGCGTGGCCGGGTCTTCGCTGTATTTGGCGGTGTCCAGTTGCATGGCCACATAGGTGGAGAAAGCCCGGCCGCCTTCGTTGCAGGCCTTCATGGTCAACAGCATGCGGCGCACGTCAGGGTGCACGATGATCGGGTCGGCGACCTTGTCCTTGGCTTTCGGGCCAGTGGGCGAACGGCTTTGCAGGCGGTCGCGGGCGTATTCGACGGCATTCTGATACGAGCGCTCGGCCGAGGCCAGGCCCTGGATGCCAACGCCCAGACGCTCGTAATTCATCATGGTGAACATGGCCGCCAGGCCTTTGTTCGCCTCGCCGACCAGGTAACCGACCGCGGCGTCGAAATTCATCACGCAGGTGGCCGACGCCTGGATGCCCATCTTGTGCTCGATGGAACCGCAGCTCACGCTGTTGCGCTGACCCAGGCTGCCATCGGCGTTGACCATGAACTTGGGCACCAGGAACAGCGAAATGCCCTTGGGCCCGGCCGGGGCGTCCGGCAGCTTGGCCAGTACCAGGTGAATGATGTTCTCGGTGAGGTCGTGCTCGCCGCCGGTGATGAAGATCTTGGTGCCGCTGACCTTGTAGCTACCGTCGGCCTGGGGCTCGGCCCGGGTGCGGATGATGCCCAGGTCGGTACCGGCGTGGGCCTCTGTCAGGCACATGGAACCGGCCCAGGTGCCGGCGTACATGTTGGGCAGGTAGGTGGCCTTGAGTTCTTCACTGGCATGAGCGTTGAGCGAGAGGCAGGCGCCGGCCGTCAGCATCGGGTACAGGCCGAAAGCCAGGCTGCTGGAGTTGACCATTTCCTCGACCTGGGCGGACACCGCCTTGGGCATCCCCATGCCGCCATATTGCGGGTCGCCGCCCACGCCCACCCAGCCGCCTTCGGCGTACGTCTGGTACGCCTGGGGAAAACCGGTGGGGGTGGTTACCACGGTGTCTTTCCAGTGGCAACCCTCTTCATCGGAGGCGCGGTTCAGGGGCGCGATGCTGCGGCTGGTCACCTTGCCGGCCTCTTCGAGGATTGCCTCGACCGTCTCGGCGTCGGCTACTTCGGCCAGGCCCGGTAGCTGAGCCCAGAGGCTGGCGACATCGAAAACTTCATTGAGGACGAAGCGCATATCGCGCAGGGGCGCTTTGTAGTCAGCCATGGCAACCTCGCAAAAAGGAGTTGGGACAGAGGATGAATCCAGTGTAACCCAACAACTTTTGCGACACATAGGGTCGTCATGTGACCATATGGTCAACCATGGTCACATCAGGCTGCGGCGTTGCGCACGGCCCCCCTGCGGGTCTGCCCATAGCCCATCACGCAGTTGCGCCCCGCGCCCTTGGCGCTGTAAAGCGCTTCGTCGGCGGACTTGAGCACTTGTTCAGGTGTGCGATGTTCGACCAGCCGTTCGGCGACGCCAATGCTGATAGTCACCGACACGGCGGATGCCCCAGGCCCCGAGCGGCGCTGGCGGCCCTGCTTGTCATCCTGTGGGCGGTTCTCGGGGTTGCGCAGTTGTATGGAATAGTTGGCGATGACTTCGCGAATGGCTTCCAGGTGCGGCATGCACTCTTCCATGGTCTTGCCGGCGAACACCAGGGCGAACTCCTCACCCCCGTAGCGGTAGGCCCGCCCGCCACCGGTGACCTTGCCCAGCTTGCTGGCCACCAGCCGCAGCACCTGGTCACCCACGTCGTGCCCATGGGTGTCGTTGAATTTCTTGAAATGGTCGACGTCGGTCATCGCCAGCACATAGTTGCGGCCCAGGCGCTGCATGCGCTCGTTCAGTGCGCGCCGCCCGGGCAAGCCGGTCAACTCGTCACGGAAGGCCATCTGGTAAGCCTCGTGGGCCACCGCCGCGGCAATCATCAGCATCACCTGGCTGCACATGATGTTCAGGGTGAACGGCAGGATGAAGGTCTTGGGCAGCATCCAGAACAGGCCGACCAGCCCCACCAGTTGCGCGGCGTGAAGCGGCCGTGGTTCGCGCAGGTATTGCACCACCAGCAGCACGAAGGCCAGAAAGAACATCGGGTACGCCAACTGGATCAAACTCATCCACTGGCCGTGCAACGAGGGCCAGCGTATCTCCGCCAGCCAGTTGAGCAACGGTACCGGAAAGCTCTGCTCCAGGCCCAGCGCCGTGCTGCCCACCGCCAGCAGCACGGCAAAGCGGGCGACCATGTCCTGGAACAGATGCGTGCGCTCCTGCCACGCGCCAAACAGCCCGAACAGGGCGGGCAACAGCAGGCAGCACAGATGGAACACCACGGCGGCGTCTTCGCGCACCCGGCCATTATCGCGGTAGAAGTCGGTCTGGGTGTCCAGCAGGTAATAGGCGATGTACACCGTGACCATCAGGAACAGCTCGCGCTGGCGGCGGTAGACCGCGCAGTAGGCACCGCCGAGCAACAGCACCAGGGTAGGCAGCACGTTGAACAGAGAGGTGAAGAAGACGTTCAGGTCTCTTACGTAGGCAGCCGCCAACCCCGCAAGCAACAAGAGCAGCGATGGCAGGAAATGGCTGATTCGAAAAGCGGATAAACGCAGCAAAAGGTGGGGTCCGATACGGTGGCAAGGTCATGGCATTGTGCCTTCAAGTGTATCGGCCGTTATTACGAATGCTTAATGAAGAAAACAACGATTTCCTGGCGCCAGAGATTCCTCCCGGTAAAAGCTGGCCTGTGTGCTTCACGCCATAAAAAAACCGCTACCCAGGGGCAGCGGTTTTTTAGTCTGGCGGCAGACCTCAGTAGCTGAGGCCGAAATGCTCTTCGTTCATGTCCATCAGGTTGCTGGCACCCGACAAAATAGCCGCCACGTGCGTGCGGGTACGCGGCAGGATGCGCTGGAAGTAGAAGCGCGCGGTCTGCAGCTTGGCGGTGTAGAACGCCTCTTCACTGGTGCCGGCTGCCAGTTTCTCGGCTGCCAGGCGGGCCATCTCAGCCCAGAAGTAGGCCAGGCAGGCGTAGCCGGAGTACATCAGGTAGTCCACCGACGCGGCGCCCACTTCCTCGCGGTCCTTCATGGCCGCCATGCCGATCTTCATGGTCAGCTCGCCCCACTCCTTGTTCAACTGGGCCAGCGGGGTCACGAATTCATTGACCGCTTCGTTGCCTTCGTTGGCCTGGCAGAACTTGTGGACGATCTTGGTGAAGCTTTTCAGGGCTTCGCCTTGAGTCATCAGCACTTTACGGCCCAGCAGGTCCAGGGCCTGAATGCCGGTGGTGCCTTCGTACAACATGGAGATGCGGCTGTCGCGAACGTTCTGCTCCATGCCCCATTCAGCGATGAAGCCATGACCGCCGTAGATCTGCACGCCGTGGTTGGCGGCTTCGAAACCCACTTCGGTCATGAACGCCTTGGCGATCGGGGTCATGAAGGCCAGCAGTGCGTCGGCCTTTTTCTTCTCTTCTTCGTCGGTACCGTACTTGACGATATCCACCTGCTTGGCCGTGAAGTAGACCATGGCACGGTTACCTTCGGCGAAGGCCTTCATGGTCAGCAGCATGCGGCGCACATCAGGGTGCACGATGATCGGGTCGGCGGCCTTGTCGGGCGCTTTCGGGCCAGTCAGGGAGCGCATCTGCAGGCGGTCGCGGGCGTATTTCAAGCCGCCCTGGAACGCCACTTCGGCATGGGCCAGGCCTTGCAGCGCAGTCCCCAGGCGAGCGGTGTTCATGAAGGTGAACATGCAGTTCAGGCCCTTGTTCGCCGGGCCGATCAGGAAGCCGGTGGCCGCGTCGAAGTTCATCACGCAGGTGGCATTGCCGTGGATACCCATCTTGTGTTCGATGGAACCGCAGGTGACCGCGTTACGCTCACCCAGGCTACCGTCTGCGTTGGGCACGAACTTGGGCACGATGAACAGCGAGATGCCTTTGGTGCCGGCCGGCGCGTCGGGCAGGCGGGCCAGCACAATGTGAATGATGTTATCGGCCATGTCGTGTTCACCGGCCGAGATGAAGATCTTGGTGCCGGTGACTTTGTAGGAACCATCGGCCTGTGGCTCGGCCTTGGTGCGCAGCATGCCCAGGTCGGTACCGCAATGCGGCTCGGTCAGGCACATGGTGCCGGTCCATTCACCTGATACCAGTTTGGTCAGGTAGGCGTCCTGCTGCTCGGGCGTGCCGTGCTCGGAAATGGTGTTCATCGCGCCATGGGACAGGCCGGGGTACATGCCCCACGACCAGTTGGCCTCGCCAACCATTTCACTGACCGCCAGGCCCAGCGATTCGGGCAACCCTTGGCCGCCATGGGCGACGTCGTGGGCCAGGCTTGGCCAGCCGCCTTCCACGAACTGTTTGTAGGCTGCCTTGAAGCCGGTCGGCGTCTTCACGCCCGACTCGCTCCAGGTGCAGCCTTCGGTGTCACCCACCCTGTTCAACGGCGCCAGTACCTGCTCACAAAACTTCGCGCCTTCCTCGAGGATGGCGTCGACCATGTCCGGGGTAGCGTCCTGGCAAGCCGGCAGGCTCTGATAGTGCGCTTCATAACCAAGCAGTTCGTCACGTACGAAGCGAATATCACGCAAGGGGGCCTTGTAGTCAGGCATAGCGATAAACCTCTGCTGATGAAACAGGAATGTGTGACCGCAACAGGCCAACTCGCGATTGTCGGCTCTCTGTCAAACAGGTGTTTGAAACATACGTTTACGCCGAAAAGTTGTCAAGCCTCGTTCATCCCAGACTACACCCGGCGTGCGACGAATGCGCGCAGCCGGGCACGCCACAGGCCTGCAAAGGTGTGGTGAATGAGGGGAGATCAGGGAGAGGAGGTGCAAACGGCATGTGGGAGCTGGAAACCAGCTCCCGCAAAATCAGGCGTAGGTGTCGATCAGCGTGCCAAGGGTTTCGTTGGCTGCATGGGTCACTTTCAGACCGGCTTCGACCTGCAGCTTGCCCTGGGTCAGTTCCACGGCGCTGCCGGCCAGGTCTTGCTGGCTGCGATCCACCGATAGCACTTGCTGGGCCTGCAGGTTGGTGGACTGGTTGCTCACCGCCGGGCGGTCAACCGAGTTGCTGGCGATCTGGCTGGCAGCCTGATCAACGCGGGCAAGGCCGTTCTGCACAGCGCTCAGGCCTGCGTAATAGGCGCTGCCTCCTGAGATTTGCATGGTCGAACTCCGGGGACGGATAGGGTGATGACCGATATTGAAGCAGAGCGTGTCAAAAAACACACGTCAAAAACCCTAATGGCACATTGCTTAGCCCATAGCCAAAGCTAATCCAGCAGGTCCAGTTGCAGGTGCTCTGCCACCATGGCGGCAGAGATCCCCTTGAGCCGAGGCACCCGCCCCAGACATGGGGCAGGCAGGCATTCGGCCAGGGTCGCGAGGTTTTCTTCCAGCCGGGAAGTACGGGCATCAATGACGTTCGCCACCCAGCCCGCCAGCTGCAGGCCGTCGCGGGCGATGGCCTCGGCAGTCAGCAGCGCGTGGTTGATACAGCCCAGGCGTACACCCACCACCAGAATGACCGGAAGCTTCAGGGCAATGGCCAGGTCAGACAGGTTGGCCTGGCCGGACAACGGCACGCGCCAGCCACCCGCCCCCTCGATCAGGGTGAAGTCCGCCCCGTGAGCCAGAATATCGCGCATCGGCGCCAGCAAGCCGGGTACGCTCAGTGTCACGCCCGCTTCACGAGCTGCCAGGTGCGGTGCAATGGGCGGTTCGAAGGCGACCGGGTTGACCTGCTCGTAAGGCAACTGCAATGAGCTTTCGGCGATCAATGCCAGGGCATCGGCATTACGCAGGCCCCGAGGCGTTACCTCGCAACCGGAAGCGACCGGCTTGGCCCCCAGAGTGCTGAGGCCGTTCAGGCGCGCTGCATGCAACAGGCCGGCGGCGATAGTGGTCTTGCCGACATCGGTATCGGTGCCGGCGATAAAGTAAGCTGGGCCCATCTCAGTTCCCCCCCTCCAGCGGTTTGCGCAGTACCGCGTAGACCACTTGATAAGTGGCCGGCAAGCCTTGCGGCTGGCGGAATTGTTCGTAAGCCTGCAACAACCCGGTCATGCGTGCGCGCCCGGTCAACCCGCCCGGGCGGCCCGGGTTGAGGTTATGCGCACCCAATGCCTTGAGTTCATGGGTCAACCCACGCACATCAGGGTAGTACAAGACATGGGGGAGCTGTTCCAGGCACAGCACATCCAGGCCACTGGCAGCGCACAGCCGCTGGTAATCGTCGAAATGCCGGAAACGGTTGACGTGAACCATGCCGTCCACGGCCTGCCAGCTTTCGCGCAACTCGCCCAGGGTGCCCACGCACAGGCTGGCGAAGGCCATGACGCCGCCGGGCCGCAGGCTGCGGCGGCCCTCGGCAAGCACCGCGGGGAAGTCGCTGCACCACTGCACTGCCAGGCTCGAGAACAGCAGGTCCAGGCTTGCTTCGCACAACGGCAGGCGCTCGGCATCACCCGCTACATAGGCCTGCGCACCACCCAGGGGCCTGGCGTGCTGGAGCATGCCCTCGGCAATGTCCACGGCCACCCCATAAGCCTCGGGCCAGGCCGCCGCCAAGGCTCGG
This sequence comes from Pseudomonas sp. RIT-To-2, assembly GCF_029623465.1. Lineage (NCBI taxonomy): Bacteria > Pseudomonadati > Pseudomonadota > Gammaproteobacteria > Pseudomonadales > Pseudomonadaceae > Pseudomonas > Pseudomonas sp. RIT-To-2. The sequence goes on along the minus strand of NZ_JAPYKM010000001.1, from coordinate 308,422 downwards.
CTGAAGTGGCCGGTGCCGCTGCCCAGGTCGACCCAGCGCCGAGGGTCCAGGCCCTCGGGCAGGCGCTCGATCAGGGCGGCGCCAACGGCGCGCTGCAACTCAGCAACGCTGTCATAGGTGGCCGCGGCACGGGAAAAGGAAGCCGCCACCTGACGCTTGTCCGGCAGGCTGCCGGGCAACGGTGGCGTGGAAAGATCAGTCATCGGGGGACTCGTGCAGAAAGGCCTGGATGGCCGCCGCCAGTTCATGGGGGTCTTCCAGGGGGAAAGCGTGACTGGCTTCTTCAATGAGGCCAACTTCGACATCGGGCAGCAGCGCCAGGACGTCCGCGGCGGCCTCGATCGGCACCAGGGCATCCGCGCCGGCGTACAGGTGCAGCTGCGGCCCGCTGAAAGCTTGCAGGGCGTTGCGGATGTCCAGCTGTGCAAGCAGCTCCAGGCCATGCAGCAAAGCCGCGGGCGAAACGGTGGGTGCGCTGGCTGCCAGCAGCTTCGACAGGGCTCGCGGATCGTCCGGTGCGCCTTGGGCGCATAGCAGGCTGAAGCGCCTCAGCGTGGTCTTCAGGTCAACGCTGCAACCGGCCAGGAAAGCGTCGAAGGTTTGCGCCGGCATCGCGTTGGGCCACTCGGCGCGAGCCACGAAGCAGGGGTTGCTGGCCAGGGTGATCAGCCCGCAGCAATGCTCGCCGCGCCGCGCGGCCAGCTCGGCGGCGAGCATGCCGCCCAACGACCAGCCGCCCAGCCAGCAGTCCGCCGGGATGCTCGCGTCGAGTGCATCCAGCCAATCGGCCACCTCGCTGGTGCCCGGCTCGGGCAAGGGTTGGATTTGCACCTGAAGGCGCTCATCCAGCCCATGCAACGCGGCAACCAGGGGCTGCAAGGGCTCAGGGCCCATGCCCCAGCCTGGCAACAGAATCAGGCGGTCACGCATTGCTCGGCTCCAGCAGCGGATAACAGTCGGCCAATGCATTCAACAATAGCTGCACCTGCGCTTCACTGTGGGCCGCCGACAGGGTCACGCGCAGGCGTGCGCTGCCTGCTGGCACGGTAGGCGGGCGAATGGCGGTGACCATCAGGCCGCGCTCGCGCAGCATCTGCGACAGGCGCACGGCACGCCCGGCATCGCCGATGAGGATCGGCTGGATGGGCGTGAAGCTGTCCACCAGGTGCAGGCCGATCTGCTCGGCGCCATGGCGGAACTGGCGGATCAGGCTGGCCAGGTGCTCGCGGCGCCACTGCTCGCGGCGCAGCAACTCCAGACTCTTGAGCGTGGCGCAGGCCAGCGCCGGCGGCTGGCTGGTGGTGTAGATGTAGGGCCGGGCGAACTGCACCAGGGCCTCGATCAGGTCTTCACTGCCCGCGACAAAGGCACCGGCGGTACCGAATGCCTTGCCCAGGGTGCCAACCAGCACTGGCACATCGTCCATGCCCAGGCCGTAGTGCTCGACAATGCCCGCGCCGTTGGCGCCCAGGGGGCCGAAGCCGTGAGCGTCGTCCACCATCAGCCACGCGCCCTTGGCCCGGGCAACCCTGGCCAGGGCCGGCAGGTCGGCGATGTCACCGTCCATGCTGAATACCCCGTCGGTCACCACTAGCGTGTTGCCGGTGGCTTTCTCCAGGCGGTTGGCCAGGCTGGCCGCATCGTTATGCAGGTAGCGGTTGAAACGCGCACCGCTGAGCAGCCCGGCATCCAGCAGCGAAGCGTGGTTGAGGCGGTCTTGCAGCACGGTGTCGCCCTGCCCCACCAGCGCGGTTACCGCGCCGATGTTGGCCATGTAGCCGGTGGAAAACAGCAACGCCCGGGGGCGCCCGGTCAACTCGGCCAGGGCCAGTTCCAGGTCATGGTGAGGGCCGCTGTGGCCTATCACCAGGTGCGAGGCTCCGCCCCCCACGCCCCAGCGCTCGGCGCCGGCACGCCAGGCGGCGATTACGTCGGGGTGGTTGGCCAGGCCCAGGTAATCGTTGTTGCAGAAGGCCAGCAGGGGCTGGCCATCGACCACCACCTGCGGGCCCTGGGGGCTTTGCAGCAGCGGTCGCTGACGGTAGAGGTCGGCGGCGCGGCGTTCAGCCAGCCGCGCGCTGAGGTCGAAGGCCATCGGCGCTTACGCCGACGCGGCGTCGTAGAACAGCTCGCTGCTCTTCTGCTCGACCAGTGCCTGTTCGATGGCCGCCTGGTGCACTTCGTCGGCGTGCTCTTCGCGGGCTTCGGGCTTGATACCCAAGCGGGCGAACAGTGCCATGTCCTTGTCCGCTTGCGGGTTGGCGGTGGTCAACAGCTTGTCACCGTAGAAAATCGAGTTGGCGCCGGCGAAGAACGCCAGGGCCTGCATCTGCTCGTTCATGGCCTCGCGGCCAGCGGACAGGCGCACATGGGATTGCGGCATCAGGATGCGAGCCACTGCCAGCATGCGGATGAAATCGAACGGGTCGACGTCTTCGGCGTTTTCCAGCGGCGTGCCGGCCACCTTGACCAGCATGTTGATGGGCACCGACTCCGGGTGTTCAGGCAGGTTGGCCAGCTGGATCAACAGCCCGGCGCGGTCGTCCAGCGACTCGCCCATGCCCAGGATGCCCCCCGAGCAGATCTTCATGCCCGCGTCGCGCACATAGGCAAGGGTCTGCAGGCGCTCACCGTACGTACGAGTGGTGATGATGCTGCCGTAGAATTCCGGCGAGGTGTCCAGGTTGTGGTTGTAGTAGTCCAGGCCGGCCTCGGCCAGGGCGGCGGTCTGCTCCTGGTCCAGCTTGCCCAGCGTCATGCAGGTTTCCAGGCCCATGGCTTTCACGCCCGCGACCATTTTCAGCACGTAGGGCATGTCCTTGGCCGACGGGTGCTTCCACGCCGCGCCCATGCAGAATCGGGTGGAACCGATGGCCTTGGCCCGCGCTGCCTCTTCCAGCACCTTCTGCACTTCCATCAGCTTTTCTTTTTCAAGGCCGGTGTTGTAGTGGCCCGACTGCGGGCAGTACTTGCAGTCTTCCGGGCAGGCACCGGTCTTGATCGACAGCAGGGTCGATACCTGCACGCGGTTGGCATCGAAATGCGCCCGGTGCACGGTCTGGGCCTGGAACAACAGGTCATTGAAAGGCTGGGTGAACAGGGCCTTGACCTCGGCCAGGGTCCAGTCGTGACGAAGCGTTGCAGTTGTGCTGGCGCTCATGGGCGATTCCTTGGTTATGCTGGGGCTGGCGCCGGGACAAGGAAATGTCCACAGGCGCGACACGGTTAAACGGCATATTTAAGGAAGACGCATGCACTGTCAACCAGGTCACGGAAGGCCGGTTTACAACTGGCTAAAAAACAATCAATCGTGCTTGTTGTGCGATGAGCAAGCGAATCACCCCTACCCTCTGTGCGACGCCTGTGAAATGGAGCTCCCCTGGCTGCACGAACGGTGCCTGTGCTGCGCGTTGCCGCTACCGATCGACGGCATGTTGTGCAAAACATGCGCGCGGCGCCGGCCTCCGTTCCACCAGGTGGAGGTGCCATGGCACTACGGTTTTCCAGTGGACAGCCTGATCAGCCGCTTCAAGCACCAGGCCCGCTGGCCATTGGGGCGCCTGTTGGCCGTGCTGCTGGGGCACTGGCTGCAGCAGCGATTCGACGATGGCCTGGCACGCCCCGACTGCCTGCTGCCGGTACCCATGGGCCGCAAGCGTCTGCGCCAGAGGGGGTTCAACCAGGCGGCGATGCTGGCCCGCTGGCTAGGGCCGCAACTGGAGCTGGCAGTGGATGAACAGCTGATACTGCGCCCCCATGAAACCCGTGCCCAGCAGGAATTGGGCGCACGGCAGCGCCAGCGCAACCTGCTGCAGGCCTTCACCCTGTGCCCGCGGCCTCGGGTTCAGGGCCGCCATTTCGCCTTGGTGGATGACGTGATGACCACCGGCGCCACGGCCAGGGCCCTCGCGAACCTGCTGCTGCGGGCTGGCGCTAGCCGGGTGGACGTCTATTGCCTGGCGCGCACGCCCAAACCGGGCAGTTCTTGACTTGGCGGGCCGCCGGGTTCACCGTCGTGCGCACTACAAAATTGTCTGAAAGCGCCCCAGCCATGCCCTTGCCCAGCCTGCTTACCCAGCACATCGCCCGCCGTCCCCAGCGTATCACCCTGTTGCAGCACATCGCTGAACAGGGCTCCATCACCCGCGCCGCCAAGGCCGCCGGGCTCAGCTACAAGGGGGCCTGGGATGCCATCGACGAACTGAACAACCTGGCCCACAAGCCTCTGGTGGAGCGCGCAGTGGGTGGCAAAGGTGGCGGTGGCGCACGGTTGTCCGAGGAAGGCCAGCGCGTATTGCGCCTGTATCAGCGTTTGCAGGCCCTGCAGGCCCAGGTGCTGGAAGCTGCCGAGGACGTCAGTGACCTGGACCTGCTCAGCCGCCTGATGCTGCGCACCAGCGCCCGCAACCAGTTGCAGGGCACGGTGTGCGGTATCACGGCCCAGGGCCGCAATGACTTGATAGACCTGGACCTGGGTGCCGGGCTGTGCCTGAGTGCGCAAATCACCCACGAAAGCACCGACAACCTGGAACTGGCCGACGGCGTACAGGTGCTGGCGTTGATCAAAGCCGGCTGGTTGCGTCTGCACGACGCTGCCGGCCCTGTGCCAACGGGTGAAAACGGTCTGGTGGGCCGCGTGGAGCAAGTGATCGAAGACCCGCACGGCCCCACCGAGGTACGCGTAGGCCTGGCCAATGGGCAGACGCTCTGCGCGCTGGAAGAGGCCGCGCGGGTGGAAGACCTGGGGCTGGCCGCGGGCAAGGACGTATTGGTGTCGTTCGCGCCTGGGTTCGTATTGCTGGGGACGCCCCTCTGACCTTGCCGAGCCCTGCAGGATTGTTGCGAGATATGTATTGCAACACGCCTGTCATACCGCCTGCCTAGCGTGATGCCCCTTACCCGCAGGGAGCCTGATTCATGCACCTACTACAAGACCAAGAACCCACCGACCTCGAACACCTGACCGGCCTGACCCGCCGCGGTTTTCTCGGCGCTGGCGCCCTGGGTGGCGCCGCGCTGTTCCTGGGCGGCAGCCTGCTCAGCCGCAGCGCCAATGCCGCCTTCAGCAGCAGCCCACTGATGGGTTTCGCCGGCATTCCCGCCGCCACCGCCGACAGTCTCAGCCTGCCGCCCGGCTACAAGGCATCGGTATTGATCAGCTGGGGGCAGCCGCTGCACGCCAACGGCCCCGCGTTCGACGCCAGCGGCCACGGCAGTGCCGCAGACCAGGAACGGCAATTCGGCGACAACAATGACGGCATGAGCCTGTTCCCCTTCAAGGACGACCCCGACCGCGCCCTGCTGGCGATCAATAACGAATACACCAACTATCGCTACCTGTACGCCCACGGCGGCAGGCCGCAGTCACCCGAGGAGGTGCGCAAGGCCCTGGCCAGCGAAGGGGTATCGGTGATCGAGGTGCATCGCCGGGGCGGCCATTGGCAGTTCGTTCAGGGCTCGCCCTACAACCGGCGCATACACGGCAACTCGCCCATTACCTTCAGCGGGCCCGCCGCCGGCGACGCGCTGCTGCGCACGGCCTCCGACCCAGAAGGCCACCATGTGCTGGGTACGTTCCAGAACTGCGCCAATGGCAAGACGCCCTGGGGTACCTACCTCACGTGCGAAGAAAACTTCAGCGACTGTTTCGGTAGCAGCAACGCCAGCCAGGCGTTCAATGCCGCGCAGAAACGCTACGGCGCCAGCGTCACCAGCAAGGAGGTCGATTGGCACCCTCACGACCCGCGGTTCGACCTGGCTCATAACCCCAACGAATTCAACCGCCACGGCTGGATTGTGGAAATAGACCCGTTCGACCCCTCCTCCACGCCCGTCAAACGCACCGCCCTGGGCCGCTTCAAGCACGAGAACGCCGCCCTGGCGCAAACCCTCGATGGCCGGGCCGTGGTGTACATGGGTGACGACGAACGCGGCGAATTCATCTACCGCTTCATCAGTCGCGACCGCGTCGACAGTGGCCAACGCGACCTGCTGGACCACGGCACCCTGTTCGTCGCCCGCTTCGAAGCCGGCGCCGAACACAAGGGCGCCGGCCAGTGGCTGGAATTGAGCCACGGCCAACAGGGCCTGGACGCCAGCAATGGCTTCGCGAGCCAGGCCGACGTGCTCATTCACGCACGCCTGGCCGCCAGCCACCGCCAGGCGACGCGTATGGACCGCCCCGAATGGATAGTGGTCAGCCCCCGAGACGGGCAGGTGTATTGCACCCTGACCAACAACATCAAGCGCGGCGAAGACGGCCAGCCCGTGGGCGGCCCCAACCCACGGGCAAAGAACATCTACGGGCAGATCCTGCGCTGGCGCCCGGCCGGCGATGACCACGGTGCGATGAATTTCGAGTGGGACCTGTTTGCCGTGGCCGGCAACCCCAGCGTCCACCCCGGCAAACCCGAGGCCGGCTCAGCCAACGTCACTGCCCAGAACATGTTCAACAGCCCCGATGGCCTGGGCTTCGACGACGCCGGCCGGCTGTGGATACTGACCGACGGCGACGTCAGCAACGAGGGCGACTTTGCTGGCATGGGCAACAACCAGATGCTCTGCGCCGACCCCCATAGCGGCGAGATCCGCCGCTTCATGGTTGGCCCAGTAGGCTGCGAGGTCACCGGCATCAGCTTCGCCCCCGACCAGCGCACCCTGTTCGTGGGCATCCAGCACCCCGGCGAGAACGGCGGTTCGACGTTCCCCGAACACAAGCCCGGCGGCAAGCCACGCTCCTCGGTGATGGCCATCACCCGTGACGACGGGGGTGTGATCGGCGCCTGATGAACCGCCGCCGGCCCGCCGCGTCTGTTACCATGATTGGCCGGACGCGGCCGCCTGCCGCACGCAGGAGTCAGCATGTCTCACCCGTTTGAAACCCTCACCCCCGACCTGGTGCTGGATGCCGTGGAAAGCATCGGTTTCCTCAGCGACGCGCGCGTATTGGCGCTCAACAGCTACGAGAACCGCGTTTACCAGGTGGGCATCGAGGACGGCCAGCCGCTGATCGCCAAATTCTACCGCCCGGACCGCTGGACCGACGCCGCCATCCTGGAAGAACACAGCTTCACCGCCGAACTGGCCGACTGCGAAGTGCCGGTGGTCGCCCCCATGGTTCATGAAGGCCGCACACTGTTCGAACACCAGGGCTTTCGCTTCACCCTGTTCCCGCGCCGCGGTGGCCGCGCGCCAGAGCCTGGCAACCTGGACCAGCTGTACCGTCTGGGCCAACTGCTGGGCCGCTTGCACGCCGTGGGAGCCACCCGTCCGTTCGAGCACCGCGAAGCACTGGGCGTGAAGAATTTCGGCCAGGATTCGCTGAATTTCCTGCTGCAAGGCAACTTCGTCCCCCGTAGTCTGTTACCGGCCTACGAATCGGTGGCCCGCGACCTGCTCAAGCGCGTTGAAGAGGTATACCGCGACACCCCGCACCAGAACATTCGCATGCATGGCGACTGCCACCCCGGCAACATGATGTGCCGCGACGAAGTATTCCACATCGTCGACCTTGACGACTGCCGCATGGGCCCGGCCGTTCAGGACCTGTGGATGATGCTGGCGGGCGACCGCCAGGAATGCCTGGGCCAATTGTCCGAGCTGATGGATGGCTACAGCGAATTCCACGACTTCGACCCCCGCGAACTGGCGCTGATCGAGCCCCTGCGCGCCCTGCGCCTGATGCACTACAGCGCCTGGCTGGCCCGCCGCTGGGATGACCCGGCGTTCCCGCGCAGCTTCCCCTGGTTCGGTTCCGAGCGCTACTGGGGCGACCAGGTACTGGCCCTGCGCGAACAATTGGCGGCCCTCAACGAAGAGCCGCTCAAACTGTTCTGAAAGCAGCCGCAAGCTGCAGTTGATGCCGGGCGAAGCCACGCTTTTTGCAGCGTGGCCCCCACTAACCACGATCCGCTTTTACTTGCAGCTTGACGCTCAAAGCTGCCCCTAGGACATAGCATGCAAGCCGCCAACCCGCGCCGCGGGTATCTGCTGGGCCTGACCGCCTACATCTGCTGGGGATTGTTCCCGCTCTACTTCAAGGCCATCGAGGCCGTGCCCGCCGTCGAGATCATCGTCAGCCGCGTGCTGTGGTCGGCGCTGTTCGGCAGCCTGCTGCTGGCCGCCTGGAAGCACCCTGGCTGGTTCCGCCAGTTGCGCGACAACCCGCGGCGCCTGGCCATCCTGGCCGGCAGCGGAACCCTGATAGCCGCCAACTGGCTGATCTACGTGTGGGCGGTGAACAACGGGCGCATGGTGGAAGCCAGCCTGGGCTACTACATCAACCCGCTGGTCAACGTGCTGTTGGGCATGCTGGTACTGGGTGAACGCCTGCGCCGCCTGCAATGGCTGGCCGTGGGCCTGGCTGCCGCAGGCGTGGCCCAGCAGATCTGGCAGGTCGGCAGCGTGCCGTGGGTATCACTGGCCCTGGCCTTGACCTTCGGTTTCTATGGCCTGATCCGCAAGCAAGCGCCAGTGGCGGCACTGCCGGGGCTGGTGGTGGAAACCTGGCTGCTGGTGCCATTGGCCCTGATCTGGCTGGCCTTGAACCCGGGGGCCAACAGTGCCCAACCCGACTTCTGGCTGACCACCGACGGCCTGTGGCTGCTGGCCGCCGGGCCTATCACCCTGGTACCGCTGGTGAGCTTCAACGCCGCGGCCCGCCATTTGCCCTATACCACCCTGGGCTTCCTGCAATACCTGGCGCCGACCCTGGTGCTGCTACTGGCGGTGTTCAAATACCATGAGCCGTTGTCCGCCAACGCGTTGGTGGCCTTCGCATTCATCTGGGCAGGGCTGCTGATCTACAGCATCGATGCCGTGGTGAATTTGCGTAGAAAAACCTGATCAGAAAACGATCAAACCTCTGCAGGCCACGGTTCTCGTGGCCTGCAACGGACTACCCCAAGGTTATCCACAGCACCATCCCCGCCGTTTGTGCACAAGCCCCTGAAATTGCTCGTTTTTTAGCCAAATGCCGGAGAAGCCCGGCCCGCCGTCGTCTGCGCGGTGTTCCCCCAGCTTATCCACAGGCAGGTGCAAGATAAAGATGAACAACTTTCACGGCTCGGTGCGCAGTACCAGTTCCACCATCAAGTCATCGGCCAACGTCTCCAGCCGCGTTTGCAACTGGTCAAGCGACAGACTCAGGGGCAAGCCCAGCACCGCATCGGCGTGAAACAGCAGTTCACTGCTCATGGCCGCCGGGCGCACGTCGGTGGTCAGGCGCTCCACGTTCACACCTTCCTGCGCCAACAAGCGGCTGATGTCGCGCACGATGCCAGGGCGGTCATTGCCTACCAGTTCCATGGTGATGGGTTTAGAGGTGCAGGTGGGTTCGGCACTGCTCTGGGCAAACATCACCCGAATGCCCTTGGCTGACAGCCCTTGCAACGCATCCACCAGTTCGCTGTGGTTTTCAGGCGGCACCGCCACCCGGAGGATGCCCGCGAACTGCCCGGCCATGCGCGACAGACGGCTTTCCAGCCAGTTACCGTTATGGTCGGCCACGCATTGGGCTATCCGTTCGACTAGCCCGGGCTTGTCCGGGGCAAAAACGGTCAATACTAAGTGGTCCACGCTGCCACCCCTCTTGTTGTGAGCCCAAGCAGTATAGGCAAGGGCCGAGGACCGTGTGGCGTAGCAGACGAGCTGAAAACCTGTGTACGTTTTTTAGATTTATCTGGAACAATTGGCCGTAGTTTTGAGAACATACGATTCGTGGCGTGACTGGTAGTGCAAAAATAGTCGCAGAGCGACGTATTTAGTCTGATTTTCACAACCGCACGGCATCATGTAGTATGCCGCAGCGCGGACTACATAATGCCAGATCGAGGTCTGCCGAGGCGCCCGAGAGAAGCGCTACAGGCTTAAATACAAGAGCTGAATAGCTGAGCAGAGTGAGGCAAGCAATGACTGAACACGTTCAAGTCGGTGGCCTTCAGGTCGCCAAAGTCCTGTTCGACTTCGTGAACAACGAAGCCATTCCCGGAACCGGCCTCGACGCCGACCAGTTCTGGGCCGGGGCTGAAAAGATCATCAACGACCTCGCTCCAAAGAACAAAGCCCTGCTGGCCAAGCGTGACGCCCTGCAAGCCAAGATCGACGGCTGGCACCAGGCGCGTCAGGGCCAGGCTCATGACGCCCCGGCTTACAAGGCCTTCCTGCAGGAAATCGGTTATCTGCTGCCAGAAGCGGCAGACTTCCAGGCCACGACGCAAAACGTCGACGAAGAAATCGCCCACATGGCCGGCCCGCAACTGGTGGTGCCGGTGATGAACGCCCGCTTTGCCCTCAACGCCTCCAATGCCCGCTGGGGCTCGCTGTACGATGCCCTGTATGGCACCGACGCCATCAGCGATGAAGGTGGCGCCGAGAAAGGCAAGGGCTACAACAAGGTTCGCGGCGACAAGGTCATCGCCTTCGCCCGTGCCTTCCTGGACGAAGCCACGCCCCTGGCGGCCGGCTCCCACGTTGACTCCACTGCCTACAAGATCGTCGACGGCAAGCTGGTGGTCACCCTCAAGGGCGGCAGCAACAGCGGCCTGCGCGACGACGCGCAACTGGTGGGCTACCAGGGCGACGCGGCGGCCCCCACCGCCATCCTGCTGAAGAACAACGGCCTGCACTTCGAAATCCAGATCGATGCCCAGAGCCCTGTCGGCCAGACCGATGCCGCCGGGGTCAAGGACCTGCTGATGGAAGCGGCCCTGACTACCATCATGGACTGCGAAGACTCGGTGGCCGCCGTGGACGCCGACGACAAGGTGGTAATCTACCGCAACTGGCTGGGCCTGATGAAAGGCGACCTGGCCGAAGAAGTGTCCAAAGGCGGCAGCACCTTCACCCGCACCATGAACCCCGACCGCCAGTACACCGGCCCCAATGGCGGCGAACTGAGCCTGCACGGGCGTTCGCTGCTGTTCGTGCGCAACGTCGGCCACCTGATGACCATCGACGCCATTGTCGATGCACAAGGCAACGAAGTGCCTGAAGGCATCCTCGACGGCCTGCTCACCAGCCTGGCGGCGATCCACAGCCTCAACGGCAACACCAGCCGCAAGAACACCCGCACCGGCTCGGTGTACATCGTCAAACCGAAGATGCACGGCCCTGAAGAAGCCGCCTTCACCAACGAACTCTTCGGCCGTATCGAAGGTGTGCTGGGCCTGGCGCACAACACCCTCAAGGTTGGCATCATGGACGAGGAGCGCCGCACCACGGTGAACCTCAAGGCCTGTATCCAAGCCGCCAGCGAGCGCGTGGTGTTCATCAACACCGGCTTCCTGGACCGTACCGGTGACGAGATCCACACCTCCATGGAGGCCGGCGCCGTGGTGCGCAAGGCGGCCATGAAGGCCGAGAAGTGGATCGGCGCCTATGAGAACTCCAACGTCGATATCGGCTTGAAAACCGGCCTGCAAGGCCGTGCGCAGATCGGCAAGGGCATGTGGGCCATGCCCGACCTGATGGCCGCCATGCTCGAACAGAAGGTCGCCCACCCGCTGGCCGGCGCCAATACCGCCTGGGTACCTTCGCCTACCGCCGCAGCACTGCATGCGCTGCACTACCACAAGGTGGACGTGTTCGCGCGCCAGGCTGAACTAGCCAAGCGCGCACCGGCATCGGTGGATGACATCCTCACCATTCCGCTGGCCAAGGAGACGAATTGGTCCGCCGAGGAGATCCAGAACGAACTGGACAACAACAGCCAGGGCATTCTGGGTTACGTGGTGCGCTGGATCGACCAGGGCGTGGGTTGCTCCAAGGTGCCGGACATTCACGACGTGGGCCTGATGGAAGACCGCGCCACCCTGCGTATTTCCAGCCAACTGCTGGCCAACTGGCTGCGCCATGGCATCGCTACGCAAGCGCAGATTCTGGAAAGCCTCAAGCGCATGGCACCGGTAGTGGACCGCCAGAACGCCAACGACCCGCTGTACCGCCCGCTGGCACCGGATTTCGACAACAACATCGCCTTCCAGGCGGCGGTGGAACTGGTGATCGAAGGGGCCAGGCAGCCCAACGGCTACACCGAGCCAGTACTGCACCGCAAACGCCGCGAGTTCAAGGCCCGCAACGGGCTGTAACCTACCTGTAGCGGCCTAACGGCCGCTTGCCATACCGGTGCCAGCGAGTTTTTCGAAGGGCCTGAAAAGCTCGGTGGCACGCCATCCCCCCCCCACAATCGCCAGTCGGATAGTCGCTGCTACTCCAGCCCCAGTTCCTTCCTGGCCAGCTTGACCAACTGCTCGGTATCAATCGGCTTGAGCAGGAAGTCCACCACGCTCAGGTGCATGGCCGCGATGGCATCCTTCACGCCCGCATCACCCGACATGATGATGATCGGCAGCGCCGCGCGATCGGATTCGCGCACTTTGCGTATCAGGTCCAGGCCGTTGTCCGGCGACATGCGCAGGTCGGTGACCAGCAGGCCGATGGCCTTGTTCGAAGCCAGCAGTTGCAAAGCCTGCGCGGCGCTTGCGGCGGTCAGGCAAGGGATGCCCTGCAAGCCCAGAATCTCGGCCAGCAGTTCGCGCGACACCTGATCGTCGTCGACAATCAACGTCTGCTGTGGGGGCAGATCCGGCACGTGCATCACAGCACTGAGTGCCTCGCGCTCGGCATCGCTCAAAATATCGTGATCGGACATATGCCTCTCATCATAGGGAAAACCAGGTGCACCCACCTGGTTGAGACCGCAGACGAGTGGCTTTGCCTGTGCACTTCGTCGGGTCGTCACGTGAAGACCAGCATGATGTCTAGGAATACGACTCAGTTGAAGCATTTTTTTTAGACTTACGTCCAATGGGAAGCCCCGCCCATCAAGCCGACCATGTTGAACGATAAGAACAATGCGGTCATGCACATGAGTAAACCGGACGCCTATGCCCTGGCGGGCAAGACAGCGGTGCTGCAGAACATTCAGGGTACCCTGCAATTCCTGCAGCGCCACGCGCCTTTCAACCAGATGGACCAGGCTCACCTGGCCTACCTGGTGGAACAGTGCCAATTACGTTTCTACGCCGCTGGCGAAAGCATCATCAAGCCCGCCGACGGGCCCGTGGAACACTTCTACATCGTCAAGCAAGGCCTGGTAGCAGGCGAGCGCCCCCACACCTCACGGCGCGGTACCGAAACCACCTTCGAAATCACCACCGGCGAATGTTTCCCCCTGGCCGCGCTGCTCGGCGAACGGGCCACCCGCACCGAACACCTGGCGGCGCAGGATACCTTCTGCCTGCAACTGCACAAGCTGGCCTTCATCAAGCTGTTTTCCTTGTCAGCGCCCTTTCGCGACTTCGCCCTGCGAGGGGTCAGCAGCTTGCTGGACCAGGTCAACCTGCAAGTGCAGCGCCGCGCCGTGGAAACCCTGGGCACCCAATATTCGCTCAACACCCGCCTGGGTGAATTGGCCATGCGCCATCCGGTCACCTGTGATGCCCTGACGCCGTTGCGCGAAGCCGTGAAGCTCATGCACGAACAGCAAGTGGGCAGCATCGTGATCGTCGATGAGCAACGTTATCCACAGGGCATCTTCACCCTGCGCGACTTGCGCCAAGTAGCGGCGGCCATGGACGCCGACTTCACCCAGCCCATCGGCCGCCACATGATCGCCGAGCCTTTCTACCTGAGCCCCGATGCCAGCGCCTTCGATGCGGCCATTGCCATGACCGAACGCCATATCGCCCACGTTTGCCTGGTCAAGGAAGGGCGCTTGTGCGGCGTGGTCTCCGAGCGCGACCTGTTCTCGCTGCAACGGGTAGACCTGGTGCACCTGGCACGCACCATCCGCAATGCCGCGCGCCTGGAACAACTGGTGCACCTGCGCGGCGAGATCAGCCAATTGGTGGAGCGCATGCTCGCCCACGGCGCGTCGTCCACACAGATTACCCAGATCATCACCCTGCTCAACGACCACACCGTGTGCCGCGTCATCGAACTGGTGCTGCAGGACAAGGGCGACCCCGGCGTGCCGTTCAGCTGGCTGTGCTTTGGCAGCGAAGGCCGCCAGGAGCAGACCCTGTATACCGACCAGGATAACGGTATCCTCTTCGAGGCCCGGGACGGGGCCCATGCCGCCGAGATTCGCGGCAAGCTGCTGCCCATCGCCCATCAGGTCAACCTCAACCTGGCCCAATGCGGGTTCGCCCTGTGCCAGGGCAAGATCATGGCCGGCAACCCCGAGCTGTGCCTGTCACGGGCCGAATGGGCGCGGCGCTTCGCCGCCTTTGTGCGTGAAGCCACGCCAGAAAACCTGTTGGGCTCCAGCATCTATTTCGACCTGCGGGTGGTGTGGGGTGACGAGCAGGGTTGTGCACAGTTGCGTCGCCAGGTGCTCGACCAAGTGGCCGACAATCGTCTGTTCCAGCGCATGCTGGCTGAAAATGCCTTGCGCCAGCGCCCGCCCGTGGGGCGCTTTCGCGAATTCGTCCTCAGCCGCAAGGGTAGCGACCGGGCGGGGACTTTGGACCTCAAGGGGCAAGGCCTGGCCCCGTTCGTCGACGGCGCGCGCCTGCTGGCGCTGGCCAATGGCATCGAAGCCACCAACACGCTGCAACGCCTGCGCCAGCTGGTGGCCCGGGAAGTCATCGACAAACTCGACGGCGCTGCCTACGAAGAGGCTTACCACTTCATTCAACAGACCCGCATGCAGCAGCATCAGCGCCAGACCCGCGACAACCAGCCCTGGTCAAACCGTATCGACCCCGACAGCCTCAACGACCTGGACCGGCGCATCCTGCGCGAGTCGCTGCGCCAGGCCCAACGCCTGCAGGCCAGCCTGACCCTGAGGTACCAGCTATGAGCCTGTTTGCCTGGTTGCGCCCGGCCGGGCCGGGCCTCGACCCGGCCCAGCAACTGGCCGTGCAGCGCCTGCGCGGGCCCGCAGCCCTTGGCGATGGCAGCCTGCGCCAACAGCGCTGGGTGGTACTGGACCTGGAAACCACGGGGTTGAACGTCAACCGCGACCTGTTGCTGTCCATCGGTGCGGTGGTGATCGAGGATGGCGCCATCGACCTGTCCCAGCAGTTCGAGTGCACCCTGCAGCGCACTGGCCACAAAACGAGCCCCAGTGTATTGCTGCACGGCCTGGGCCCCGGTGCCATCGCCGCCGGCTGCGCACCGGCCGATGGCCTGCTCGACTTCATGAGTTTTCTGGGCGATAGCCCGGTGCTGGCCTTCCACGCACCGTTCGACCAGCGCATGCTCGGCCGCGCGCTGAAGGACAGCCTGGGCTACAAATTGCAGCACCCCTTCATCGACGTGGCCGAGCTGGCGCCCTTGCTCAACCCCCAGACCGTGCTGCGCGAAGCCTCGCTGGATGACTGGACCGGCCATTTCGGCCTGCAGGCCGATGAACGCCACAACGCCAGTGCCGACGCCTATGTCACCGCGCAACTGGCGCTGATCCTGCTGAGCCAGGCGCGCCGCCAGGGCCTGGACAGCCCCGCCTTGCTACTGGAGCGCCTGAGCCAATGGCGCCGCCGGCAGAACATGCCGTCGCTTTGAGTGCACCAGCCTACTTGGCGCGGCCGCTCCATGTGGGACCGGGCTAGCAAAATATGGATACAGAGCGCCCGACGAGCGCCAATTGCACCGCGCCAGCATCCCTGACACAATCGCGAATAATTCTCGTTAGTTAAAGCGCTTGCATTCGGGGAACATCTTGTCTTCAGCCCATAGCCCTCACGGTGAGTTGGTGGGTGCGCTCTACCGCGACCACCGAAGCTGGCTGCTTGCCTGGCTACGGCGCAATATCGCCTGCGCGCAACGGGCCGAAGACCTCAGCCAGGACACCTTCGTGCGCCTGCTGGGCCGCGAAACCCTGAGCGCACCCCGCCAGCCCCGCGCCTTCCTGGTGGCCATCGCCAAGGGCCTGCTGTTCGACCACTTCCGGCGGAGCGCCCTGGAACAGGCCTACCTGGCCGAACTGATGCAAATCCCGGAAGGCGAACAGCCTTCCCCCGAAGAGCAGCAACTGATCCTCGAAGACCTGCACGCCATCGACCAGATGCTCTGCAAACTATCGAACAAGGCACGCTCGGCGTTCCTGCTCAACCGCCTGGAGGGCCTGGGCCACGCCGAAATCGCCGAGCAATTGGGGGTGTCCGTGCCGCGGGTGCGCCAATACCTGGCCCAAGGTATGCGCCAGTGCTACGTGGCCCTGTACGGAGAGCCGACGTGAGCCCAAACGGCCCGGTATCGGCCCAGGTGCTGGATGCCGCCATCCAGTGGCAACTGGCGCTCGACGACAGCAGCACGGCGCAGCAGGCCGAATTCGCGCGCTGGCACGCTGCCGATGAAGAGCACGCACGCGCCTGGCGGCAATTGGGCATGCTCGACGAACGCTTGCGCGTGGCCCCGGCCGCTGGCCGCAAGGCCTTGCTCAACAGCAACGCCACTGCACGCCAGCGGGTGCGCAGGCTGGGCAGCGGCCTGGCGAGTGTGGTGCTGGTGCTGGGCCTGGCGGCGTTCAGCCTGCACCGCTGGGTACCGCTGAACTACTACCTGGCCGACCAGCGCACCGCCACCGGCGAGCAGCGCACCCTGACCCTGGCCGACGGCACCCTGGTGGAACTCAACACCCACAGCGCCATCGACGTGCGCTTCGACCAGGACCAGCGCCGCATTGTCCTGCGTGAAGGCGAGATCATGGTACGCACCGGCCACCCGGCCGGCGAACAGCGCCCGTTCATCGTCGAAACCCAGGACGGTCAGCTACGCGCGCTGGGCACCCGCTTCCTGGTGCTCCGCGAGGACCAGGGTACGCGCCTCAGTGTGCTGCAGTCAGCCGTTGCTGCCCACGCCCGCGAGTTGCCCGGCGAAGTGGTGCTGCATGAAGGCCAGCAAGTGCTGATGCGCCGCGCCGAGTTGGGTGAAACCGCTGCCCTCAGCCCCGGTGCCGACGCCTGGACCCGCGGCATGCTGGTAGTGGACAACGCTCGCCTGGGCGATCTGGCGCAGGAGCTGTCGCGTTACCGCCCTGGTTACCTGGGGGTGAGCCCGGACGTCGCCGACCTGCGCATCACCGGCAGCTTCCCCCTCAAGGACACTGACCTGGCCTTGAGCGCCCTGCTGCCCACCCTGCCGATTCAGATCCAGGCCCACACCCGCTGGTGGGTCACCCTGGAAAAACGCCCGGCCAGCACGCAGAAACGCTAGCTTACAGATCTAAATCAAAATTATTTTCGATAAGGACTATCACTTTTTCGATCTCGTTCGGCACAGAGGCAATCGAGAACTATTCCCTCTCAGGAGTGCCGCATGTCCCGCCCATTCGAAACGCTGCTTCGGCCCAGCCTCATGGCCGTCGCCATCGCCCTTGCCGTCCCGCTGGCCAGCACTGCGCTGCAGGCGGCGGAACAGGCCAGCCAGGTACGCAGCTACAACCTGCCTGCCGCCCCGCTGGCCAGCACCCTGAACCAGATCGCCAGCGGCGCGGGGCTGGTGCTGGCCATTGAGCCCGGCCTGGTGGCCGGCAAGACCAGTGCAGCGGTGAACGGACAATTCGATGCAGCGGGCGCACTGCGCCAGGCCCTGGCCGGCAGTGGGTTGCAACTGGTGCAGACCAGTGCTGGCACCTTCACGTTGATCGCGGCGCCAGAAGGGACACTGGCCTTGCCCGACACCAATGTGAATGCGGCCAGTGATTCCGAAAGCGCCTGGGGCCCCGCGACAGGCTACCTGGCGACACGCACTGCGGCAGGGACCAAGACTGACACTGCACTGGTTGAAGCACCACGCTCTATCTCCGTAGCCACCCGCCAACAGATGGATGATCGCGGTGTGCAGACTTTGGAAGATGCCGTGAAATACATGCCCGGCATTGTCTCGGCCAGCTACGGCAGTGACTCCCGATACGACTGGATGCGCGTGCGCGGCTTCGAACCGACGCAGTTCCTGGATGGCCTGCCGCTACCCAAGGGCGTCTATGCCAACCCGAAAATGGAAACCTGGGACCTGGATCGCATCGCCCTGCTGCGCGGCCCAGCCTCGTCGCTGTATGGCCAGACCCCGCCTGGGGGCCTGCTTGATATGGTGAGCCGTCGCCCAAGCGATGAAACCAGCCACGAGGTCTCGTTGCAGTACGGCAGCGACAACTGGCGCCAGATAGACTTCGCCAGCACTGGCAAAATCGACGACGAGGGCAAGTTCCTCTATGGCGTCAGCGGCGTGATCCGCGACAGCGGCACCCAGGTCGACCACATCGACAACAAGCGGTACAACATCGCCCCGAGCCTGACCTGGAACATCGACCCGGACACCAGGCTGACCTTCCTCAGCCAGTTCACCCGTGACGATACCGGTGCTACCAGCCAATTCCTGCCCATCCAGGGCACCAAGATCAGCTCGCCGCTGGGCGACATCTCGCACCACAAGAATCTGGGCGATCCGAACTACGACCATTACGACCGCACTTACTATGCGCTGGGCTACTCGTTCGAGCATCGCTTCAACGATACATGGCAGTTCCGCCAGAACGTGCGCTATACCAAGTCGGATCTGGATTTCCAGCAGATCACGGTCAATGCCTATAACCCCGACTCCGCCAGCGCCACCGTTGATGCAAACGGCAATATCGGCCGCATGAGCACGAACGTCGACGAAGACATCAGCCAGTTTGCCATGGACAACAACTTCCAGGCCGACTTCACCACCGCAGACATCAGCCATACCCTACTGATCGGCGCAGACGTGCAGCACTTCAACACCAACTACCTGTCGATCTATGGTTTCAACGTCCCGGACACCAACGTCCTTCACCCGGTCTATACCGATACCATCACACGCCCCTCGCGCGCAGATGCCTATTACGACTACGACCAGAAGACCACTCAGACCGGCGTCTACCTGCAGGACCAGATGGCCGTGGACAAATGGCGCTTCACCATCGGTGGCCGTGAAGACTGGGTACATACCGGCATCAAGTTCCTGAACCGGGGCGGTGCCACCAATACCGCTCAGAACAGCAACTTCAGCCTCAACTCCGCCGTCAGCTACGTATTCGATTCCGGCTTCGTGCCTTACCTGTCTTACGCCGAGTCGTTCCAGCCCACCACCGGCGCGGACATGACCTCCAACAGTGTGCTGAAGCCAACCGAAGGCAAACAATGGGAGCTGGGCATCAAGTATCAGCCGCCGGGCTCCAAGACGCTGCTGACTGCTGCGGTGTATGATCTGACTCAGAAAAACGTCAGCGTCACCAACAACGTTGGTGGTATTTCGGTCACAAGCCAGACCGGCGAAGTCAAGGTCAAAGGCCTTGAACTCGAAGCAGTCTCCGACCTGACTGAGCACATCAAGCTGATCGCCTCCTATACCCTCTCCAAGTCAGAGGTGCAGGACGGCATTTACAAAGGCAACCGTTTGCCGCTGATCCCTAATCAGCAGGCTTCCCTATGGGCTGACTACACCTGGCACCAGGGCCTGCTGGAAGGCTTTGGCATTGGCGGTGGCGCCCGCTATACCGGCAACACCTACGGCGACCAGGCCAATACCTGGCTGGGCAAGGCAAACGCCTACACCGTGTTCGACGCCTCTGCCCACTATGACCTGGGCGTACTGTCCAGCTCCCTCAAGGGTGCTTCGCTGGGCGTGACTGCCAAGAACATCTTTGACAAGGACTACATCTCCACCTGCGACAGTTACTACTGCTACTACGGCGACCAACGCAGCGTGGTCGCCAGCGCCACCTACAAATGGTAAAAGCCTGATGCACCATACAAGCCGCCCCCCGGGGCGGCTTTGTCATTCCGGACTTCTGTGAAATGAAAAGTAAAACAATACGTCGCTGGTCCTTCATCCACACCTGGTCCAGCCTGGTGTGCACCCTCTTCCTGCTGATGCTGGCCGTCACCGGCCTGCCGCTGGTATTTCATCACGAGATCGAAACCCTGCTCGGTGACGCGCCCCAGTACCGGCAACTGCCCGCCGACACGCCGCGCCTGGACCTTGAGCAACTGGTCAGGGCCGCCGAGGCCCACCGCCCCGGGGAGGTGGTGCAGTACTTCGGCTGGGACGACGACAATCCAGAGGGCCTGTTCGCCATCACCGCCGCCAGCGCCGATGCCGACCCCAACACCTCGCACACCTTCGGCCTGGACAGCCGCACGGGCGAAGTGGTGGAAATGCCGTCGGCCAACGGAGGTTTCATGATGGTGATGCTGCGCCTGCACGTGGACATGTACGCCGGGCTCCCGGGCAAGTTGCTGCTGGCGTTCATGGGGCTGCTGTTCGTGCTGGCCATCGTTTCCGGGGTGGTGCTGTATGCGCCGTTCATGAAGCGCCTGGCCTTCGCCAGCGTGCGGCGGGACAAGTCCACCCGGGTGCGCTGGCTGGACCTGCATAACCTCATCGGCATCGTCACCCTCACCTGGGCGCTGGTGGTGGGCATCACCGGCGTGATCAACGCCTGCGCCGACCTGCTGATCGACGCCTGGCGCAACGACACCCTCACCGCCATGGTCGCCCCGTACCGTGATGCGCCACCGCTGGTTCAGCGGGCACCGGCCAGCCAGGTGCTGGCCATCGCCGAACAAGCCGCGCCGGGCATGGAAGCGGACTTCATTGCCTTCCCCGGCACGCGTTTCTCCAGTGAACACCACTACGCGGTGTTCATGAAAGGCGCCACCCACCTGACCTCGCATCTGCTGACACCGGTACTGATCGACGCCAGCACCCTGGCCGTCACCGCCGTGGGCGCGCGCCCTTGGTACATGGACGCCCTGGGGCTGTCGCAGCCATTGCATTACGGTGATTACGGCGGCCGGCCCATGCAGATCCTGTGGGCGGTGATCGACGTGTTGACCATCATTGTGCTGGGCAGCGGGCTGTACCTGTGGTGGGTACGGCGCAAGGTGAAAGCATGAGCCGCAAGCCATCGCGTTTCTGGCCCGTGTTCGGCGCCCCGCTGGCCATCGCCCTGCTGGGTGCGCTGGGCCTGTTTGCCGCGTTGCTGGGCGATGGCGCCTGGGACTGGTTGTCGTGGCTGGGACTCGGCATCCCCGCCGCGCTGAGCCTGCGGGCCTTGCGTTAGAACGGCCACAGGCGCCTGCTGACCGGTGGAGACAGGGGCACCGGTCAGCACAAACATCAAAAACCCTTCAGCCCACCGCCGCTCTTCACGCAACATCGCTCACCTCCTGCACCGCCTTGACCTGCCCCACGCCATACCAGTCCAGCCGACGGGTCAGCACCATGAACAACCCGAGCATTGCGAACAACAGCAGCGAACCCATCAGCAATGCGTAGTCCTCGGCACTCAGCAACCCGAACAGCAGCCCGTACAGGCCTGCCAGCCCGACGCCAAAGCCCAGCCCGCTGCGCCAACTGTGCAGTACGTGGCTGACGTAGAAGCCGATCAACAGCACGCACCCGCTGGCCGAAAGGCCGTAAGCCAGGGCGAAGCCTATGTGCTCGGCCAGCGACAGCAGCAACAGGTAGAACAACGCCAGGGCGAAGCCCACCAGGGTGTATTGCACCGGGTGAATGGCCAGGCGCTTGAGCACTTCGAACAGGAAGAAACCGGCGAACGTCAGGGCCACGAACAGCAGCGCGTATTTGATCGCCCGGTCGGCCTTGAGGTATTGGTCCACCGGGTCCACCAGGCTGACGCCGAAACGGGTGTTGGTGAACCCCTCGCACTGGTTGGTCTGCAGGCAATCGTCCAGCCGTTCCTGCAGGTTGGTAGAGAAAAAGGACGTCTGCCATTGAGCGTCGAAACCACTGGCGGCGACGTTGCGCTGCACCGGCAGGTAGTCGCCCACGAAGCTGGGGTGTGGCCAGTCAGCCTTGAGCGCCACGCTGCTCTCGCGGCCCACCGGCAGCACATCGAAACGGCCGGTGCCTTGCAGGCCCAGGTCGAATTTCACCTTCAACTCGCGGGCCGTGGCGGCATCCAGCGCCGGCAACTGGGCATGGACACCATTGCCCAGCCAGGCCACCTGGGTGCCGGGCTGGAAGTCCAGGGTCTGATCATCCACTGCCAGTTTCAGCCCGGCTTCGATGCCGCGTATGTCACTGATGCCCACCGCCAACCACGGGGCATCGAATTGGTAATCGGCCAGGTCATCGGTAATACCCAGGCGTTCCGGCAACGTGAAGTCAGCTTCGATGTGGTTGCTGGCGTGGTACAGCCGCGCTTCATAGATGCCCCGGGCCCGGCGCTCGGTGCGCAGGTCTGCCGCCAGGTCGAAGCGCTGGGGCAGGAAGTAGAGGCGCCCGCTGGCGTGGGAATCTTCCTGGTAGCGTTGGCCAGTTTTCTCGTCGGTTTTCCACTGATGCAGGGTCTTGCGGAACGGCACCACCAGCACCGGGCCGCTGAGCTGCTGGCTCAGGCTGGAACTGCGGGCGATATCCTCCAGCACCCCATCGCGGCGCGACTGGCGCTCGCTGATGAGGTTGCCAATCAGCAACAGGGGAATGAGTAGCAACACGATCAACGTGGTGATCATGGCCAGTTTGACACTC
This sequence comes from Pseudomonas sp. RIT-To-2, assembly GCF_029623465.1. NCBI lineage: Bacteria > Pseudomonadati > Pseudomonadota > Gammaproteobacteria > Pseudomonadales > Pseudomonadaceae > Pseudomonas > Pseudomonas sp. RIT-To-2. The sequence continues at coordinate 285,955 of NZ_JAPYKM010000001.1, read as the reverse complement.
AGGTTTCGGTTCATGGGCAGTCGCTCCTTGGCAATGGAGCGAGTGTGCGAGCACCGAATGAGGGATTTATGTGGCGTGTGTGGAGCTTATGTGGAGATTCGCGTCCACGGAAACCACAGGCGTACTTCCACACCGCCATCGACGTTGCCCACGTGCAGGTGGCCACCGTGCAATTGCAGGACCTCCTCGACGAAGTTCAGCCCAAGGCCGGTACTCTTGCGTCCGGTACCGGGCCTTGGCAGCGAGTAGAAGCGTTCGCTCAAGCGCGCCAGCGCGTAATCAGGGATAGCCTCGGCCTGGTTGAACAACAGCAGTTGCTGGCCTTCCACCCGCAGGCGCAACTGGCCACCGGGCGGGGTGAAGTCCAGGGCATTGTCCAGCAGGTTGCTCAGGGCCTGGCGCAGCAGAAAGGGTTCGCCCAGCAAGGCAAACCCTTGCGGCACTTCATTGCTGATGTGCAAACCGTTGCTCTGCACCCGCGCTGCCTGGCTCTGCACCACAGCGTCGAACAACGCCGCGACGGCGACATCGGACTGCTCCTGCAACCCTTGGCGCTGTTCAACCATGGCCAGGTTCAGCAACCGCTCTATCAACTGCTGCAAGCGCGCGCTTTCGCGGTCGATGTTGCCGACGAAGCGCTGTTGCTGATCGGCCGGCATGGGCCCCTGCAACAGCTCAGCCGCGCCGCGAATGGCCGCCAGCGGGCTTTTCAGTTCATGGGTGAGGGTGTGGACGTAGCGCTCTACGTAGTCCTTGCCTTCCAGTTGAGTGCGCATGTGCGCCACGGCGCTTGCCAGTTGCGCCAGCTCCCCCCCGCCGTAGGCAGGCAGCGCCACGCGCTCGCCCTCGCTGACGGCCTGGGCATAGTAGGTCAGTTTGCGCAGCGAGCGGGTCAGCCACCACGACAGGCCCGCGCCCACCAGCAACCCCATGATGATCAGCCCCAGGCCGAACGCCAGCAGCCGGCGCTCCGAGCGGTCGATGTAGGGTTGCAGCGAGCGGTTGGGCTTGGCCACGGTGACCTCGCCGATGATCTGCTCGCCGTCCATGATCGGCGCGCCCACGTGCATCACCGAGGACTCGGGGTCGGCGGGATCACTGCGGGTGGACCGGGCACCGTACTGGCCGCGCAACGTCAGGTAGACGTCATTCCAGCGCGAATAGTCCTGGCCCACCGCCTGCCCGGCGGAGTCCAGCAATACGATGCCCCGCGCGTCGGTGACGTAGATGCGGTGGCTGACCTGGTTTTTCGCCAGCCCCCAGATCTCGGCCTTGGGTTCTCGACGGCCGTATGCCTTGAGGGCGTCGTTGAGGCGGCTCTGGTTCAGGGTGCCGGCCTTGACGTCGGGGGCCAGGATCTCGGCCAGCAGGTTGGCGGTGTCCACCAGGGTTTCTTCGGTGGACTGGCGCACCCCTGGGCGGATTTCCTCGCGTACGGTGTACAGCAGGAAGTAACCGGTCAGGCCGACGAAGAAGAAGTAGACCAGGAATATCCGTATCCCCAGGCGCATCAGCTGTTGCCCGGGCTATAGCTGTAACCCAGGCCCCGGTGGGTCTGGATCGGCTCGGCATCACCGGCTACCTGGCGCAACTTGGCGCGCAGGCTCTTGATGTGGGTATCGATGCTGCGCTCGTAGCCCGCGTCGCTGGGCACACCCACGGCGTCGAGCAATTGTTCCCGGCTCAACACCCGTTCAGGCTGGTCAAGCAACGTCTGCAGCAGGCGAAATTCATGGCGCGTCAGGCTCAGCGGCTGGCCACGGTAGCTGATCAGAAAACGCTCGTTGTCTACCTGGAACACCGGCGCCGGCGTGTCCTGCCGGGGTACCACGCGCTTGAGGATGGCCCGCACCCGCGCCGAGACCTCCCGGGGGCTGAACGGCTTGATCACGTAATCATCGGCACCGATTTCCAGGCCCACCACCCGGTCGATCTCGGCATCGCGCGCAGTGAGGAAGATCACCGGCACTTCGCTGAAACGGCGCAGTTGCTTGCAGGTTTCAAAGCCACTTATATCCGGCAGGCCCACGTCCAGGATCAGCAGGTCGGCCGGCTGGCGGCGCTGGTGCTCCAGCGCGGCCTGGCCAAGGCTGACCCAGGTAGTCTCGAACCCTTCACCCTGCAGGGCGTAGATCAGCGTGTCGGCGATGGCGGCTTCGTCTTCGACGATCAATATGTGCGCCATGGTCTCAGCACTCAGGGTCGCCGGCGGTGTAGCGGCGTGCCGGGTTCACCGCCGCGCCGAACTCGCGCAGGCCCTTGGCACCGATCAGCAGCGGGTAGTTGAAACTGCTGCGGTCTACCAGGTTGGCCTCGATGGTGCGCTTGGTGCCACCCAGGCACATTTCCAGCTCGACTACCGGGCGCTTGGCCACTTCGGCGGTGTCGCCTTCGTCTTCCTCGTCGGCGCGGCTCTTGATGCGGCTGATACGCTCCACCTTGTGCTCGAACACTTTGCCGTCGGCGTCCCTGGTCGCCAGGCGGAAGCGCACCCAGTCTTCGCCGTCACGCTTGAACAACTGGATATCGCGGGCCGAAAGCGAAGCGGTAAGCGCGCCGGTGTCCATCTTGGCCTTGAGCGTGGCACCGCCGATTTCCGGCAGTTTGATGTTTTCGTAGCGCCCATACAGGGTCGGCTCGGCAGCCATGACCGGCAGGGCCAGCAGCGATAGCAGTGCAAGAACGGATTTCACTGGCAGTATTCCTCAGATGATATGTCTACGCCCGTTCCCACATGGGGGCGCGTTCAGCCGATATTTCAGGTGCGTGGGAGCATACCCAAAAAATCGTGAAACAATTGTTGATTACCATTCGGCACTGGCAATTTGGCGTCAGGCGCGGACCTGCTTATCATTGCCGGCCATAATTACTCCAAGAGTCGTTTTATGCGTCGCCTGCTCGCCGGCAGTTTCACCACACTGCTGCTTTTGCTCAATACCCTGGTGCTCATCGGCCCTCTTCTGCTCTTTGCCCTGCTCAAGCTCGTCGTCCACGGGCACTGGCGCGACCGCGCCTCGCGGGTGGTGATGTGGATCGCTGAAACCTGGGCTGAAATCGACAAGCTGATCTTCCGGCTGTGCATCCCCACCCGCTGGGACATACGCGGCGCCGAAAGCCTGCGCGGGGATACTTCCTACCTGGTGGTCAGCAACCACCAGTCCTGGGTCGACATTCCCGCTTTGATCCAGGCCTTGAATCGCCGCACGCCGTTCTTCAAGTTCTTCCTCAAGAAAGAGCTGATCTGGGTGCCTTTCCTGGGCCTGGCCTGGTGGGCGCTGGACTACCCCTTCATGAAGCGCTACACCAAGGCCTTCCTGGACAAGCACCCGCACCTCAAGGGCAAGGACCTGGAGATCACCCGCGAAGCCTGCGAGCTGTTCAAGCGCCAACCGGTGACCGTGGTCAACTACCTGGAAGGCACGCGTTTCACCCAGGCCAAACGTGACGCCCAGGCCTCGCCGTTCAGAAACCTGCTCAAGCCCAAGGCCGGTGGCGTGGCCTTCGTGCTGGCGGCCATGGGCCCGCAGCTGGACCGCATGCTCGACGTGACCGTGGTGTACCCCGAAGGCAGAATTCCGGGTTTCTGGAATTTGCTGTGCGGTGATCTCAAGCAGGTGATCGTCGAGATTCACTCACGCGATATCGACCCGGCGCTGCTGGCCGGCGACTACGAGAACGACCCGGCGTTTCGCCAGACCGTGCAAGACTGGGTGAACGGCTTGTGGCGTGAGAAGGATGCGCGGATCGAGGCGTTGCGCCGGGAGTTGAGCCAGTAAGCACTGTTGTGCCTGATTCTCGAGTTCGCCCGTTCCTGCACAGAGACCTGCCTGCTGCAGGACCGGGCCAAAGTCGGGAATCAACCAACGCGGTTTAGCCGCCTGTACCCCAGATACCACCCAGGGTCTTCAGCAGGCCACCGCCCACGCCTTGCTGCCCCAGGTACTGCAGGATAACCGGCGCGAACTGGCCTACCATGCCGCTGTTCATGCCCAGAGCACCAAAGGCGTTGTTCAGGTCATTGGTGCTCTTCACATCCCCCAGCGCACTGGTCAGGGCACCCTTGTCGGTGCCGGTCTTGCCCAGCAACCCGCCCAGACTGCCCACGGCGTTGGCCCCGGCCAGCTTGTCCAGCCCTGGCACTTGCTGGGTCAGCTGGGAGTAGTCCGACGAACTCAGCTTGTTCTTCGCCAGGCCCAACATGGCGCCCGTACCGCCTACCGCCTGCTCCGGCGTGACCTTCAACTGGCCACCCAGGTTATTGAGCAGCCCCGCGGCCTGGGGGGTGGAAGCAGCGTTGCCGGCCTGGCCGTTCTGTAGTGAAGAGGCCGCGTTCACCGCATCGTTGAGGTTGAAGGCAAAGACCGGGCTGGCCGCCACGGCGGTCAGCGTTGCCAGGGTGATGGCGCGCAAGGTGTTCATGGTTTTCCCCTTGGATCGTTGGGCCGCTGGCACAGGTAGCCAGACGGCAAAAGCCAGGTTTTGACCGGGAAATACGCCATTGTGTTCCAGGCCTGAAATAAATTCGTACAAAAGCGCATCCAACGCGATAGCCACCGCGTATATCACGCAGCGGCCTTGTGGCTGGTCTAGGCTCTAGTGGCCCACCCAGCGGAGGCCGGAACCATCGATACCGATCAGCTACGCCACTTGCTCGCCGACTGCGCTCAAGGCAACCGCCGCGCGTTCGAAACGCTCTACCGCGGCAGCAGTGCCCGCCTTCACGGCGTGGCGCTGCGTTGCGTGGGCCGCCGCGAGTTGGCCGAAGAGGTGGTGCAGGAGAGTTTCGTGCGCATCTGGAACAACGCTTCGCGCTATGACCCCAACCTGGCCGCGCCCATGACCTGGATGGTCAACATCACGCGCCATCTGGCCATAGACCTGCTGCGCCGCCGCCACGAAGTGCCGTTGGACGATGCCCACCTGCAGGCCCTGAGTGACGATGGCCCTTCGGCAGACGAGCAACTGGGCCGGGCCCGTGAGGCGGCGGCGCTGAACCGCTGCCTCGATGACCTGGAGGGTATGCAGCGACAGTCGATCCTCACGGCCTATTTCCACGGCCTGTCCAACGCAGACCTTGCGCGCCAGCTCTCGGCGCCGCTGGGTTCGGTGAAATCGTGGATACGCCGGGGCATGGAGCGCCTGCGCCGGTGCCTGGAATCATGAACTACCAGCACCCGGCGCTGCGCCGCGCACTGGCCGCGGACTACGCAATCGGCCTGATGGCACCCACCGCACGCCGTCGCTTCGAGCGGCTATTGGCCGAGGACCGCGCGCTGGAACAGGAGCTGGGCCAATGGCAGGATGCCCTCGCCCGTTTGGCGACGCCGGTGCCCGACGCCCCGGTACCGGAACGGGTATGGGAAAACATCAAGGCACGGATCGAGCCCCAGCATTTGCACGTACCAACGCGCTCGCGGACGCGCCACTGGCTGCGGGCGACCGCACTGGCGGCAGCGGTGGTGCTGGCGGTGGGCATCGGCATGTACTACAACCGCGACCAGGCGATGTACAGCGCCACCCTGGTCAGCGCCAGCAACCAGCCGGCAGTGACCATCGAGGCGTTTGATCAATATCTGCAGGTCGCGCCGCTGAACCTTGCCAGCGCGCCGGCGGACCGCAGCATGCAATTGTGGGCGATTCCGGCCGAGGGTATGCCGGTATCCCTGGGCCTGATGCCCGAAGGTGGCAAAGGCCGCATCAGGCTGGATGAAAGCCAGCGCAAACTGCTGGGCGAACCCATTGCCCTGGCCATCAGCCTGGAGCCGGCAGGCGGTTCGCCTACCGGGCAGCCAACGGGCCCAGTGCTCTACCATGGCCAGGTGGTCAGCCTATAGCAGCGGACCTGGCCGCGTCCCCGGCGGCGCGCAGCATCAGGCATTACCCTCATGCACCGCCGACGCGGCCAGGTCCGCTGCTACAAGGTCCCCACAGGGTTGCCACGGCCTTGCGGCCGCGGTTACACGGTTTTCAGGCGGCGCTGAAGAGTTTGTGCGGGTCGATGACGAATTTCTTCGGCACGCCAGCATCGAACTCGCCGTAGCCTTCCGGCGCCTGGTCCAGGGTGATCACCTGCACACCCACCACCTCGGCAATGTTGATGCGGTCCCACATGATGGCCTGCATCAGCTGGCGGTTGTACTTCATCACCGGGGTCTGGCCAGTATGGAAGCTGTGGGACTTGGCCCAGCCCAGGCCGAAGCGAATGCTCAGGCTGCCCATCTTCGCCGCGGCGTCCACCGCACCCGGATCTTCGGTCACGTAGAGGCCGGGGATACCGATCTTGCCAGCTACCCGTACCACGCCCATCAACGAGTTGAGCACCGTGGCTGGCGCTTCGTGCTGTGCCCCGGCATGACCATGGCCGCGGGCTTCAAAGCCCACTGCGTCTACCGCGCAATCCACTTCAGGTTCGCCCAGCAGGTCGGCGATCTGTTCATGCAGCGGCGTGTCCTTGGACAGGTCGGCGATTTCAAAGCCCTGGGCCTTGGCATGGGCCAGGCGCACCGGGTTGACGTCGCCGACGATGACGACCGCCGCACCCAGCAGGCGCGCCGAGGCCGCCGCGGCCAGGCCCACCGGCCCGGCACCGGCCACATAAACGGTACTGCCGGGGCCGACGCCTGCGGTGACGGCGCCGTGGTAACCGGTCGGCAGGATGTCGGAGAGGCAAGTCAGGTCACGGATCTTCTCCATGGCCCGGTCGCGGTCGCCCAGTTTGAGCAGGTTGAAATCGGCATAAGGCACCAGCACGTACTCGGCCTGGCCGCCTACCCAGTCACCCATGTCGACATAGCCGTAGGCGCCGCCAGCACGGGCCGGGTTCACCGTCAGGCAGACGCCGGTGTGCTGTTCCTTGCAGGACCGGCAGCGGCCGCAGGCAACGTTGAAGGGTACCGAGACCAGGTCACCGACCTTGAGGTTTTCCACGTCCTTGCCGACTTCCAGTACTTCGCCGGTAATTTCATGGCCCAGCACCAGGCCCACCTGGGCCGTGGTACGGCCGCGAACCATGTGCTGGTCCGAGCCGCAGATATTGGTGGAGACAACCCGCAGAATCACCCCATGTTCGATGCGTTTTCCACGCGGGTCCTGCATTTTCGGGAAGGGAATTGTTTGCACCTCGACCTTGCCGCCGCCGAGATACACCACACCGCGATTACCAGACATGCTTTCACCTCACTGTTGTTGTTTTTAAAGACAGCTGCAAGCCCTGAGCTTCAAGCGGCCAGCAAAAGCGGACCGCGGCTCGTGCCAGCTTGCACCTAGAGGACAACCGTCCGACCTCCGTTCAGGAACACCCGCCGCTCGATGTGAAAACCCACCGCCCGAGCCAGGGTCTGGCATTCGATGTCGCGCCCCTTGGCGATCAGGTCTTCGGCGTAATGGCTGTGGTCCACGACCTCGACGCCCTGAGCGATGATCGGGCCTTCGTCCAGGTCGTTGTTGATGTAGTGCGCCGTGGCGCCCACCAGCTTCACGCCCTTGTTGTACGCCTGGTGGTAGGGCTTGGCGCCTTTGAAGCCGGGCAGCAGCGAGTGGTGGATATTGATGGCCCAGCCGTCCAGGCGGCGGCACAGCTGGGGCGACAGCACTTGCATGTAGCGGGCGAGAATCACCAGTTCGGCTCCCTTCTGCTCGATGACCTCCAGCACCTTGCGCTCTTGCGCAGGCTTGTCGTTCGGGTCCAGGGGGAAATGGTAGTAGGGAATTTCGTGCCAGCGAGCCAATGGTTCCAGATCCGGATGGTTGGACACCACCGCTACCACGTCCATGGGCAACTGGCCGATGCGTTGACGGTAGAGCAGGTCATTCAGGCAGTGGTCGGCCCTGGAGACCATGATCACTACCTTGGGCCGATACTGCGGGGCCGTCAGCTCGAAGACCATGCCGAACGATTCGCCCCGTTCGGCCAGGCCGGCGCGAAAGGATTGCTCATCGAAGCCGTCGGGCTGGCGGAATTCGACACGAATGAAAAACCGCGACGACAGGCGATCGTCGAACGAATGGTGCTCGGTGACATAGCAACCTTGTTCGAACAGGTAACGGGTCACTGCGTCTACCGTGCCGAGCATGCTGGGGCAGTCGGCGGTGAGGATCCAGGTATCGGGGGCACGGCTCATGGTAGGGCTCCAGTGCAGTGGTGAGACCTTCCCCGGCTTCGCCCGGCCCCACGCACCTGTGGGACCGGGCGAAGCTCAGGAAGGATCAACCGGTGATTTCCAGGCCATATTCGGCCGACGCGTCCTGCAACCACAGCCACCAGTAATCGGAGAAGCTGCGGCGCACCAGCAGCTCCCAGACATCCTCACTGGGCCGACGGATCACCAGTTGCGACTTGGCGAACACCGTACCCACGGCCTTGCCCACCGGAAAGTTGTCGGGGTGCACGTCGTAGCTGGTGGATTTCATCAGCACCTGGCGCACATTGGGGCCGCTCAGTTCCAGCAGGCTCTGACCACCGCTGACGTTGACCACGGCAATATGCTGGCCGGCCAGTGCTTCACGCAGGCGGTTTTCGGTGGCTACTTCTTCGCCCGCGGGCACGATCAGCAACCACTCATCAGGGCTCAGCCACTGCAGCGAGGTATCACCCTTGCTCACCAGCGCCAGCGCGCCCGGCAGTTCCAGGCCCAGGGCCTTGGACACGCCTTCGGCGAAAGCCACGTCATGGCCGTTGCCGCGCAGGGTCAGGTGGCCCAGCAGTTTCCTGTCGCGCAGCTTCACACCGGCGTTCTTGCGGCCCTTGCCCACCAGCTTGGCCAGGTCGGCGTGGTGCAGCGGTGCCTCGGCCTTGGCGCCGGTGGCCGGGCGTTGTTCGTATACGTTGACTGTGGTCATGTGGACACCTATCAAAAACTCAGTGAGCTGACACCATTCGTAGCCGCAGCCTTCGGGCAGCGGCTACGGTCGATATCAAACGTTCTGTTGTTCGCCTTTGGGGTCGAAGAACACCGAAGAGCAGATTTCGGCCTCGATCACGCTGCCATCCACCAGCGGCGCGTAAACCTTCTCGCCCATGCGCTTGAGGCCACCCTTGACCACCGCCAGGGCAAACGAATGGCCGAGGGTGGCGCTCATGTAGCTGGAGGTCACGTGGCCCACCATGCTCATGGGGATCGCCTGCCGGGTGTCGAACACCAGTTGCGCGCCTTCCGGCAGCACCTTGTTCGGGTCGGTCGGCTTGAGCCCCACCAGTTGCTTGCGCTGTTCGCGCACGCAGTCCTCGCGGTTCATGCCACGCCAGCCGATCCACGAGAACGGCTTGGTACGGCCCACGCACCAGCCCATGTTCAGGTCGTCCGGGGTCATGGAGCCGTCAGTGTCCTGGCCGACGATGATGAAGCCCTTCTCGGCCCGCAACACGTGCATGGTCTCGGTGCCGTACGGGGTCAGGTTGTACTGCTTGCCCGCCTCCACGATCTGTTCAAGCACACCCATGGCGTAGTCTGCCTGGATGTTCACTTCGTACGACAGTTCACCGGTGAACGAGATACGGAACACACGGGCCGGTACCCCGCCAACCTGGCCTTCCTTCCAGGTCATGAACGGGAAGGCGTCCTTGTCCAGGTCGATGTCGGTGACGTGGCTCAGCAGTTTGCGGCTGTTGGGCCCCGACAGGGTCAGGGTGGCCCAGTGGTCGGTGACCGAGGTGAAATACACCTTCAGGTCCGGCCACTCGGTCTGCTGGTAGATTTCCAGCCACTGCAGCACGCGAGCCGCACCGCCGGTGGTGGTAGTCATCAGGAAGTGGTTGTCGGCAAGGCAGGCGGTCACGCCGTCGTCGAAGACCATGCCGTCTTCCTTGCACATCAGGCCGTAACGGGCCTTGCCCACATCCAGTTTGGTCCAGGCGTTGGTGTAGATGCGGTTGAGGAACTCGCGGGCGTCCGGGCCCTGGATGTCGATCTTGCCCAGGGTGGAAGCATCCAGCAGGCCGACGCTGTCACGCACGGCCTTGCACTCACGGGCCACGGCCGAGTGCAGCGTTTCGCCACGCTTGGGGAAATACCAGGGGCGCTTCCACTGCCCCACGTCTTCGAACTCGGCGCCGTTCTTCACATGCCAGGCATGCAGGGCGGTGAAGCGCACCGGCTCGAACAGGTGGCCACAGTGGCGGCCGGCCACGGCACCAAAGGTGACCGGGGTGTAGTTGGGGCGGAACATGGTGGTGCCCATCTCGGTGATCGAGATGCCGCGGCTGCGGGCGGCAATGGCCAGGCCATTGATATTGCCCAGCTTGCCCTGATCCGTACCGAAGCCCAGCGCGGTGTAGCGCTTGACGTGCTCCACCGACTCGAAGCCCTCGCGGGTCGCCAGCTCGATGGCGGCGGCGGTGACGTCGTTCTGCTGGTCGACGAATTGCTTCGGCGCCCGGGCAGTGGATTTGTCGTGGGGCACCTGGAACAGCGCCACGGTGGCTTCTTCCTGGCGGGCCAGAGCCTTGGGCATGGTGCCCTCGACGATCTTGAAGCCGGCCTCGGCGGCGGCGCGCGCACCCCCTTCAAAACCGTCCGACAGGGCATCCGCCAGGTTGAACACACCGTTCACGCCGCCCACGCACACGCGCTTCTGCGGGGCATCGCCGGGTACGAAGGCGAGGATGTCCTCGCGCCAGACAGGCTTGCCGCCCAGGTGCGAAGCCAGGTGTACCACGGGGCTATAACCACCCGAGCTACCCACCAGGTCGCAGTCCAGCCATTCACCCGGGCTGGCCACTTTGTGCGCCTTCAGGTCGATGGCCGCCACGCGGGCCGCGCTCACGTGCTTGCTGCCACGGGTTTCGATCACCGCGCTTGCGGTCAGGATGCGGATGCCCTTGGCACGCGCTTCCTCCACCAGCGAGCCCCGGGGGTTGTGGCGTGCATCAGCGATGGCCACCACCTGCAGGCCGGCGTCGAACCAGTCCAGTGCCACGCGGTACGCGTAATCGTTGTTGGTCGACAGCACCAGCTTCTTGCCAGGCGCCACGCCGTAGCGGCGCACGTAAGTGGAAATGGCACCCGCCAGCATGTTGCCCGGTACGTCGTTGTTGCCGTACACCAGCGGGCGCTCATGGGCACCAGTGGCCAATACCACGCGTTTGGCCCGCACGCGGTGCATGCGCTGGCGAACCTGGCCGATGGGCGCGCGGTCGCCCAGGTGGTCGGTGAGGCGCTCGTGAATGGTCAGGAAATTGTGGTCGTGGTAGCCGTTGACCGTGGCACGTGGCAACAGGGTCACGTTGGCGATACCGCGCAATTCGCTGACCACCTGGTGGGCCCACTCGGCCGCGGGCTTTCCGTCCAGGCTTTCGCGGGTGTCGAGCAGGCTGCCGCCGAACTCTTCCTGTTCGTCGGCGACGATCACGCGGGCGCCGCTGCGGGCAGCAGCCAGCGCGGCGGCCAGGCCAGCAGGGCCGGCACCGACGATCAGCACATCACAGTGCTGGTTCATGTAGTCGTAGGTGTCAGGGTCGTTCTCGGTCGGCGAGCGGCCCAGGCCCGCGGCCTTGCGGATGTACTTCTCGTAGGTCATCCAGAAGGACTGCGGGTACATGAAGGTCTTGTAGTAGAAGCCAGGGGGCATGAGCTTGCCGCCGACCTTGCCCAGAATGCCCATCACGTCGGTGTTGACGTTGGGCCAGCCGTTGGTGCTGGTGGCTACCAGGCCCTGGTAAAGCGCCTGCTGGGTGGCGCGCACGTTGGGGATCTGCGTGGCTTCGGTGGCGCCGATCTGCAGGATGGCGTTCGGCTCTTCGGCACCGGCGGCGATGATGCCGCGAGGGCGCGAGTACTTGAAGCTGCGGCCCACGATGTCGACGCCGTTGGCCAGCAACGCGGCCGCCAGGGTGTCACCTTCATAGCCGCTGTAGGTCTGGCCATTGAAGGTGAAGGTTATTTTCTTGCTGCGATCGATACGACCGCCGCTGGACAGGCGATTGACCTGGCTCATGCTTTATCTCCCGCGGCCGTGAACTGGGGCTTGGTGCCGATCGGATAGGTTTCGAGAATCTCGTACGACACTGTGTCGCGGGTGGCGTTGAAGTACTGGCGGCAGCCGGCAGCGTGAATCCACAGTTCGTGGTGCAGCCCGCGCGGGTTGTCACGGAAGAACATGTAGTCGCCCCACTGCGCGTCGGTGCAGGCGCCAGGGTCCAGCGGGCGAGGAATGTGGGCCTGGCCGGAGGCGTGAAATTCTTCTTCGGAGCGCAGCTCGCCGCAATGAGGACAGAAGATATGCAACATGGTGGGGTTCTCCTGTTAGTGGGCGACGGCGGCAGCGCCGTGTTCGTCGATCAGCGCGCCGTTGTGGAAGCGCTCGATGGAAAAGGGTTTGGCCAGGGGGTGCATCTCGCCCTTGGCCAGGCTGGCGGCAAACACGTTGCCCGAGCCCGGGGTGGCCTTGAAGCCGCCGGTACCCCAGCCGCAGTTGAAGAACATGTTTGGCACCGGGGTCTTGGAAATGATCGGGCAGGCGTCGGGGGTGGTGTCGACGATGCCGCCCCATTGACGGTTCATGCGCACGCGCGACAGCACCGGGAACATTTCGACGATGGCCTGCAGGGTGTGCTCGATCACCGGGTACGAACCGCGCTGGCCGTAACCGACCCAGCCGTCGATACCGGCACCGATCACCAGGTCGCCCTTGTCGGACTGGCTGATGTAGCCGTGCACGGCATTGGACATGATCACACTGTCGATGATGGGTTTGATCGGCTCCGACACCAGCGCTTGCAGCGGGTGGGACTCGACCGGCAGGCGGAAACCGGCCAGCTTGGCCATGTGCCCGGAGTTACCGGCGGTGACCACGCCCACGCGCTTGGCGCCGATGAAGCCCTTGGTGGTTTCAACGCCGATGCACACGCCGTTTTCCTTGCGAAAGCCGATGACCTCGGTCTGCTGGATCAGGTCCACGCCCAAGGCGTCGGCGGCACGGGCAAAGCCCCAGGCCACGGCATCGTGACGAGCCACGCCGCCACGGCGCTGAACGGTCGCGCCGATGATCGGGTAGCGGGTGTTCTTCGAGCAGTCCAGGTAGGGGATTTCTTCCGCCACCTGCTTGCCGTTCAGCAGCTCGCCGTCCACGCCGTTGAGGCGGTTGGCGCTGACGCGGCGTTCGGAGTCGCGCATGTCCTGCAGGGTGTGGCACAGGTTGTACACACCGCGCTGGCTGAACATGACGTTGTAGTTGAGGTCCTGGGACAGGCCTTCCCACAGTTTCATGGCGTGCTCGTACAGGTGGGCCGATTCGTCCCACAGGTAGTTCGAGCGCACGATGGTGGTGTTGCGGGCGGTGTTGCCGCCACCCAGCCACCCCTTCTCCACCACGGCCACGTTCTTGATGCCGTGCTCCTTGGCCAAGTAGTAGGCAGTCGCCAGGCCGTGCCCGCCGCCACCGACGATGACCACGTCATAGACTTTTTTCGGCGTGGGCGTGCGCCACATGCGCTGCCAGTTCTCGTGGTGGCTGAGGGAGTGCTTGAGGAGGCCGAAGCCCGAATAGCGTTGCATAGGGGGTTACTCCAGCTCAGCGGTAAACCGGGAAGTCAGCACACAGGTCGGCGACATTGCGGGCCACATCGGCCTCCACGTCGGCATCACCCAGGTTGTCGAGGATGTCGCAGATCCAGCCGGCCAGCGTGGTGCATTGGGCCACTTTGAAGCCACGGCTGGTCACGGCCGGGGTGCCGATGCGCAGGCCCGAGGTCACGAACGGCGACTGCGGGTCGTTGGGCACCGCGTTCTTGTTGACGGTGATATGGGCGCGGCCCAGGGCGGCGTCCGCATCCTTGCCGGTCAGGCCCTGGCGAATCAGGCTGACCAGGAACAGGTGGTTGTCGGTACCGCCGGACACCACGTCGTAACCACGTTCGATGAACACGCCCGCCATGGCCTGGGCGTTATCGATGACCTGTTGCTGGTACGCCTTGAAGCCAGGCTCCAGGGCTTCCTTGAAGCACACGGCCTTGGCCGCGATCACGTGCATCAGCGGGCCGCCCTGCCCGCCGGGGAATACCGCGGCATTGAGTTTCTTTTCCAGGGCCTCGTTGGCGCGGGCCAGGATCAGGCCGCCACGTGGGCCGCGCAGGGTCTTGTGGGTAGTGGTGGTCACTACGTCGGCGAATGGAATGGGGTTGGGGTACAGGCCCGCGGCGACCAGGCCCGCCACGTGGGCCATGTCGACGAACAGGTACGCGCCCACCTTGTCGGCGATCTCGCGAAAGCGCGGGAAGTCCAGGGTCTTGGAGTAGGCCGAGAAGCCAGCGATGATCATTTTCGGCTGGTGCTCGACGGCCAGGCGCTCCACTTCGTCGTAGTCGATCAGGCCGGTGTCGGTGTCGATGCCGTACTGCACGGCGTTGTAAAGCTTGCCACTGAAGCTGACCTTGGCGCCGTGGGTCAGGTGGCCACCATGGGCCAGGCTCATGCCCAGCACGGTGTCACCGGCCTGGAGCAGGGCCAGGTACACCGCGGCGTTGGCCTGGCTGCCCGAGTGGGGCTGGACGTTGGCGTAATCGGCGCCGAACAACTGCTTGGCGCGGTCGATGGCCAGTTGCTCGACTTTATCCACGTGTTCGCAGCCGCCGTAGTAGCGTTTGCCCGGGTAGCCTTCGGCGTACTTGTTGGTCAGGCCGCTGCCTTGTGCCTGCATCACGCGCTTGCTGGTGTAGTTTTCCGAAGCGATCAGCTCGATGTGATCTTCCTGACGCTGTTCCTCGGCATTCATTGCCGCCAGCAGTGCATCGTCGTAACCCTGGATCTGGTCTTGCTTGCTGAACATCGCGGATCTCCCAGCGGCGGCGTGGCGCCTTTGATATTGGTTGGCGGCCGCCGTGCGACAGGGCCCCCCTTTGGAAGCGATGGTAGGGCCGGCGCTTGCAGACCAGATGCCTGCGCACGCCACACAAAGGTGCGTTTACGACATCCCCGCAAAACCAGTGGAGAGTCGCCCGGCGCCACAGAACAACATGCCAATACCCGCGGCGATATTCCTGGTTTACAGTGACCGGCTACAAGAACACAAGGAACCGGCCATGAACGACCAAAGCCAACAGTTTGCCAGCGACAACTATTCGGGCATCTGCCCTGAAGCCTGGGCGGCCATGGAGCAGGCCAACCAAGGCCATCAACGGGCCTACGGCGACGACCAATGGACGGCACGGGCCGCCGATGAATTTCGCCGCCTGTTCGAAACCGACTGCGAGGTATTCTTTGCCTTCAACGGCACCGCAGCCAACTCCCTGGCGCTGTCGTCCCTGTGCCAGAGCTACCACAGCGTCATCTGCTCGGAAACGGCCCACGTGGAGACCGACGAATGCGGCGCTCCCGAGTTCTTCTCCAACGGTTCCAAGCTGCTCACCGCCCGCAGTGAGAACGGCAAGCTCACCCCCGAGGCGATCCGCGAAGTGGCGCTCAAGCGCCAGGACATCCACTACCCCAAACCGCGCGTGGTTACGCTGACACAGGCCACCGAAGTGGGCAGCGTCTACCGCCCCGAGGAACTCAAGGCCATCAGCGCCACCTGCAAGGAGCTGGGGCTGAACTTGCACATGGACGGTGCGCGCTTTGCCAATGCCTGCGCCACCCTGGGCTGCTCGCCGGCGGAACTGACGTGGAAGTCGGGGGTGGACGTGCTGTGTTTCGGCGGCACCAAGAACGGCATGGCGGTCGGCGAGGCCATTCTGTTCTTCAAGCATGAGCTGGCGGTGGACTTCGACTACCGGTGCAAGCAGGCCGGGCAACTGGCATCGAAAATGCGCTTCCTGTCGGCGCCTTGGGTGGGCTTGCTGGAAAACGACGCGTGGCTCAAGCACGCCCGCCACGCCAACCACTGCGCCACGTTGCTCAGCCAATTGGTGGCAGACATTCCCGGGGTTGAGTTGATGTTCCCGGTGGAAGCCAACGGGGTGTTCCTGCAGATGTCGGAACCGGCGCTGGAAGCGTTGCGTGGCAAGGGCTGGCGGTTCTATACCTTCATTGGCAGCGGCGGTGCGCGGTTCATGTGCTCGTGGGATACCGAAGAACCGCGGGTACGGGAGTTGGCCGCGGACATTCGCCAGGTCATGAGCTGAAACAGGGGTTGGCCTTTTCCCGAGCTTCGCCCGGTCCCATATTGAACGCATGCCAATAGCAGGACCGGGCGAAACAGCGCTCTAGAGCTTGAACCCTCCCATCTGCCGCGCCAGGTCATCGGCCAGCCCACGCAACGCCTGGCATTCCTCGCGGCCGTTGCGCACCTCCCCTGCCGTGGCGCGGGCCAGGTCGGAAATGCCTTGTACGTTGCGGTTGATCTCTTCGGTCACCGCCGTCTGCTCTTCCGTCGCCGTGGCCACCTGGTGGTTCATGTCGCTGATGCGCTCCACCTGGTCGGTGATGGCCGTCAGCGACGTACCGGTCCGCTGGCTCGCGGCTACCCCGGTGCCCGTCGCTGCCTGGCCGCTGTGCATCGACGCCACCGCCGTGTCGGCCCCTTGCTTGAGCCGGCCGATCATCTTCTGAATCTCGTCGGTGGAGGCCTGGGTACGCTGGGCCAGGGTGCGTACCTCGTCAGCCACCACCGCGAAGCCACGGCCCATCTCCCCGGCCCGAGCGGCCTCGATGGCGGCGTTCAGCGCCAGCAGGTTGGTCTGCTCGGAGATACCCCGGATCACCGCCAGCACCTGGTCGATGGAGCCCACCTGCTCGGCCAGCTCACCCACCGCGCTGGCCGCACTACCAATTTCCTGCGACATGCCTTCGATATGCGCGATGGAACGGCCCACGATATCCCGCGCCTGCAAGGCCTCATCCCGAGCGCTTTGCGACGCTTCGGCGGCATTGCCCGCGTTGCGGGCGATTTCCTGCACGGTCAGGCCCATCTCGTGCACCGCCGTGGCTACCATGTCGGTCATTTCCTGTTGGCGGCCCGCGCGTTCGGCGGTGTTGTCTACCACTTGCGCGACATTTCCCACCGAACTGCGCAGGCGCTCGCTGGTGGCCAACACGTCGGCAATCATGTCGCGCTGGCTACCCAGAAAGCGGTTGAAACCACGGGCCAGATCGCCCAGCTCGTCGGCGCGGGCATCGTCAAGGCGGTGGGTCAGGTCACCACCGCCACTGCCGATGGCCACCAGGGCCGCCGTCACCTGGCGGATAGGCCGTACCAGGCCACGGGCCAGTACCACCACCAGCAACAGGCAGACAAACGCCACCGCCAGGCCGATCAGACTGGTCAGCCACATGGCCTGGCGTGCCTGGGCGTAGATCTGCGCCTCGGGCACTTCCGCTACCAGGCTCCAGTTGAGGTCGCGCAGGGGCAAGGCCAGGGCCAGGTAATCTTCGCCGTCACGCTGGAAAGCGCTGGTGGTCAGGCCGGGGTGGCCCAGCACGGCAGCGGCGGCTTGCGGGCCGATCTGCTCGGCCAACTGCCGCTTGCCGCTCAACTGAGCATCGGGATGAACCTGGATCAAACCGTCGTTGCGCACCAGGAACACCTTGCCGTGCTCGCCGAAACTGTAGTTGTGAATCAATTCCGACAGTTCGCTCATGCTCAGGCCCAGGCCTGCGATGCCCAGGGTCTTGCCCGCTTGCTGCACCCGCAGGTCGATGAACAGGGTCAAGGCGCCCGTGCTGGTGTCCGTGTCGATGTTGAGGGTGCGCGGCTTGCCGCTGTCCAGGAACTGGTAGAACCAGGCGTCCTGGGCGTTGGCCCGGCTCAAGGTACGGTCCAGGCCTTTCTCGGTGTAGTAATGGTTGCTGTCGGCGCTGGCAATCAAGGCGGTGAAGGCTTTGTGCTCGCTGCGCACACCTTCGAGATAACGAGTGAATGATGGCACTTGGGCACCATTTTCGCCCTCAGCCAGCCATTGCTGCACCAGCGTGTTGCTGGCGATGTCGTTGGCAGCCGTCAATGGCTTGCTCAATATCCGTTCAATGTCATTGCGCATCGCTTCCACACTGGCAGGCAGTGCGGTTTCCAGCAAATAGCTCTGGGCCAGGCGGTTCACCACCACGGTGTAGATACCCACCACTATCAGGATGCTGACCAGCAAGGCGGTGCCCATGCTGAGGATCAATTGCCATTGGATACTGCGGCGCCACAACTGCATGGGTGTAACCCTCTGAATGTCTACATCGGATGACCTGCAACAGCCATGCCGATTGTATACATTAACCAGACCAACGGTTACACAAGAAGATGTGGGCAGGAGCTGGCTTGCTAGGGAGCGGCTGGCGCTCGAAAGCATGCTGGCAAGCCAGCTTCTGCAGGATCGGGGGAGTCGGGCAAAGGCCCCGCCGCTGCTGGCGAGGCCCATCCATCAGCCGTGGCTGATGGTGTTTTTGATCACATCAACCGTGGCGTTGACTTGCTCTTGATAACGGTTGAGCGCTTCGGCGTGCTGCTGCTGCATTTCCAGCTGCTTGGAGCACAAGTTCAACGCCGCCAGCACCAGCAACTTGTCGCCGATGAGGGAAGGGTACTTGCGCTTGGTCTCGGCCAACGACGCGTTGAGCAGGCGAGTGGCGTCGAGCAGCTTCTGCTCTTCACCCGGCGGCGCCTTGAGCGAGTAGTCATTGCCCAGGATCGAGACGACCTTGATCGACTCCTGGTCGGTACTCATGCGCTCACGGCACCAGCGCTAGCACGCTGAACCAGGGCCTGGATGCGCGAAACGGTGGAGGTCTGCTTCTCTTCCTGTTCCATCAGGTTCAGCTGCAGGCTCTCGTTTTCTTCCTTGGCCTGGGCCAGTTGGGCGGTGAGCTGGGTGTTGTTTTCAGTCAGTTGGCGGTTCTGTTCAACCAGTTCGCTGACCAGTTGTTCCAGTTGGCTCAGAGTTGTTTCAAGCATGGTGTTATCTCGGCAGATTCAAGGGGCGGTAACGATAAAGAAAAGTCGCCGCGCAGGCCAGGGTTTATCGGGCTCGGAACCATGAAATCCGCTGCGGCGACCTTCCTGGCCACGCTTCGGGCCAAACCCGAAACAGACTCAGATGGACCGGCATAATTGCACCCGGTTCCCACTGGCCATTGGCCGTGCGACAAAAGGTCCCTAAAGACTTGGTGCCAAAGACCGATAGGCATGGCAACTGTCTGCACCCCGCACGGAACGCACCCCCTACCTGGAACTCGCCATGTCCCTACGCAACATGAATATCGCACCCCGTGCGCTCTCCGGCTTCGCCTGTATCGGCGCCCTGATGATCATTCTGGGCATTTTCGCCTTGGTGCAGATGGGCAATATCCGCAAGGCCGGTGAAGAAATCGAGAACAACACCCTGCCCAGCCTTTCCAACCTGGGCCAGATCACCCAGATGACCCTGCGCCTGCGCGTGCTGTCCTACCGCCTGCTGGCCAACCGGGACGCCCAGACCCAGGCCGAAGCCCTGCAACTGCTGGACTCGCGCAACCAACTGATCGCCAAGGCCCAGGCCGCCTATGAGCCGCTGATTGCCGGGCCGCAAGAGCGTGCTGCCTACGAGCAGTTGAAATCGGCGCTGGCCGAGTACCATCAGCTGGAAGGCCAGATGCGCAACGCCAACGCCGCCAACGACATGGATGCCCTGCGCAAGGCGGTCAATACCGACCTGCAGGACAACTCGTCGCGCCTGAACGCCGCGCTCGACCGGCTGGTGGAGATCAATACCCAGCAGACCGCCGACATGAACAAGACGGCCGCTGACCAGTATTCGTCGGCCTTCACCCTGGTGGTGACGCTGCTGATCATCGCCGCCGTGCTGACTTTCCTGTTCGCCTGGCTGCTGACCCGTAGCATCGTGGTGCCGATCGACCAGGCCCTGGCCGCCGCCGAGCAAATCGCCGAAGGCAACCTGACCCGCCCGATTCACGTGGAAGGCCGTGATGAGGCCGCGCGCCTGCTGGTTGCCATGGAGAAGATGCAGAACAAGCTGCGCGACACGCTGCAGCGTATCTCTGGCTCCGCGACCCAACTGGCTTCCGCCGCCGAAGAGCTCAACAGCGTCACCGACGAAGGCGCCCGTGGCCTTGCCCAGCAGAACCACGAGATCGAGCAGGCCGCCACCGCGGTCAACGAAATGACCAGCGCCGTAGAAGAAGTGGCCCGCAACGCGGTAAGCACCTCGGAGGCCTCCAAGGACGCCACCACTTCGGCCAGCGACGGCCGTGACCTGGTCCAGGAAACCGTGGGCGCCATCGAGCGCATGAGCAGCGACGTGCAGAGCACCGCCGAGCTGATCGGCAACCTGGCCAACGAGTCCCGCGACATCGGCAAGGTGCTGGACGTGATCCGTGGCCTGGCTGACCAGACCAACCTGCTGGCCCTGAACGCCGCCATCGAGGCTGCGCGCGCCGGTGAAGCTGGCCGTGGTTTTGCCGTGGTCGCCGACGAAGTCCGAGCCCTGGCCCACCGCACCCAGCAGTCCACCGCTGAAATCGAGCGCATGATCGGCAGCATCCAGGGTGGTACCGAACAGGCCGTGAACTCGATGCGCAACAGCACCGAGCGCGCCGAATCGACGCTGAACATCGCCAAGGGCGCCGGCCTGGCCCTGGACACCATCAACGGTGCCATCGTACAGATCAACGAACGCAACCTGGTAATCGCCAGCGCGGCGGAAGAACAGGCCCAGGTGGCCCGTGAGGTTGACCGCAACCTGGTGAACATTCGTGACTTGTCGGTGCAATCGGCTACCGGTGCCAACCAGACTACCGCGGCCAGCGCAGAGCTATCGCGCCTGGCGGTGGACCTGAACAGCATGGTCGCGCGTTTCAGCCTGTAAACTGCGTCGCCCGTTTCCCGAGCTCCGCCCGGTCCCACAGGTTCCTCCGTGATCTGCTGGGACCGGACGACGCTTGGGGAAGCATCACAAGATCAATACTCGATCCGCACATCCCCTTTCGGCACACTGCAGCACGAGAGGATGTAGCCATCGGCTACGTCCTCGTCGGTAATCCCGCCGTTGTGCTCCATTTCCACCTCCCCGCCCAGCTTCATCACCTTGCAGGTGCCGCAGATACCCATGCCGCACGCCTTGGGAATCATCAGGCCGAGCTTGGCCGCTGCCGCATGCACGGTTTCCCCCGGCGCCACCCGAATGCTCTTGCCGGCGGCGGTGAATTCCACCTGGTGCAGGTCTGACGCATCCGGTTCGGGTGCCTCGGCAGCCTGTTCGGCATTCTCCACCGCATCGGCGCGAGCCTCCGGCGGCGTGGCGCCGAAGGACTCCTCGTGGTAACGGGACATGTCGTAGCCCGCCGCCTCCAGCAGGCGCTTCACCGCATTCATGTAGGGCGTGGGGCCGCAGCAGAAGATTTCACGTTCCATGAAGTCCGCGGCGATCAGTTCCAGCAGCTTGTGGTTCAAGTAGCCACGGTAGCCTGCCCACGGCTCACCCAGCCCATGCTTCTCGCAAATGATGTGTAAGCTGAAGTTGTCGATGCGCGACGCCATGTGTTCCAGCTCGCGGTGGTAGATGATGTCCTTGGGTGAACGGGCGCTGTGCACGAACACCATGTCGACGTTGGCGTTGGTGTCGTAGAACCAGCGTGCCATCGACATCACCGGGGTAATGCCCACCCCGCCGCTGAGGTACAGCACCTTCTGCGCCGGGTAGTCGATGGCGTTGAACAACCCCACGGGGCCGTGCACCGCCAGCTCCTGGCCCTCATGCAGGGTGTCGTGCAGCCAATTGGACACACGCCCGCCCGGTACACGCTTGATGGTGATGGAGAAACTGTACGGCACCGATGGCGAGCTGGAAATGGTGTAGGAGCGCATCACGGGCTGGCCGTCGATCTCCAGCTCAAGGGTCACGAACTGGCCGGGCTTGAAGAAGAACAGGATCGGCTGGTCGGCCATGAAGCAGAAGGTGCGCACGTCCCAGGTTTCCTGGATGACCTTGACGCAACGGACCACATGGCGGCCATTGGCCCATGTCTGGGTATTTACCGGGCTCAGGAAGCTGTTGGACATGCTCTTCTCCACGGCCGACTGTCGGCCTCATGGGGAAGGATTCTGCTTGGGCCGTGTGGGCGTCACTTTCCTATCTGCGACATTCACATGCTTATGGCGACCAGCCCCATGGTACAGGGCCTGGCGCGTCGGGAATGGATTGGGCCATGTCGCCCATGGATAAGGTTCGCGGCCCGTGCGGACGCACACTCCACCGCAAATGAACCTGCTTTCTTCCGTGCCTTGCGTTGCAAACCGTATCAGCCACTTTTCGCGGCCGCACAGACGGCCATGAGGACACACACGATGGACGTTACCGCTACCCTGAGCCTGGGCGACCCGCTGGAACCCGCACGCAAGGCCACTGCCGAAATGCTCCAGACCCGGGAGCGGACGTTCTCGCTGCCCCAGCCGTTCTATAACGACGAGCGCCTGTTCGATATCGACATGCAGGAGATCTTTCACAAGGAATGGCTGATCGCCGGCATGACCAGCGAGATCCCCACCAAGGGCAACTTCATTACCCTGCAGATCGGCAAGAACCCGATCATCGTGGTGCGCGGCGCCGAAGGCGTGGTGCACGCGTTCCACAACGTCTGCCGCCACCGCGGTTCGCGCCTGTGCACCAGCGAGAAGGGCAAGGTCGCCAAGCTGGTCTGCCATTACCACCAGTGGACCTACGAACTGGACGGCCGCCTGCTCTTCGCCGGCACCGAGATGGGCGCCGATTTCGACATGAAGCAGTACGGTCTCAAACCGGTGAACGTGAAAACCGCCGGCGGCTACATCTTCATCAGCCTGAGCAACAACCCACCGGCCATCGACGAGTTCCTGCGCACCCTGGACCACTACATGGAGCCCTACGACATGGAGAACACCAAGGTGGCGGTGCAGACCACCCTGGTGGAGAAGGCCAACTGGAAGCTGGTGCTGGAAAACAACCGCGAGTGCTACCACTGCGGCGGCTCGCACCCCGAGTTGCTGAAAACCCTGCTGGAATGGGACGACGTCACCGACCCACGTGCCGACCAGGCCTTCAAGGACCATGTGGCCGCCTCGGCCGCCGCCTGGGAAGCCGAGAAGATCCCTTACGCCCATGCCAGCTTTGGCCTGCGCAACCGCATCGTACGCATGCCCCTGCTCAAGGGCACCTTGTCCATGACCCTGGACGGCAAGGTCGGCTGCAAGAAACTGATGGGCCGCATCCAGAATCCCGACCTCGGCTCCATGCGCATCCTGCACCTGCCCCACTCGTGGAACCACTGCATGGGCGACCACATCATCGTCTTTACCGTATGGCCCATCAGCGCCCAGGAAACCGTGGTCACCACCAAATGGCTGGTGCACAAGGACGCCGTGGAAGGCGTGGACTACGACGTGGAGCGCATGCGCCAGGTGTGGGACGCCACCAACGACCAGGACCGCCGTCTGGCCGAGGAAAACCAGAAAGGCATCAACTCCACCGCCTACCAGCCCGGCCCGTACTCCAAGACCTACGAGTTCGGCGTGGTGAACTTCATCGACTGGTACAGCGAACGCATGCTCAGCAACCTGGGCGCGGCACCGGCGCCTTACCTCAAGGGCGTGGCCGTTCACGAGTAACCCCACGGCCAGGTCCGGTCAGCGGAGGGCATCACTCAACCGCTTGGTCAATAAGTGATCAAACCCGGTGCAGCCCTCTCCCCACGAGGGCCTTGGCCTTCCGCCAACATCTTATCCACAGCCAGGCCCACAGTAATTGTGGGCAACCGCTGCCCGCCTGTGAAAGAAACCCAAGAAAAACCGTGACTTATTCAGAAACATACCTGTTGGCTGTATTTGATCAAAAAACGAACAAATCTCTACAGGCCACGTCTTTAAAGGCTCACAGGCTTAGGCGAACACCTTATCCACAGAAGCGCCAACAGACTTTGTGCGCAAGTTTGGCGGTGCCAACCCTACCCTGTGGAAAACCGCTGAAAGCAGCGGATTACAGGCGTTTCCCGCAGGAAGACGAGGAAATTCACCCGTATCGATCAAAAAATGATCAAAACCGGCAACGCCTTGAATCACAAGGCTTCCAGCGTTACGCGAACAGATTATCCACAGAGGCACCAACAAGGATTGTGGGCAACATTGGCCACCGCATGCCCCTTGTCCACAGCAAAACCCGAGGAAAATCAGCTTCCTGCAATGATCATTTTTTGACCAACAACCTCCAAGCCATAGCCACCGTGGCCTGCAGCCATGCACCAACAACTTATCCACACGCACACCCACACGGAATGTGAGCAACTCGTCGCAGGACCCCCTACATCTGTAGGGATTGCCCCCATTTGGATGAGTGACCACCCTGTATGCATCAATAAGAAAAGGGACCTCCCATGCATCCAGACAGCCTGCTCTCCGCTTTCGCCATCGCCCTGCTGCTGGGCATCAGCCTTGCCAGCGCCGAGCCTCATACCAATTGGCACGACGTGCTGCAGGTGGGGCTGCCGCTGTGCATGGCGGGCGTGGTGGCAGTGTTCTACTGGCTACGCCGCCACCAGCCGCGCAGCCAGGCACGCAAGCAGGTCCAGCCGACGCGCAGCTTGTTGATGGTGTGGGTGAATGTACGGTGGGAAGGGGTGGGGCGGCGCAACTCCTGAGCTTGCGCAGAAACCACTCGATAACCTGGAGGCGGCCGTGCTGTCGTTCATCAAGGAAGCCATTCTGGCCCACCGGCTACTTTTCACGGGGGCTACGGTCATGGTCGCTACTCTGAAACTGTGTGCCCTCGCTCCAGCGTTCTTTCTCGGAAGAATCATAGACAGCCTCTCTGCGCATCAAGCGCTGAATGCCTACACGATCGGCTTGCTACTGGCTGCTTTTTGCGCTGTGACCATTTTGCAGTCTGTTATCAACCCCCTTCAGACCTACCAGCTGACAAAACTGGTTCAGTTGACCCTCAAGGACAAATCCATCGAGTGGACAACAGCCATTATGAACAAGGAGTTCGAGCAGTTTTCCTCGCTCCGGCTCGGCGCCCTGATCAAGGGAGTGGAACGGGGTATCACGGCCCATGAAAAGCTGCTCTCATTTTTCATCCTGAACGCTCTGCCCCTCACCATCGAACTGCTACTGGTAGCAGCCGCCTTCATCTACGTGGGTGGAAACCTGTTATTCGTGATGCTGCTGGCGACATCAATTGCGTATCTAACGGCATGTCATCGACTGATCATTTGGCGCAGGCCACACCTGGAGGCGGTCAATGACCAGGAAGATCTTGTCTCGACTCAACTGTTCGACGGTTTGAGCGCCGGCAAAGCCATCAAGTTGGAACACGCCACCCTCCATGCGTTGCAACCGCTTTTCAATAGCTACGGTAGTTATGCACAGGCGGCTACACAGGTTGCGAGTTCAGCCGCGGTACTAGGGTCTGCACGAATTTTATTCGTGGGCCTGTCGACAGCCGCGTTACTGGCATGGGGAATACACGATAGGTTTCAGCCCGTCCCAACACTGTCGGTCGGCGAACTGGTGGCCATCTTTTCGATCGCTGGCGGGCTATTGGTCAACATCAGTGGCCTGGCCGATGCCTATCGGACGCTCGACCAGTACATCGCCGACAAGCGTCGATTGGTTGAGCTGCTGGACCTCGACGGGCTACCGCTTGATCACCCTAGGCCCGATGACCTGCAAGCAGAGCAGATCGGACTCCTTCCTCAGCCCGGTGAAGCGTTAGTGCCACTGCGCTTCAACACCAGCCAATCAGTAGCCATCGTGGGGGCGAGCGGCGCTGGCAAGACAACGCTGCTGGAAACCCTGGCGGGACTGGTGGCAACGGCCCGGCATCGCTTGATAATCAACGATAGCCCCATGGAACACCTCACTTGTTACCTGAAGATGGTCAGGTACTGCCCCCAGCACCCCGGTTTCGTTGAAGGGGAATTTCGCCAAGCGGTGCTGTTCGGGCAACCTCCGGCCCCGGTCATGGAGCCGTACGTTGACGCACTGGGGCTGCGAACCCTTGTGGATAACCGCACGATCAGCGAGGGGGGAAAGAATATCTCCGGGGGGGAGGCGAAACGTCTCACCCTGTTGCGACTGATAAACCGCCCTGGCCGCTTCAACCTGTTTGATGAGCCCACTGCTTCCCTGGACGCCGAAACGACCACCCGGGTTTGGAACGTGTTGTTTGCTGTATTTCAAGGAAAGGGACTGGTGTGCATCACCCACGATGTCGACGCGCTGCACCGTTTTGACCGAGTCCTGGTGATGCGCGCCGGTCGTGTGGTGGCAGACGGCCCTTGGCAGGAGCTGAAAGGCCGGCGGGACGTCGGCACGATGATCGAAGAAATTGGCGGGTGAGGTGCTTAGCGCACTACCCCCTCCTCCACCAACACCTTCAGAATCGCCTGCGCCCCCTCCTGCGCACTCACACCCTTGAGCACCTGCCCGCCGCCACCGCTGGCCTTCGCCGTGGCCGCCTTCATGCGGTCGGCGCCGCTCTTGGCCTTGATCACTTTCAACCGCTTGGGCCGTGGCTTGGCGGGGGTCAGCTCGGCCCCTGTGTATAAGTCGTCGAGCACTATCTCTACCTTGTCCACCTGGAACTGGCCCCGCTGGGCTGGGCCGTAGGCGCTTTGCCGGGCTTTGGGGGCGGCGTTGTCGACGGTGGCCAGGAGCGGCAAGCGTACTTTGAGACGGCGACGCTGGCCGCGTGGCAGGGCTTGCAGGACCTGGGCGACACCATTGCTGACCGACTCCACTTCGGCAAGCCCGGTCACCAGTGGCCAGCCCAGGCGTTCGGCCAACAGGAAGGGCAGCATGCCCGAGCCTTCACCGGTTTCGGCCTGGCTACCGGTGAGCACCAGCTGGGCGCCGACGTCTCTGAGGAAATCGGCCAAGGCCGGCACCACGTCACTGCCCGGGGTTTGCTCGATGACGTCCATCTGTTCCAGGCCCATGCCCAGGTAGGCGCGCAGGGCGGGTTCGCGAACGTCGCCGGCGTGCACGACCTGCAAGTTATCCCCAGCCAGTTGCAAGCCCAGCTCGACGGCGCGCGAATCCTGTTCGGCGCGGCGGCTGCGGCCGGAGGTGGGGTGGGCGCCGATGGACACCAGGCTGACGACTTTCATGTTCATGTGCACCTCAGGCGGCATCGCGCTTGGCTTCGTTTCGGTAGGCCGCGACCGCGTCGATCAGGGCCTCGAGCAGTTCGGCGCTGTCGCCGATCACCGACAGGTCGGCGCGCTTGATCATGTCGCAACCAGGGTCCAGGTTGATGGCGATGACCTTGTCGCAGGCGCCGATACCCTGCAAGTGCTGGATGGCCCCGGAGATGCCCACGGCCACGTACACCCGCGCGGTCACCCAAGTGCCGCTGGCACCCACCTGGCGGTCGCGGGTCATGAAGCCATCGTCCACGGCCACCCGGGATGCGCCTTCGGTGGCGCCCAGGGCGGCGGCGGTGCGGTGGAACAGGGCCCAGTCCTTGACGCCGTTGCCGCCGGAAAAGATGAATTCGGCCTCGGCCATCGGGATGGCGGCCGGGTCCACGGCTACCGCGCCCAAGTCCTCGATGCGCGGCAGGGAGCGGGCCACGGCGCTGGACAATGCCACCGGCAGGGCTTCGTGACGGGTTTCATCCACCGGTTCGGCGCACTCGGCGGCGGCCAGGATCAAGCGCGGCATAGCGCGGCTGATGTCTTGCTGGCCGGCGCCAGCACGGCCAACACAGGCACCGTCCTTGACTTGCCAGATGCGTGTCGCCGGGCGCTCGCCGAGGCTGGCGCCCAGGCGGCGGCCAAGTTCGCCGCCGCCGCTGCGGCTGTCGGGTAGCAGCCAGTGGCGAGGGGCAAACTGGTTATCCACAGCCCGCAGGCCCTGCACCCGCTGCTCGGGGGCATAGCCTTCGTATTCGCTGCCGGCGATCACCAACAGACGGTCGACGCCGGCTGTGGAAAACCCGCTTTCCTTATGTTCGCCAAAGACAATGGCCAACACCGCGCCGTCGTTGCCAGCCAGTTGACGGGCCAGGCCAAGCAGGTCCCGGTCGTGGCTGCTGAGGCGGCCGCCGACCATGTCGGGTACCACGGCGATGTAGAACGCTGGGGCCACCACCTGGTGCAACGGTAGCAACACTTCAGCAGCAGCGCTGCGCTTGCCTGCGCCGCCCTGCTGGGCACCACTGCGGTCGATACGCTTGACACCATTGGGCCCGATGAAGCCCACGGCATGGGGATTCTTGCGGATCACCCCCTGGGGGCCCATCCAGGACGCCTGGGCGGGCTGCATGGCCGCGTGCAGCGGGTGCAGGCGGTTACGGGCGATCCACTCGGCCCGCGGGTCGCGGCGGATAATATCGCTCATCAATGCACCTCCGCTGGAATACGTTTAACCGGTGCTGGCTTTACCACCACGACTTCCTCCACCAGCGCATCGGCCACCAGCTCGGCGATGTCCTTGATCAGGGGGCGAGGTTCAACCACGCCTTCGAGCATGGCGGTGCATTGTGGACAACCGACGGCCACCAGTTCGGCCTGGGTCTCGCGGATGTCGTCCATGCGCATGTCGGGAATACGCTGCTTGCCGGGGATGTCAGTGATCGGCGCACCGCCACCGCCACCGCAGCAACGGGAACGGAAGCCGGAGCGCTGCATCTCGCGCACCTCGATGCCCAAGGCCTTGAGCACGTCGCGGGGGGCCTGGTATTCGCCGTTGTAGCGGCCCAGGTAGCAAGGGTCGTGGTAGGTAACACTGCCACCCTTGTGCTGGCCCAGGTTGAGCTTGCCAGCCGTCACCAGTTCGGCCATGAAGGTGCTGTGGTGCTGCACCCGGTAGTTGCCATTGAAGGCGCCGTATTCGTTTTTGAGTACGTGGAAGCTGTGCGGGTCGCAGGTGACGATGCGGCTGAAACTGTATTTGCCCAGGGTCTGGATGTTGCGCCTGGCCAGCGTCTGGAAAGTGGCTTCATCACCCAGGCGCCGGGCCACATCGCCGCTGTCGCGCTCTTCCAGGCCCAGCACGGCGAAGTCCACCTTGGCGGCCTTGAGCACTTTGACGAAGGCGCGAAGGGTGCGCTGGTTACGCATGTCGAAGGCACCGTCACCGACCCAGAACAGTACGTCGGCGGTCTTTTTCTCGCTCATCAGATTGAGGTTCAGGTCGGCGGCCCAGTTCATCCGCCCGCCCGGGTTGAAGCCACCGGGGTTGTCGGTGGCGATCAGGTTATCCAGTACCTCGGCGCCCTTATTGGGGGTGGCACCCTTTTCCAGGGTCAGGTGGCGGCGCATGTCGACGATGGCGTCCACGTGCTCGATCATCATCGGGCACTCCTCCACGCAGGCACGGCAGGTGGTGCACGACCACAGGGTTTCGGCGTCTACCAGGCCATTGACGATGGGCTGGTGCGGATTGCCCCCGTGTTCGCCCACCGCCTTGCCGGGGTACGGGCTACCAGCGAACGAGGCATCGGTACCGCCGGCCAGGCCCACCACCATGTCCTGGATCAGCTTTTTGGGGTTCAGCGGCTGGCCGGCGGCGAAGGCCGGGCACGCTGCTTCGCATTTGCCGCACTGCACACAGGCATCGAAGCCCAGCAGCTGGTTCCAGGTGAAGTCTTTTGGCTTTTCCACGCCCAATGGCGCGGTAGGGTCAGCCAAGTCCAACGGCTTGAGCCCGGTGGACCGGCCGCCACCGAAGCGCTCGGCGCGCCGATGCCAGGCCAGGTGCAGGGCACCGGCGAACGCGTGTTTCATGGGGCCGCCCCAGGTCATGCCCAGGAACAGCTCGGACACGCCCCACAGCACGCCCACGGCCAAGATCGCCGCCAGTACCCAGCCACCAAAATCGGCGGGCAGGATGCCGGCCACGGGCAGGGTCAGCAGGAAGAAGCTGCCCGAGAACGCCAGCAGGCTTTTCGGCAGGCGCATCCAGGGACCTTTCGACAACCGCGAAGGCGGGTTGAGGCGGCGTTTGAAGACAAACACGGCGCCGACGAACATCACCACGGTGGCAAACAGCAGCGCATAGCCGAGGATACGGTTATGCAGCCCGAAGCCGTGTACCAGGATCGCCAGGACGATGGACAGCACCGCGCCACCGGCGGTGGCCACGTGGGTGTTGGCGATGTATCTGTCGCGGGCCACCACGTGGTGCAAGTCGACCATGTAGCGGCGCGGCATGGCCAGCAGGCCGCCAAGCAGGTCCACCGGCGAGGCGCGGCCGTTGCGCCACAGGCGCACGCGGCGCAGGGCGCCGAGTACGCCGAGGGCCAGGGCGGCAAACAGCAGGATGGGGAGGATAGTATTTAACATGGTGCTGGCTCCCAGAGGCATGTCGGCCCCTGATGAATAAATGCCAATCGCTGCTCCTGCAGGAGCGGACCGTGTCCGCGAAGCAGACGACGCGGTTTCAGGGCCGGCCTCTTCGCGGGCACGGCCCGCTCCTGCAAGGGTCGCGGAGCCTCAGAAGTCCTTGCACAGGCGCAAAGCGTCATAGATCGCGGCATGGGTGTTGCGCTGGGCCACGCAGTCGCCGATGCGAAACAGCAGGTAACCATCGCCAGCCTGGCTCAACGACGGCTGCGGCTGGATGGCGAACAAGGCTTCGATGTCCATCTGGCCTTTGTTGCGCGAATCCTGCTTGAGCTCGTAGTACAGCTTTTCGTCCGGCCGCACGCCGTTCTCCACCACCACCTGGTCCACCACGCGCTCTTCCTTGGCGCCGGTGTATTCGTTCTCCAGCACCGCCACCAGTTTGTCGCCTTCGCGGTAGACCTTTTCCAGCATCAGGTCGCCGGTCATGATCACTTCCTTGGGGTACATGCTGCGGTAGTAGGTGGGGAATGACGTACCGCCAATGGCCACGCCTGGCTTGATGTCGTCGGTGACGATTTCCACCTGGGCGCCTTTGTCGGCCAGGAAGTCGGCCACCGACATGCCAGTGAATTCGCAGATGGTGTCGTACACCAGCACGTTTTTGCCGGGCGCCACCTTGCCGTCCAG
Source organism: Pseudomonas sp. RIT-To-2 (assembly GCF_029623465.1). Lineage (NCBI taxonomy): Bacteria > Pseudomonadati > Pseudomonadota > Gammaproteobacteria > Pseudomonadales > Pseudomonadaceae > Pseudomonas > Pseudomonas sp. RIT-To-2. The sequence goes on along the minus strand of NZ_JAPYKM010000001.1, from coordinate 255,098 downwards.
CACGTCCCAGCTACTGACCACCAGGCCTTCTTCGGCCCCCCAGTGCTCGTTCTGCTCCAGGAACGGATGGCCGCCCACGGCCAGCACCACTACGTCGGGGCGCAGGTCCATGATGGTCGCCGCATCGGCAGCGGTGCCCAGGCGCAGGTCGACCTTCAGGCGCGCCAGTTCCAGCTGGAACCAGCGGGTGATACCCGCGATCTGGTCACGCTGCGGTGCTTTCGAGGCCGTGGTGATCTGCCCGCCAATGAAGTCCTTTTTCTCGAACAGCGTCACGTCGTGGCCGCGCTCGGCCGAGACCCGCGCCGCTTCCATGCCCGCTGGGCCCGCACCGACGATGACCACCTTGCGTTTGGGCCCGGTGGACTTCTCGATGATATGCGGCACACCCATGTATTCACGCGAGGTGGCAGCGTTCTGAATGCACAGCACGTCCAGGCCCTGATACTGGCGGTCGATGCAGTAGTTGGCGCCCACGCATTGCTTGATCTGGTCCACCTGGCCCATCTTGATCTTGGCGATCAGGTGCGGGTCGGCGATGTGCGCACGGGTCATACCCACCATGTCCACGTAGCCGCCTTCCAGAATGCGCGTGGCCTGGTTCGGGTCCTTGATGTTCTGCGCATGCAGCACAGGGGCCTTGACCACTTCCTTGATACCGGCCGCCAGGTGCAGGAACGGCTCCGGTGGATAACTCATGTTGGGGATGACGTTGGCCAGGGTGTTGTGGGTGTCGCACCCCGAGCCCACCACGCCGATGAAGTCGATCAGGCCGGTGTCGTCGTAGTACTTGGCGATCTGCTTCATGTCTTCGTGGCTGAGGCCATCGGGGTGGAATTCGTCACCGCAGATACGCAGGCCCACGCAGAAGTCCGGGCCCACTTCCTTGCGTACGGCCTTGATCACTTCCAGGCCGAAACGCATGCGGTTCTCGAAGCTGCCACCCCATTCGTCGGTGCGCTTGTTGACCCGCGGGCTCCAGAACTGGTCGATCATGTGCTGGTGCACGGCGGACAATTCCACGCCGTCCAGGCCGCCGGCCTTGGCTCGCGCCGCAGCGCTGGCGTAGTTGCCGATCACCCGCCAGATCTCTTCGGGCTCGATGGTCTTGCAGGTAGCCCGGTGCACCGGCTCGCGGATACCCGAGGGCGACATCAGGGTGGGCCAGTGCTCGCCGTCCCAGCGCGAGCGGCGGCCCATGTGGGTAATCTGGATCATGATCTTGGCGCCATGCTTGTGCATGGCGTCGGCCAGGTTCTGGAAGTGCGGGATGATCTTGTCGGTGGCCAGGTTCACCGATTTCCACCAGCCCTGGGGGCTGTCGATGGCCACGCTGGAAGAACCGCCGCAGATCGCCAGGCCAATACCGCCCTTGGCTTTCTCTTCGTAGTATTTGACATAGCGATCGGTGGTCATGCCGCCATCGGTGGCGTAGACCTCGGCGTGCGCGGTGCTGAGCACGCGGTTGCGGATCGTCAACTTGCCGATCTGGATCGGCTGGAACATCGCTTCGAAAGCCATGACGGTTTCCTCGACTTACAACGGCTTGACGGTGAACAGGCCATCTTCGTGGCCTTCTTCCGACCCGCTGTAGACCTGTTCGGCCACGGTGCGGGTCTTGCTGCCTCGGGCGGCCAGGATCTGGTCCATGGCGCCAGCGAACCAGCCGGTGAACATGTAGTCGACCTTGCGCCCGACCTTGCCGTACACGTACACGAAGCACGAATGCTCCAGCTTCACGCTGGCGGTGCCCTTGTCCAGGTCAATGTCCTGGATCTTGAACAGGCCCCAGCCGCGCTGGGACAGGCGCTTCATGTAGTGCTCGAACACCGCCACGCCTTCCAGGCCATGGCATTCGGCTTCTTTCTCGCACCAGTGCCAGGCGGACTTGTAGCCGGCCTTGTAGAGAATTTCGGCATAGGCGTCGGCACCCAGCACTTCCTCGATACCCATGTGGTTGTTGACGAAGAAATGCCGCGGCACGTACAGCATCGGCAGGGCATCGGAGGTCCAGACACCGGTTTCGCTGTCGACTTCGATAGGCAATTGCGGGGCGATCTTGGCCATGGAAACTTAACTCCAGAAAATTGAAATGAGGTGATGAGGCGGGTTAAGGCGTTACTCGCCCCACACATCCTTCAGAACGTTGACCCAGTTTTCGCCCATGATCTTGCGCACCACGCGCTCGCTATGGCCGCGCTTGAGCAGGGTTTCGGTCAGGTTCGGGAATTCGCCCACGGTGCGGATGCCCAGCGGGTTGATGATCTTGCCGAAGTTGGTCAGGCGGCGGGCGTAGCCCTTGTCGTGGGTCAGGTATTCGAAGAACTCCTGGCCATGACCCTGGGTAAAGTCGGTGCCGATGCCAATGGCGTCTTCGCCGACGATGTTCATGGTGTATTCGATGGCTTCGGCGTAGTCATCGATGGTGGAGTCGATGCCCTTGGCCAGGAACGGCGCGAACATGGTCACGCCAACGAAGCCGCCGTGGTCAGCGATGAACTTCAGCTCTTCATCGGACTTGTTGCGCGGGTGCTCCTTCAGGCCCGAGGGCAGGCAGTGGGAGTAGCACACCGGTTTCTTTGATTCGAGAATCACTTCCTCGGATGTCTTGGAGCCGACATGGGACAGGTCGCACATGACACCCACGCGGTTCATCTCGGCGACGATTTCGCGGCCGAAACCCGACAGGCCGCCATCGCGCTCATAGCAGCCGGTACCCACCAGGTTCTGGGTGTTGTAGCACATCTGCACGATGCCCACGCCCAGTTGCTTGAACACCTCCACGTAGCCGATCTGGTCTTCGTAGGCGTGGGCATTCTGAAAACCGAACAGAATGCCGGTCTTGCCCAGCTCCTTGGCCTTGCGGATGTCAGCGGTGCTGCGCACGGGCATGACCAGGTCACTGTTTTCACGCATCAGTTTCTGGCTTTTGCAGATGCTGTCCACCGTGGCCTGGAACCCTTCCCACACCGACACGGTGCAGTTGGCCATGGTCAGGCCGCCCTTGCGCATGTCCTCGAACAGCTCGCGGTTCCACTTGGCAATGATCAGCCCGTCGATAACGATGCTGTCGGCGTGCAATTCGGCTGGGCTCATCAGGCTGTCCCCTCTTGGTTCAAGACGCGCGCCGAATCGTGTGCCGGCGCTTTGGGGCCAGCATATGCCTGCGCGGCGAGGGAGCCGGATGCAAAAACGACAGGGGAATCGCTGAAAGCGTCAACGGCGGGAATTGCGTCGACTGCTTCGCCTCAGAACTCACCGAAAGCCCCAGCGACACGGCCCACGGCGTGGCACTTGCACTTATCCACCCGGTAAAAACTCCCGCGCAGTGATCAGTGCCTTGCTCGACGGCAGTCTTTCACGCTTAGCCCCCTATTCATTAGCCACGCCGTAAGCCAAAATCCCCGTCATTGTTCTGCACATCTTGGCGGGGATCTCGCACATGAAATCTTGGTTACTGGTACTGGCTTTGGCTTCCCTGGGTGCCCACGCGGCCGAAGACGGCCCTACCCCCTGCGACAACGTTGACGACAGCAAGGCCAGCCTGGCCTGCTCGGCGTACAACAAGAAAACCGCCGAAAGCGAGCTCAAGGACGCCTTCAAGGACTTGCTGGACCGGGCCAAGACCAACTTCACCGGCGAACCGGCCAAGCAGGCCAAGATGAAAGACCTGATCACCGTCGCCGAGGCCCAGTGGGAAAAGACCCGCGACGCCGACTGCGCCATCGAGACCTTCGAAGCCAAGCCGGGCACCCCGGAATTCACCACGGCCCAGGATGACTGCATCGCGCAGAAGAGCGACGAACGGTCGGAGTACTTGCAGACCCTGGCGAACCCTGGCGATGAAGGCGACGTACCCGAGCAGTAAAACCCCTTTACCCAAGGCACCTCATGAAAATCTGCGGCATCGACATCAAGGCCAGCGAAGCCATCTTCGCGCTGGCCAGCCAACAGGGCGGCGCGCTGGAGCACCTGGCCCTGCCCCTGAAGAAACTGGCGCTGGAGGATGATGAGGACGCCGCTCAGGTGAAAGCCTTCGCCCGCCAGTTGGCCGAATTCGTCAGCGCCAACGCCATCACCCACCTGGCCATCAAGAAGCGCAGCAAGAAAGGCGAATTCGCTGGCGGCCCCATCACCTTCAAGATCGAAGGCATCCTGCAACTGCTGGACGGCTGCGACGTGCAACTGGTGTCGCCGCAAACCATCAACGCCCAGGCCAAGAAACACGACCTGGCCTTACCCGCCACGCTGAACAAATACCAGCATGACGCCTATAAGGCTGCCTGCGCGTTGCTGCTCAAAGCCGGCAAATAACCTCGTAGCAGCTGCCGCCAGGCGGCGTCCGGCGTGAAGCGCATGGCCTTATGCAAGACGCACCGCACGCTCCTCCCGCGGGCACCGCGCGAACCGGGCCCGGTAGCTGCGCGTGAAGTACGACGCTGAGTCAAACCCGCAGGCTATGCTGACGTCCAGCACACTCATGCCGGTCTGGCGCAGCAGTTGCCGGGCCTTCTCCAAGCGCAAGCGCAGGTAGAAGGCGCTGGGCGTGGTGTTCAGGTGCAGCCTGAACAGGCGCTCCAGTTGGCGGCGGGTAACGCCGATGGCCTCGGCCAGCGCCGAGGTGCTGAGCGGCGGCTCGGTGTGCTGTTCCATTTCGCCAATCACGTGTACCAGCTTCTGGTTGCTGACGCCGTAGCGCGAGGCGATCTGCATGCGCTGGTGGTCCTTGCGCGGGCGGATACGCCCCACCACGAACTGCTCGGACACATCGATGGCCAGGCCGCTGCCGTGGGCCTGGGCGATCAGGTCCAGCATCAGGTCGATGGAGGCGGTACCGCCGGCCGAGGTGATGCGCCGCCGATCGATCTCGAACAGCTCCTGGGTGGCCTGCAACCGCGGATAGGTTTCCTTGAAAGCGTCCAGCGCTTCCCAGTGCAAGGTAACCCGGTGGCCGTCGAGCAGGCCGGCCTGGGCCAGGATGAAGGCGCCGGTGTCGATGCCACCCAAGGTCACGCCAGCGTGGTCCAGGCGCCGCAGCCATTGCTGCAGGGCTGGCGTAACGGCCTTGAGGGGTTCGAAACCGGCGACTACCAGCAAGGTAGCGCCAGGGCCCAAGGCGTGCAACGCCGAATCGGCATTCACCGACATGCCATTGCTCGCCAACACCGGGCCACCGTCCAGGCTCAGCACATGCCAGCGATACAGCTCGCCACGAAAGCGATTGGCCACCCGCAGCGGCTCTACCGCCGAGATGAAGCCGATGGCGGAAAAACCGGGCAGCAATAGGAAATGGAAATCCTGGGGCATGGCTGCTCTCGTACAGGGAAGCCTTGTTAATACGCCGCAGGTCGCCACTGTGCAAGTGCGGGTCGCCGCAGTGCGAATTCGTGGACGCAAGGCAAGCTACTTTGGTGTCCAGGGTGCGCAGACGCCCTCCCCCATAACAACTAGAACCTGCCGCGAGAGGAGCCATCATGAAAAGACTGATCAGCTGCTGTCTGCTGATGCTCACCGGTACCGCGATACTCTCGGCCGCCCACGCCGCCGAACCGCAAAGCTGCAAAAGCGTGCGCCTGGGCGTGGTCAACTGGACCGACGTGATGGCCACCAGCGCCATGACCCAGGTACTGCTCGACGGCCTGGGCTACGAGACCAAACAGACCAGCGCCTCCCAGCAGATCATCTTCGCCGGCATTCGCGACCAGCGGCTGGACTTGTTCCTGGGCTACTGGAACCCGCTGATGACCCAGACCATTACCCCTTTCGTTGAACAGAACCAGGTGAAAGTGCTGGCCGAGCCAAGCCTCAAGGATGCCCGGGCCACCCTTGCCGTGCCCACCTACCTCGCGGACAAAGGCCTGAAAACATTCAGCGACATCGCCAGGTTCAAGAAGGAACTGGGGGGCAAGATCTACGGCATCGAGCCCGGCTCCGGCGCCAACAAGCAGATCAAGGACATGATTGCCAAGAACCAGTTCGGCCTGGGCGATTTCCAGCTGGTGGAGTCCAGTGAAGCCGGCATGCTCTCAGCCGTCACCCGAGCCACCCAGCGCAATGAAGCCATCGTGTTCTTCGGCTGGGCGCCGCACCCCATGAACGTCAACCTGAAGATGACCTACCTCAGCGGCAGCCAGGACGCCCTGGGCCCCAACGAAGGCATGGCCACCGTGTGGACGGTCACCGCGCCGGACTACGCCAGCCGCTGCCCCAATGTCGACAAGCTGCTGACCAACCTGACCTTCAGCGCCGCAGACGAGAGCCGCATGATGCAGCCACTGCTCGACCACAAGGACGCACTGGAGTCGGCCAAGGCCTGGCTCAAGGCCCACCCCGAAGACCAGAAGCGCTGGCTCAGCGGCGTGACTACGTTTGACGGCAAGCCAGCCGACCAGAACCTGCAACTCACCACCAATCCCTGATGCTCCTGCCTGTAGCCGCAGCCCGCGGCAGCGGCTACAGGCCAGTGCGCCCGCGATAAAGGAGAAAGCATGAACCACGACGTGATCATCACCTGCGCCCTCACCGGCGCCGGCGACACTACGGGCAAAAGCCACCTGGTACCCATTACCCCAAAACAGATCGCCGAGGCTGCCGTCGAGGCGGCCAAGGCGGGCGCCACCGTGGTGCACTGCCACGTGCGCGACCCGCGCACCGGCACGTTCAGCCGCGACGTGGCGCTGTACCGCGAAGTGATGGAGCGCATCCGCGAGTCAGACATCGACATCATCGTCAACCTCACCGCCGGCATGGGCGGCGACCTGGAGATAGGCCCCGGCGAAAGCCCCATGGAATTCGGCCCTGGCACCGACCTGGTGGGCCCACTGACGCGCCTGGCGCACGTGGAGGAACTACTACCGGAAATCTGCACACTGGACTGCGGCACACTGAATTTCGGCGACGGCGACAGCATCTACGTGTCGACCCCGGCGCAACTGCGCGCGGGCGCCAAACGTATCACTGAGCTGGGCGTGAAGGCAGAGCTTGAAATATTCGATACCGGCCACCTGTGGTTTGCCAAGCAGATGATCAAAGAAGGCCTGTTGCACGACCCGCTGTTCCAACTGTGCCTGGGCATCCCGTGGGGTGCACCTGCCGACACCACCACCATGAAAGCCATGGTCGACAACCTGCCTGCAGGCGCCGTGTGGGCCGGTTTCGGCATCGGCCGCATGCAAATGCCCATGGCCGCCCAGGCAGTGCTGCTCGGCGGCAACGTACGGGTGGGCCTGGAGGACAACCTGTGGCTGGAGAAAGGCGTGCTGGCCACCAATGGCCAACTGGTGGAGCGCGCCAGCGAGATTCTCACGCGCCTGGGCGCCCGCGTGCTTACGCCAGCCGAAGGCCGCGCCAAAATGAACCTGACCCGCCGCACCTGAGGAACCGCCATGACCTTCATCACCGAGATCAAGACCTTCGCTACCCTGGGTTGCGGCGTAATCGGCAGCGGCTGGGTAGCGCGCGCCCTGGCCCAAGGCCTGGACGTGGTCGCCTGGGACCCTGCGCCGGGGGCCGAAACCGCCCTGCGCAAACGCGTGGCAAACGCCTGGCCAGCCCTGGTGCAACAAGGCCTGGTGCCCGGCGCGTCGCAGGAACGGCTGCAATTTGTCGCCACCATCGAAGCCTGCGTGCGCAACGCCGACTTCATCCAGGAAAGTGCTCCCGAACGGTTGGACCTCAAGGTTGAGCTGCACGCCAGCATCAGCGCCGCCGCCAAGCCAGACGCGCTGATCGGTTCCAGCACCTCGGGCCTGCTGCCCAGCGAGTTCTACGAAGGCGCTACGCACCCGGAGCGCTGCGTGGTCGGCCACCCCTTCAACCCTGTGTACCTGCTGCCGCTGGTGGAAGTGGTAGGGGGGCGACAGACAGCGCCCGAAGCGGTGCTGGCAGCGATCAAGGTCTACGAATCACTGGGCATGCGCCCTCTGCACGTGCGCAAGGAAGTCCCCGGTTTCATCGCTGATCGGTTGCTGGAAGCGCTCTGGCGTGAAGCCCTGCACCTGGTCAACGACGGTGTGGCCACCACCGGCGAAATCGACGATGCCATTCGCTTTGGCGCCGGCCTGCGCTGGTCGTTCATGGGCACGTTCCTGACCTACACGCTGGCCGGCGGTGACGCCGGCATGCGCCATTTCATGAACCAGTTCGGCCCTGCGCTGAAGTTACCCTGGACCTACCTGCCGGCCCCGGAACTGACCGCCCACCTGATTGATGACGTGGTCCGGGGCACCAGCGAGCAACTGGGCCACCACAGCATCGCGGCACTCGAACGCTACCGCGACGACTGCCTGCTGGCGGTGCTGGAGGCGGTGCGCACTACCAAGGCGAAACATGGCATGGCATTCAGCGAATGATTACCTACCAGACCCCGGTGCTGGAGGAGTGGGTGGATTACAACGGGCATCTGCGCGATGCCTTCTATCTGCTGATTTTCAGCTATGCCACCGATGCGTTCATGTCGCTCGCAGGCATCGACCCGCTGCGTGATCAGCGGTCGCTGTTCACCCTGGAGTGCCATCTGAATTATCTGCAGGAGGTGAAGGCAGGCACGCCAGTGCAAGTGCATACCCGCGTGATAGCCCATGACAGCAAGCGCTTGCAGCTCTATCACTGTCTGAAAGCTGCTGGGCAGGACAACTTGCTGGCCGCAAATGAGCAGATGCTGCTGCATGTTGACTTGCAAGGCCCCCACGCCACCGCCTTCAGCGAGTCCACGGTGCAGTGCCTGGAACACTGGCTGGAAGGTACTCGACACTTGCCCTTGCCAGCGCACAGCGGGCGCGCCATAAGTCTTCACCAGGGGCACTGATAATAGTGCCCCTTGCGCTTCTATGTTCTCTACCCCTCATTCCCCGGCAATAATGATTGTACTTCCATCTCGTTCGCCCCTCGTGCCCAGCTTATTGTAAGTCCCGCGAAAGAACACTTTCGCAATGACGACACTCACGAGGATTACACCATGCTTATTACCAATGAAGACTCCATCACCCGACGTTTGGCCGACTTCCAGGCCATGGCACTTCCTGACCTGCCGGTCTCGGATTTCAATGCCCTTGACCTGATGAGCGATGAAGACGCCCCGGACGAAAGCGAACGGCGTGGAGTCGTGGCAGGCAACAGTATCAACACGTTCGAAGGTGAAATGTCGCTGGCGAACGAACGCGACATCAACAACATGGGACGCTACGCGGCGGCCTATGCCGACCGCAGGGCTGACCTGGAAGCCGATACCCGCAACTGGTACCGCGAATACGCGAAGATGATGAAGACCCTGGGCCTCGGAGTACAAAGCTTCGGCTTTGAGGAACTGGGCACCAGCGACACATCCATCAAAGCTGATGCCGTGGCCCTCAAGCTGCTGGGCGGCGCTGCACTGGGCGCAGGCAAGGCTGGCCAGATCCTGATTGCCACCATGAAGGATGCGCTCGCGGCCATCAAGGATGACGAGAAGGCCCTGGGTGTATTTGAACAGCGCAGCTCTCACAAGACAGGTGCCAACTTCCAGATGATGCCAGCGGCGCAGAAGGTGAACGGCAGTTGCATCGTGCTGCTGTCATGTACTTACTTCAAGACTTCAATCAATAAAGGCAAAGTTTTGTTCGTGTCGTGGAACAAATCCAAGATCGAAATCTATGGCAGCGCACAGCGTACCCTGTTCATCCGCGAAGACTACGATGACGAAGCGCGCCAAGAAGTAAGCCGGTGGTTGAAACAGAACGCTGCCAAAGAATTCGCCAGGATGAAACTGGACGACGACAAGAAAAAATAATCTCGACTTCTGAATCACAGGACGGGGGTTCCCATGAACACGTCGCAACTGGAAGCATTCATTTGTTCGCGTACCGCCTGCAACGTGAATGCAACGGTAGGAGAGCAGCGTGACACGCTGATACAGGGTCTGGTTTTCGCACAACTACGAGCCGACCAACAGCAAGAACAAGCGCCTGGCACTCGTTGGGGGCACGCACACTCCAAAGTGCTGCAAAACCTGGAGTGGGCCAAGACACGGGAACAGTCCATCACCGATGAGGCCCCATTGGGCGTGGGGCCGGCGGTGGCGAGCTTTGCCAAGCGGTACTTGCCCGCTGATCAGGCGTCGGCCATCCGCTTGCTCATTGAACAGTTGATGACACAGACCGCGCCACCTGCACTGCTGGGCGCGGCTCCCACGGGTTCGTTGGTTTTGGCAACCGTGGCCTCTGCTGCCAAGGCCAGTGTCATCACGGCCGTGTATCAGGACCCGGCCTTGTTGCAACTGACCTGCAGCCAATACCGCATTTTCCCGGATTTCTGGGACCTGAGCACACAACTGCAAACGTCGGTGGGCGCTTACGTGACCCGCAATCTGCATTGCCTTCAGGCCGTCGCCGAAGATTGACCGCACAGGCACTGATAAAAAAGCCCCGATCCAGCCGTATCCGGATCGGGGCACAGTGCGGCGAACAGCGTGACCAAGGTGACCAGACCCGCACGCTGGAAGCCGATGCCAGTGTGCCCCGGGCCGGCCCCCCTTCATTTAGCCGAAAACGACACGCTCATGCCCACCGCGGCCATCTCGCCGCTCACCCCTTGCCGCGCGTTGCGGGCGCTTACAGAATCAGCCCAAAGCCCCCTGTACAAGGACTCGCCTCATGATGCACGTGGATCTGATTGACCAGGACGACCTGCTCGGCCATCTTCGGGCCCTGGGTTTCGACATGCCGGCCGGGGCCAGCGCAGATCAAGCCTGCGAGTGCGCGGTGCGCGGCCTGGATGAACCGCGCGCCAAGGCGTTGCGCAAGATGGTCGAGCAACTGCTGACCGGCAGCGCGACCATCCTGCCTGCCGTGCGCCAGGCCATCGACAAGCAGCTGCTCCCGGCTTTGGCGCAGTATCAGCAGGCCCGCGCATGACATCCCGGCACTGGCCCGAAAGCAGCGGGCCAGACGCTTTTCGTTCAGCACGGCATAAACAGAACACATACCTGCATAACCGTTTCGCGGCAGACGTGGGGTAAATCTGGTCGTACCGTCTCTTTACAGCGCCTTGGCGCCATGAAAATAAAGAGAGTGTATGCCGATGAACCAACGTGCAGCCGTTGACGTGAAGGCGTGGATCGACGCCCGTGCCATCTCCCCGTACCAGTGGCTGGTGCTTGCACTGTGCTCACTGATCATCCTGTTCGACGGCTACGATGCCGCGGTGATGGGCTTCATTGCCCCTGCCCTGTCCCAGGACTGGGGGCTGGCCCCGGCACAGATGGGCCTGATACTCGGGGCGGCGATGTTCGGCGTGGCCCTGGGCGCGCTGGTGGCCGGCCCCTACTCTGACCGACTGGGGCGCAAGCGCGTCCTGCTGGTGTCCATTGCCAGCTTCGGTGTGTTCAGCGTGCTTTGTGTATTTGCTCGCAACCCTTATGAAATGGCGCTGCTGCGCTTCCTGACCGGCCTGGGCCTGGGCGCGGTGATGCCCAACTGCGTGACCCTGGTTTCGGAGTACATGCCCGAGCGCCGTCGCGGCTTGCTGATCACCCTGATGTACTGCGGTTTCAACATCGGCTCCGGCGCTGGCGGTTTCATCGCCGCAGGGCTGTTACCACAGGGCGGGTGGAAGGCTGTTTTGCTGGTGGGCGGCCTTGGCCCGCTGCTGGCGCTGCCGTTACTGGTCTGGCTGTTGCCCGAGTCAGCCCTGTACATGGTGGTACGCAACCATGCCCAAGGCAGTATCAGTGCGGTGCTGCGGCGCATGGGCGGCACCTTCGCCCAGGGTACACGCTTTGTACTCAAGACCCCGGCCATCGACAAGAAAGCCCAGGTGCTCAAGCTGTTTTCCAAAGGCTATGCCCAAGGTACTTTGATGCTCTGGCTCACCTATTTCATGGGCCTGTTCGTGATCTACCTGCTCAACGGCTGGCTTCCAACCATCATGCGTACCAGCGGGCTGAGCCTGGAAAAAGCAGCGATCACTGCCGGCCTGTTCCAGTTGGGCGGCACCCTGGGCGGCCTGCTGGTGGGCAGCCTGATGGACCACTTCCAGGCCCGCAAGAAGGTCATCGGCCTGTTCTACCTGCTGGGCATGTGCTGCCTTCTGGCCGAAGGCATCTTCGGCTTCGGCCCGGCGGTATTGGGCATGCTGGTATTTGTCAGCGGCCTGTGCGTGAACGGTGCGCAAACCGGCCTGCAAGCCTTCTCACCGAGTTTCTACCCTACCGAAATGCGCGCCACCGGCGTCAGCTGGATGCATGGCATTGGCCGCAGCGGCGCTATCATCAGCTCGTCGATGGGCGGCCTGCTGTTGGGGGCGTTCCCTGGCACAACCAGTATCTTCATCGTGTTGTCGATCCCTGCGCTGTTCGCCGCGCTGGCGATCGTCAATCATCGCAATGCCGTAGTGGCCCCACCGATCAAGCGCGCTGCGCGCCTGCTTGAAGCACCTGCCCGATGAGTGATTCATGAGTGTATTGACCCAACCCAAGATTGATTGCCACCACCACATCTTCGACCCTGCCCGGTTCCCGTACGTAGCCGATACCCAGTACCGCCCCGAGGGCCATGAACTGGGTACCGCAGCGCAGTACAGCGCTGTGATGCAGGCCTACAACATTCGCCACTCGGTGATCGTGGGCCCTACGTCAGGCTACAACACCGACAACCGCTGCCTGCTGGCGGCGCTGGCCGAACGCCCGGGACGGTCCAAGGGCATCGCGGTGGTGCCGCTGGATATCACCAGCGATGAGCTGGCGGCGCTGAAGGCACAGGGCGTGGTCGGCATCGCTTTCAACGTGGCCATGCTCGGCACTGCACCGTTCCTGGACGTGGATGGCCTGATGGGGCGCCTGGCCGAACTGGACCTGTTCGCCCAGGTGCAAGTGATGGACGATCAGTTGCCCGCGTTGATGCCACTGCTCAAGCGCAACCGCACGCCACTGCTTATCGACCACAGCGGCCGCCCGGACGTGCGCGCTGGCGTTGGCCAGCCGGCGTTCCGGGCGCTGTTGTCGCTGGCCGGCCAGGAACGCACCTTCGTGAAGTTGTCGGGGCTGTCGAAGTTTTCCCGCCAGGCCTATCCCTGGGCCGACGGCCATTGCTACCAACGGGCGCTGCTGGAAGCATTCGGGGCCGAGCGCTGCATGTGGGGTTCGGACTGGCCGTTCCTGCGCGCCAACGAGCGCATGGACATCGGCAGCCTGTTGCTGCTGGTAGAGCAGCTGTTCCCCGATGAAACCGTGCGCGAACAGATACTGTGGAGCACGCCCAGGCATCTGTTCGGCTTCGCCAATAGCCTCAGATCCTGACGCTGGCGAACGTCGACTCGTTGCGCGCCTGGCTCAACGCCGACATGGGCCCCGACAGCGGCGCCAGCACCATGGCCTGCGGGATCGGCATCATCGCCACCTGCTGGGTGGTGTTGGACCCCACACGCTCGTCACGTGGCGGAATGCCGAAGTATTCGCGGTAGCACTTGGAGAAATGCGGCGTAGACACGAACCCGCAGACCGATGCCACCTCGATGATCGACATGGGCGTCTGCTTGAGCAGTTGCCGGGCGCGGATCAAGCGCAGCTTGAGGTAGTAACGCGACGGTGAGCAGTGCAGGTACTTCTGGAACAGCCGCTCCAACTGCCGGCGTGACACCGCCACATAGACCGCCAGTTCATCCAGGTCGATGGGCTCTTCCAGGTTGGCTTCCATCAGCGCGACGATTTCCTGCAGCTTCGGCTGGTTGGTGCCCAGCATGTGCTTGAGCGGCACGCGCTGGTGATCCTGCTCGTTGCGAATGCGTTCGTAGACGAACATCTCCGAGATGGCCGCCGACAGTTCGCGACCATGGTCGCGGCTGATCAGGTGCAGCATCATGTCCAGCGGCGCGGTCCCGCCCGAACTGGTGAAACGGTTACGGTCCAGTGTGAACAGGCGCGTGCTCATGGCCACTCGGGGGAAAGCTTCCTGCATGGAGGCCAGGCATTCCCAGTGCACACTGCAGTCGAAACCGTCGAGCAAACCGGCGCAGGCCAGTGCCCAACTGCCCGTGCATACCGCGCCCAGGCGCTTGGACTGGCGCGCCTGGCTCTGCAGCCAGGTCACGTGTTCGCGGGTGACCGTGCGCTGAATGCCGATACCGCCGCAGACAATCACCGTGTCCATGGCCGGCGCCTTGTGCATGGCCGCGTCCGGGGTAATCTGCAGGCCGTCGCTGGCCCACACCTGCCCGCCGTCCACGCTCAGGGTGGTCCAGCGATACAGCTCGCGGCCGGACAGCTGGTTGGCCATGCGCAGCGGTTCGACCGCGGAGGCCAGGGAAATCAGCGTGAAATTATCCAGCAGCAGAAAGCCGATGGATTGAGGCGTACGGGTCTGGGGTTGGGCCCCGGAGTTGAACGACGTCATCGCGGTATCTCCTCACTCAAAGCGGGTGATGGCCTCAGGCGGAGGCTCTTCTTATCGCCCTGCTCGCAGAAGGGCTTTGCAATGACAACGCAAATGCCATGCCTGAAATTGAATGCCCATTCAATTAAACCTGAAAACGACGTCGCTCTGCGGCCACTTGCCGCACACGGCAAAATGCCACCCTTGGCTGAGATCAAGGGCTGTGAGCAATTCGGTAGCACTTGTGTGAAGCGACAGGCGGTGGCACCGCCACAGTGTCACCGCAAGCACGGAGAGGCGGCCATCCGGGGCAGGCCGCCGTAGGAACGATCGTACAAGGCTAAACGCGCCAAAACGTCGCGAGCGAAACTCGGTGTGTGCAAAAAAGGTTCAACATTCGATGGCGCTGACCGCAAGACCCCCGCGCGACGTTTCCTTGTACTTGTCGTGCATGTCGGCACCGGTATCGCGCATGGTGCGGATCACCCGGTCCAGGGAAATGAAGTGCTGGCCATCGCCGCGCAGGGCCATCTGCGCAGCGTTGATGGCTTTTACCGCGGCAATGGCGTTGCGCTCGATGCACGGCACCTGCACCAGGCCGCCCACCGGGTCGCAGGTCAGCCCCAAGTTGTGCTCCAGGCCGATTTCCGCAGCATTTTCCAGTTGCGCCGGGGTGGCGCCGAGGATTTCCGCCAACCCCGCCGCGGCCATGGCGCACGCCGAACCGACCTCACCCTGGCACCCTACCTCAGCGCCGGAGATGGAAGCGTTCTTCTTGCACAGGATGCCAACGGCCGCAGCCGCCAGCAGGTAGTCGACGACGCTGGCTTCGCTGACCTCGTCGCTGAACTTCATGTAGTAATGCAGCACCGCCGGGATGATCCCCGCAGCACCGTTGGTCGGAGCGGTCACCATGCGCCCGCCAGCGGCGTTCTCTTCGTTGACCGCCAAGGCGAACAGGTTCACCCACTCCATGGCACTCAGGGTGGAGCCAATGACATTGGGTTTGTTCAGTTCCTGCAAGCTGCGGTGCAGGCGCGCGGCGCGGCGCCTGACGTTCAAGCCCCCAGGCAAGATGCCCTCGTGCTTGAGGCCTTGCTCCACGCAGTCCTGCATGGCGTGCCAGAGCTTCATGAGCCCGGCGCGGATCTCTTCTTCGCTGCGCCAGACCTTCTCGTTGGCCATCATCAACTGCGACACGCGCAGGTCGTTTTTCTCGCACAGTTCCAGCAGTTCGACCGCGCTATCGAAGTCGTACGGCAGCACGGTGTTGTCGGCATCCAGTACGCCGCTGGCGGCCTGGGCCGAATCGACCACGAAGCCGCCACCTACCGAATAATAGGTGTCGCGGTGCAACTCGCGCCCTTGCGCGGTTTCGGCGATCAGGGTCATGGCGTTGGGGTGGTAAGGCAGGTTTTCGTCCAGCAACAGCATGTCGCGCTGCCACACGAAAGGTATCGCACGGGCGCCGGCCAACTGCAGCGTGTCGGTTTCCCGCAAGGTGGCGATGTGCAGGCCGATGGTCGAGGGGTCGACGGCGTCAGGCCACTCGCCCATCAGGCCCATGACCACGGCGTTGTCGCTGCCATGCCCAACCCCGGTGGCTGACAGCGAACCATACAGGCGCACTTCAACGCGTTGTACCTGTTCCAGTTCACCCCGTTCACGCAGGCCCTGCACGAACAGGGCGGCGGCGCGCATGGGGCCGACCGTGTGGGAGCTGGATGGCCCGATGCCGATCTTGAACAGGTCAAACACGCTGATAGCCATTGCCGAGCACCTCCTGAATTGGGCAGACCGGGCCGTCACTGCGGCCGCTGGCGCAACTGCTACGCTTGAGCGGCGTGCGCCGGATTGCCTTCATCATCGGGCTTCCTGCCACGGGTGCGACGTCTGCAACCGACCCGCCCATGCCCACCAGCGCCCACGCCGCCAGGAAGGCGTTTTCAGCGACGCCAACGGTCGAAAACCACGCTTGCAGGGTTCGGAAAATCTGTAAACGACACCACCGGCACTGGAAGCGACCCCCTATGTACTGGTTACGACCCCCCCTGTAGGCGACGGTTTTTCGCTGGTACATGATCAGTCTCGACTCGATTGCAAGGCACCCGGCCAGCGCTGTCTGTTTCAAGCGCTGCCCGCCACCCAACCGCGACCAGAAAGCGGGTCAGCCTGAGCAGGCCGCCCGAGAAAAAACATCCAGGAGCGCAACCCCATGAAAGGTTCACCATCGTTGTTGTTGGCCGCCATGTTGAGTCTGCCGATGCTGGCCCAGGCCGCCGAACCGGCCCAATGCCAGACCGTGAATTTCTCCGACGTCGGCTGGACCGACATTACCGTCACCACCGCGGTCACCAGCGCCGTGTTGCAGTCGCTGGGCTACAAAACCAACACCACCATGATTTCCGTGCCCGTGACCTACAAGTCCCTGGCCGACGGCAAGAACATGGACGTATTCCTCGGCAACTGGATGCCGACCATGGAAAACGATATCAAGCCCTACCGAGACGCGGGCACCGTGGAATCCGTGCGCGCCAACCTGGAAAACGCCAAATACACCCTGGCCGTGCCTCAAGAGCTGTACGACAAGGGCCTGCATGACTTCGCCGACATCGCCAAATTCAAGAAGGAGCTGGACGGCAAGATCTACGGCATCGAACCCGGAAACGACGGCAACCGGCTGATCCAGAGCATGATCGACAAGAACGCCTTTGGCCTGAAGGATGCAGGCTTCAAGGTGGTGGAATCCAGCGAGGCCGGCATGCTCAGCCAGGTGGACCGTGCGCAGCGGCGCAACACTGCCGTGGTGTTCCTGGGCTGGGAACCGCACCCCATGAACACCCGTTTCAAGATCAAGTACCTGACCGGCGGCGACGACTACTTCGGCCCCAACTTCGGCCAGGCCACCATCTACACCAACGTGCGCAAGGGCTACACCCAGGAATGCAGCAACGTGGGCCAACTGCTGAAAAACTTGTCGTTCACCCTGCCGATGGAAAGCGCGCTGATGGGCAACATCCTCGACGACAAGATGAAGCCTGATGTGGCCGCCAAGGCGTGGCTGAAGAAAAACCCGCAGGTATTGGAAACCTGGCTGGCGGGCGTGACCACCGTGGACGGTAAACCAGGCCTGGAGGCCGCCAAGGCAAAGCTGACGCAGTAACCGCAGAACTTGCGGCGGGTGCGCCCGCCGCAAGCCGTTCTTTCAACTTGCATGCGGACGTTCACTACCATGCTGACTGATCATAAAATCCCGCTGGGCCAATACATCGCCAGCTTCGTCGACTGGTTGACGAAACATGGCGCCAACACCTTCGACGCCATTTCATCAACTCTCGAAGCCATGATCCATGGCCTGACGTTCGGCCTGACCTGGTTCAATCCGCTGGTGTTGATCGCCCTGGTTGCCGCGCTGGCGCATTTCATTCAGCGCAAGTGGGGGCTGACCGCGTTCGTGGTGCTCTCATTTCTGCTGATCCTGAACCTGGGCTACTGGCAGGAAACCATGGAGACCCTGGCCCAGGTGTTGTTCGCGACCCTGGTGTGCGTGGCCATCGGCGTTCCCCTGGGTATCGTCGCGGCGCACAAGCCGATGTTCTATACCATGATGCGCCCCGTGCTCGACCTGATGCAGACCGTGCCCACTTTCGTGTACCTGATCCCTACCCTGACACTGTTCGGCCTGGGCGTGGTTCCCGGGCTGATTTCCACGGTGGTGTTCGCCATTGCCGCGCCCATCCGCCTGACTTACCTGGGCATCCGCGACGTGCCCCATGAACTGCTGGACGCGGGCAAGGCCTTCGGCTGCTCGCGCCGCCAACTGCTGTCGCGCATTGAACTGCCCCATGCCATGCCGAGCATTGCCGCCGGCATTACCCAGTGCATCATGCTGTCGCTGTCGATGGTGGTCATCGCCGCGCTGGTAGGTGCCGACGGCCTTGGCAAACCCGTGGTCAACGCACTGAACACCGCCGATATCGCCCTGGGCTTCGAAGCTGGCCTGGCGATCGTGCTGCTGGCGATCATGCTCGACCGTATCTGCAAACAACCCGATGCAAAAGTAGGGGGTGACGCATGAGCATAATCCGCTTCGACCAGGTAGACGTCGTCTTCTCCAATAAACCGCGGGAGGCGCTCAGCCTGCTGGACCAAGGCCTCTCGCGGGACCAGATCCTGAAAAAGACCGGCCTGGTGGTGGGCGTCGAGAAAGCCAGCCTGGACATCAACAAAGGCGAGATCTGCGTACTGATGGGCCTGTCGGGCTCAGGCAAGTCCAGCCTGCTGCGCTGCATCAACGGCCTGAACACCGTGAGCCGCGGCAACTTGTACATCGAGCATGAAGGGGCGCAGATCGACATCGCCCACTGTACGCCGGCGGAATTGAAGATGATGCGCACCAAGCGCATCGCCATGGTGTTCCAGAAGTTCGCCCTGATGCCCTGGCTGACGGTGCGCGAGAACATCAGCTTCGGCCTGGAAATGCAGGGCCGCCCCGAAAAGGAACGGCGCAAGCTGGTGGACGAGAAGCTGGAGCTGGTGGGCCTGACCCAATGGCGCAACAAGAAGCCCGATGAGTTGTCCGGCGGCATGCAGCAGCGCGTGGGCCTGGCCCGCGCCCTGGCCATGGACGCCGATATTCTGCTGATGGACGAACCGTTCTCCGCCCTCGACCCACTGATTCGCCAAGGCCTGCAAGATGAACTGCTGGCCCTGCAGAACAAGCTGAGCAAGACCATCGTCTTCGTCAGCCATGACCTGGACGAGGCGCTGAAGCTGGGCACCCGCATCGCCATCATGAAAGACGGCAAGATCATCCAGTACAGCAAGCCTGAAGAAATCGTGCTCAACCCCGCCGACGACTACGTGCGCACGTTCGTCGCCCATACCAACCCGCTCAACGTGCTGTGCGGCCGCAGCCTGATGCGCACCCTGGACAACTGCAAACGCATCAACGGCTCAGTGTGCCTGGACCCCGGTGGTGACTCCTGGATAGACCTGGCCGAAGGCAACACCATCAAGGGTGCCCGCCAGGGCGCCGGGGTACTGGACCTGCAGAACTGGGCACCAGGGCAAGCGGTAGAAGGCCTGGGCCGCCAGCCGACGCTGGTGGGTGCCGACATCGGCATGCGCGATGCCTTGCAGATTCGCTACCAGACGGGCAACAAGCTGGTGCTGCACGACAACAACCGGGTGGTGGGGATATTGGGTGACAGCGAGCTGTATCACGCGCTGTTGGGCAAGAACCTGGGGTGAAGCTGATGGCCTCATCGCGAGCAAGCGTTGCTCGCGAGAGGCCTGAACAGGGGCTACCTCAGCGGCGGATGAACTCGCGCCCACCCAGTGCCAGCAGCTCGGCCTGCATTTGCTCCAAGCGGTCTTCTTCAGCCTTGGCGTCCTGCTTCATGGCCTTGACCAGGCCCCACATGAACAGCAACAGCACCACCGAGAACGGCAGGCCCGCCAGTACCACCATGGTCTGCATGGCTTCGAAGTTGCCTGCGAACAGCAGGCCGATGGTCACCAGGGTGATGATCGCCGACCAGAGGATACGCAGCCAGTGAGGGGCATCTTCATCCACATCGCCGCCTTTGCACGACAGGTTCGCCATCATCACCGCGCCAGAGTCCGCCGGGGTGAGGAACAGCACGAAGCCGACGAAAATGGCCACGCCGATGACGATCTTCGACGCCGGGAAGTGGTCCAGCAACTGGTACATGGCCATGGACGGCTGCTCCAGTGCGGTCTTGCCCAGCTCCGCCACGTTCTGGTTCATCACCAGGTCCAGGGCGGTATTGCCGAACACCGACAGCCACGCCAGGGTGAAACCCAACGGAATCAGCAATACGCCAAACACCAGTTCACGCACCGTGCGGCCACGGGAGATACGCGCGATGAACATACCCACGAATGGTGCCCAGGAAATCCACCAGGCCCAGTAGAACAGGGTCCACAGGCCCAACCAGCGTTCCGACTTGGCGGTGTCGCCGGTGTACACGTACAGGTCGAAGGTTTTCAGCACCACGCCGTTGAGGTAGTCGCCGATGTTCTGAATGAAGCCGTTGAGCAGGTGCAGCGTGTCACCGGCCAGCAGCACGAACAACAGCAGGCCGCTGAACAGGATGATGTTCAGGTTCGACAAGCGGCGAATACCGTTCTCCACCCCCGACACCGCAGCGATGGTCGCCACCGTGCTCATCACCAGGATCACGATCAGCAGGTTGGTGTTGTTGTGCTGCATGCCGAACAGGTGTTCCAGCCCCGAGGACACCTGCATGGCACCGATGCCCAGGTTGGTGACCAGGCCCAGCAGCGTCACGAACATGCCGAACCCGTCCACCGCATCACCCGCCAGGCCCTTGACCCAGCGCTGCCCTACCAGCGGGTAAAGCGCCGAGCGCAGCGCCAGCGGCTGATTGTGCCGGTAGGCGAAATACGCCACGGCCAGGCCTACCAGCGCATAGATGGCCCAGCCATGCAGGCCCCAGTGCAGGAAGGTCAGTTGCACGGCCTGACGAGCGGCAGCGCTGCTGGCCGAAACGCCCTCGGGCGGGTTGAAAAAGTGATCCAGCGGCTCCGATGCACCGAAGTACAGCAGGGAAATGCCGATGCCAGAGGAGAACAGCATGCCCGCCCAGGCGCCATAGCTGAAGTCGGGAGTGTCGTCCTTGGTGCCCAGCTTGAGTTTGCCGAACGAAGTGAATGCCAGGCCCACCACGAACACCAGGTAAGCACCAATGACCAGCATGTAATACCAGCCAAAACTTCTCGACAGCCAATCCTGGGCCTGGCCGAGCACATGCCCGGCCTGTTGGGGCGCGGCAATCAGCACCGCGGTGAGCAGCAGTATCAGAATCGTCGACGCATAAAACACGACGGGGTTGAGCCGAACCCTTTCGGTGGGGTTCTTGATCAAGGAGGCAGAACTCATGGCACAGATGCTCCAGGCAGTGCGAGAGAAGGACACACAGGGACTCATTCCTTAGGTGAATGGGGCAATGCCCACACGCCAAGGAGTGATATAAAGCACCTCGATTTTTTTCGGGGTGCCATTTGTGCCATTCGGACGCCCGCAAAGCATGTCAATGGCACAAATTGTCGCAGATCTTATTCTTTGTTGATTGAACGTTCAATCAAAACAAAATAGACTGGTCTTCGCCGAGACGGGCGGCTTGCTGTCCGTCGCAAGGCCAAAGGAGAAGTTTTCAATGCCCAAGGTCGGTATGCAGCCCATACGCCGCCAGCAGTTGATCGAAGCCACGTTGCTGGCGGTCGACCAGGTCGGCATGGCAGATGCCAGCATTGCGCTGATCGCCCGCCTGGCGGGGGTCTCGAATGGAATCATCAGTCACTACTTTCAGGACAAGAACGGCCTGATCGCAGCGACCATGCGCTACCTGATGAACGCCCTGATCGAAAATGTCCGGGCGCGGCGCCAGGCACTGGGGGACGAAAGCCCCCGCGCCCACCTGCAGGTGATCATCGAAGGCAACTTCGACGCCAGCCAGGTCAACGGCCCGGCGATGAAAACCTGGTTGGCCTTCTGGGCCGCCAGCATGCACCAGCCGTCTTTGCACCGGTTGCAGCGGATCAACGACCACCGCCTGTATTCCAACCTGTGCTGCCAGTTCCGCCGCGTATTGCCGCAGGAACAGGCACGCAGCGCCGCCCGCGGGCTGGCTGCACTGATCGACGGGCTGTGGTTGCGCGGCGCGCTTTCGGGCGACGCGTTTGACACTGAGCAGGCGCAGCAAATCGCCTACGAATACATGGATCAGCAACTGGCGAAGCAGATGAA
Source organism: Pseudomonas sp. RIT-To-2 (assembly GCF_029623465.1). NCBI lineage: Bacteria > Pseudomonadati > Pseudomonadota > Gammaproteobacteria > Pseudomonadales > Pseudomonadaceae > Pseudomonas > Pseudomonas sp. RIT-To-2. The sequence goes on along the minus strand of NZ_JAPYKM010000001.1, from coordinate 232,961 downwards.
CTAGCGGTGACACGCTCGCATCTGCCCGCTACCCAGACAAGCACTTGCGAGGACACTATGGCCCGTTTCGAACTGCAAAAACTCTACATTGACGGCGGTTACGTGGACGCTTCCAGCGACGCCACCTTCGACGCCATCAACCCGGCCAACGGCGAAGTGCTGGCCCAGGTTCAGCGGGCCACCGAGGCCGATGTGGAGCGCGCCGTGGTCAGCGCCGAAAAGGGCCAGAAAGTCTGGGCCGCCATGACCGCCATGGAGCGTTCGCGCATCCTGCGCCGCGCCGTGGACATTCTGCGCGAGCGCAACGACGAGCTGGCTGCCCTGGAAACCCTGGACACCGGCAAGGCGTACTCGGAAACCCGCTACGTGGACATCGTCACCGGTGCCGACGTACTGGAGTACTACGCCGGCCTGGTGCCCGCCATCGAAGGCGAGCAGATCCCGCTGCGCGACACCTCGTTCGTCTACACCCGCCGCGAGCCGCTGGGCGTGACCGTGGGTATCGGTGCCTGGAACTACCCGATCCAGATCGCCCTGTGGAAATCCGCCCCGGCGCTGGCCGCAGGCAACGCGATGATCTTCAAGCCCAGCGAAGTCACCTCGCTGACCACCTTGAAGCTGGCCGAGATCTACACCGAAGCCGGCCTGCCAGCCGGTGTGTTCAACGTGCTGACCGGCAGCGGCCGTGAAGTGGGCAGCTGGCTGACCGAGCACCCGCGCATCGAGAAAATCTCCTTCACCGGCGGCACCGACACCGGCAAGAAGGTCATGGCCAGCGCGTCGAGCAGCTCGCTGAAGGAAGTCACCATGGAGCTGGGCGGCAAGAGCCCGCTGATCATTTTCGACGACGCCGACCTGGACCGCGCCGCGGACATCGCCATGATGGCCAACTTCTACAGCTCGGGCCAGGTGTGCACCAACGGCACCCGCGTGTTCGTACCCAACGCCCTGAAGGCAGCTTTCGAAGCCAAGATCGTCGAGCGCGTGAAGCGTATCCGCGTCGGCAACCCGGAAAATGAAAACACCAACTTCGGCCCCCTGGTGAGCTTCGCCCACATGGAAAGCGTGCTGGGCTACATCGCCAAGGGCAAGGCAGAAGGCGCCCGCGTACTGTGCGGCGGCGAGCGCCTGACCGAGGGTGAATTCGCCCAGGGCGCCTACGTGGCCCCGACCGTGTTCACCGACTGCCGTGACGACATGACCATCGTGCGCGAAGAGATCTTCGGCCCGGTGATGGCCATCCTCGGCTACGACAGCGAAGACGAAGTGATCCGCCGTGCCAACGACACCGACTTCGGCCTGGCCGCCGGCATCGTCACCCAGAACCTGACCCGCGCCCACCGCGTGATTCACCAACTGGAAGCCGGTATCTGCTGGATCAACGCCTGGGGCGAATCCGACGCCAAGATGCCGGTCGGCGGCTACAAGCAATCGGGCGTGGGCCGCGAGAACGGCATCAGCTCGCTGAACCAGTACACCCGGATCAAATCGATCCAGGTTGAACTGGGCGATTACGCCTCGGTGTTCTAAAGCCGCCCCCTGCCCGGCCCGCCATTCCCTGTGGGACCGGGCGAAGCTCGGGAAAAGGCCACCGCCATCCACCGCGGCGCCCCTTCCCGAGCTGACGCCCGGCCCCACATGAGCGGGGGCCGCGCAACCCCACGACGATTTTCCCCCACCCAAAACGAGGGAGCAGAAATGTCCAAAGAATTCGACTACATCATCATTGGGGCCGGCTCGGCCGGTAACACCCTGGCCACCCGCCTGACCGAAGACCAGGGCGTCACCGTCCTGCTGCTGGAAGCTGGCGGCCCCGACTACCGCTTCGACTTCCGTACCCAGATGCCCGCCGCCCTGGCCTTCCCGCTGCAGGGCCGCCGCTACAACTGGGCGTACGAGACCGACCCGGAGCCGCACATGAACAACCGCCGCATGGAATGCGGCCGCGGCAAGGGCCTGGGTGGCTCGTCGCTGATCAACGGCATGTGCTACATCCGCGGCAACGCCATGGACTATGACGGCTGGGCCAAGTTGCCAGGCCTGGAAGACTGGACCTACCTGGACTGCCTGCCGTACTTCCGCAAGGCCGAAACCCGCGACATCGGCCCCAACGACTACCACGGCGGTGAAGGTCCGGTGAGCGTCACCACGCCCAAGGCCGGCAACAACCCGCTGTTCCACGCCATGGTCGAGGCCGGCGTGCAGGCCGGCTACCCGCGCACCGACGACCTGAACGGCTACCAGCAGGAAGGCTTCGGCCCCATGGACCGCACCGTGACGCCCAAGGGCCGTCGCGCCAGCACCGCCCGCGGCTACCTGGATACCGCCAAGCAGCGCGACACGCTGACCATCGTCACCCACGCCCTCACCGACCGTATCCTGTTCGACGGCAAGCGCGCCGTGGGCGTGTCGTACCTGGTGGGCGAGAGCAATACACCGGTAGAAGCCCGTGCCCGCAAGGAAGTACTGCTGTGCAGCGGCGCCATCGCCTCGCCGCAGATTCTGCAGCGTTCCGGCGTCGGCCCGAAAGACTTGCTCAAGAGCCTGGACATTCCGGTTGTGCATGACCTGCCGGGCGTGGGCCAGAACCTGCAGGACCACCTGGAAATGTACCTGCAGTACGCCTGCACCAAGCCGGTGTCGCTCTACCCGTCGCTGTTGTGGTGGAACCAGCCGGCCATCGGTGCCGAGTGGATGTTCAACGGTACTGGCATCGGCGCCAGCAACCAGTTCGAGGCCGGCGGTTTCATCCGCTCGCGTCCGGAATTCGAATGGCCGAACATTCAGTACCACTTCCTGCCGGTAGCGATCAACTACAACGGCAGCAACGGCGTGAAGGAGCACGGTTTCCAGGCCCACGTGGGCTCCATGCGTTCGCCTAGCCGCGGCCGCGTGCAGCTGAAATCGAAGAACCCGCGCGAATACCCGAGCATCCTCTTCAACTACATGGCTACCGAACAGGACTGGCAGGAATTCCGTGACGGCATCCGCCTGACCCGTGAAATCATGCAGCAGCCGGCCCTGGACGAATTCCGTGGCCGTGAGATCAGCCCTGGCATCGACGTGCAGACCGACGAGCAACTGGACAAGTTCGTGCGTGAGCACGCCGAAACCGCGTTCCACCCGTCCTGCTCGTGCAAGATGGGCACCGATGAGATGGCGGTGGTTGACCACCAGGGCCGCGTGCATGGCCTGCAAAGCCTGCGCGTTGTCGACGCGTCGATCATGCCGATCATCACCACCGGCAACCTCAACGCGCCGACGATCATGATCGCCGAGAAAATCGCCGACAAGATCCGTGGCCGCCAGCCTCTGCCCCGCAGCACCGCCGACTACTACGTGGCCGGGGACGCGCCGGTGCGTGGCAAGCCGCTGCGTGAAGTGAGCCGTACCGCCCAGTAACCGCGGCGCCTGCTTCCCGGGCTTCGCCTGGTCCTATAGGGAAACACGATCCCATGCAGGACCGGGCGGAGCTCGGGAAAAAGGGCCACACCGACTACAATCCTTGCGACAAATCACCGCAGCCACCTAAGCTAGACACCCCACCTCACAAAAAAGGGATGTCATGCCCACCGCACTAGACCCCCGCACCGCCAAACTACTGCCCTGGGTAGTCGCCATCGCCTTCTTCATGCAGTCGCTGGACGGCACCATCCTCAACACCGCCCTCCCCGCCATGGCCCGCGACCTGGCCGAAGACCCGCTGCGCATGCAGTCGGTGGTCATCGCCTACATGCTCACCGTGGCGCTGCTGATCCCGGCCTCCGGCTGGATAGCCGACCGCTTCGGCACCAAACGCGTGTTCTTCAGCGCCATCGCCCTGTTCAGCCTCGGCTCGCTGGCCTGTGCCATTTCCGGCAGCCTCACGGTGCTGGTCTGCTCGCGGGTGCTGCAAGGCCTGGGTGGCGCGCTGATGCTGCCGGTGGGAAGGCTGGTGGTACTGCGCGCTTACCCGCGCTCGGAGCTGGTGCGCATACTGGGTTTCGTCACCATCCCAGGCCTGCTCGGGCCGCTGCTGGGCCCGACCCTGGGCGGCTGGATGGTGGAATACCTGAGCTGGCACTGGATTTTCCTGATCAACCTGCCCGTGGGCCTGCTGGGCTGCTGGGCGGTGTGGACCATCGTGCCGGACCTGCGCGGCAGCAGCCGCACGCACTTCGATACCCTGGGCTTCCTGATGTTCGGCGCCGCCATGGTGCTGATCACCATCGCCATGGAAGGCCTGGGCGAACTGCAGCTGCCGCACCTGCGGGTCATGTTGCTGTTGTTCGGCGGCATGGCCTGCCTGGCCGCCTACTGGGTACGCGCCGCCCATGACCCGGAGCCGCTGTTCTCGCCCACGCTGTTCCGTACCCGCACTTTTGCGGTGGGCATTCTGGGCAACCTGTTCGCCCGCCTGGGCAGCGGCGCCCTGCCATTTCTGGTGCCGCTGCTGTTGCAGGTAGCCCTGGGCTATTCGCCCGCCGAGGCCGGCATGAGCATGATCCCCCTGGCGGCTTCGGCGATGCTGGCCAAGTCGGTGGCGCGGCCGTTGATCGAGCGCTTTGGCTATCGCATCGTGCTGACCGCCAACACCCTGGCACTGGGCGTGATGCTTGCCAGCCTGGGCCTGGTGACGCCAGACACGCCTTATGTCGTGCTGCTGGTGCAGCTTGGCATCATGGGCGCGGTGAACTCGTTGCAGTTCACGGCCATGAACACCGTGACCCTGATCGACCTGGACGACGCCAACGCCAGCAGCGGCAACAGCCTGCTCTCGGTGGTGGCGCAGCTGTCCCTGAGCCTGGGCGTGGCCTGCGCCGGCGCGCTGCTGGGCGGTTTCACCACCGAGGCCGATACCAACGTGCTGCAAGCTTTCCACCTGACCTTCCTGACCATCGGCATCATGGCGATGCTGGCCGCGGCAATCTTCGTGCAGCTGTCCAACAGCGACGGCAAAAAGGACAGCAGCAACGCTGTTCGTCCGGAACCGGAGATAGAGGCTTAGGGCCAAAGGCCACAGGGCTGGTACACTGCGCGACATTTTGTTTTGCAGGCCAGTCCCGTGACCACCATCGCCACCGCTTTTAATACGCTGCCATTGTCCGCCGCCATGCTGGCCAACCTCGAATCACTCGGGTATGCCCAGATGACGCCGATCCAGGCGCAGAGCTTGCCGGTGATTCTCAAGGGCATGGACCTGATCGCCCAGGCCAAGACCGGCAGCGGCAAGACCGCGGCCTTCGGCATCGGCCTGCTGAACCCGATCAACCCGCGCTACTTCGGTTGCCAGGCGCTGATCATGTGCCCGACCCGCGAACTGGCCGACCAGGTGGCCAAGGAAATCCGTCGCCTGGCCCGCGCCGAAGACAACATCAAGGTGCTGACCCTGTGCGGCGGCGTGTCCTTCGGCCCGCAGATCGCTTCGCTGGAGCACGGCGCGCACATCATCGTCGGCACCCCGGGGCGTATCCAGCAGCACCTGCGCAAGGGCTCGCTGGTGCTCGACGGCCTGAACACCCTGGTGCTGGACGAAGCCGACCGCATGCTGGACATGGGCTTCTACGACTCGATCGAAGACATCATCGAGCAGACCCCTGCCCGTCGCCAGACGTTGCTGTTCTCCGCGACCTACCCGGTGGGCATCAAGCAATTGGCCTCCAAGTTCATGCGCGACCCGCAGACGGTCAAGGCCGAGTCGCTGCATGCCGACAGCCAGATCGAACAACGTTTCTACGAGATCAGCCCGGAAGACCGCCTGAGCGCCGTGACCAAGGCCCTGGGCCATTTCCGCCCGCAGTCCTGTGTGGCGTTCTGCTACACCAAGCAGCAGTGCCAGGAAGTCGTCGACCACCTGACCGCCAAAGGCATCAGCGCCGTGGCCTTGAACGGCGACCTGGAACAGCGCGATCGCGACCAGGTACTGGCCATGTTCGCCAACCGCAGCACGTCGGTGCTGGTGGCCACCGACGTGGCGGCCCGCGGCCTGGACATCGATTCCCTGGACATGGTGATCAACGTCGAGCTGGCCCGCGACTCGGAAATTCACATTCACCGCGTGGGCCGTACCGGCCGTGCCGGCGAAAACGGCCTGGCGATCAGCTTCGTGGCCCCGGCCGAAGCGCAGCGCGCCCAGGCCATCGAGCAACTGCAGAAGTCGCCGCTCAACTGGCAGCCCCTGGACAGCCTGACCGCCCAGGCAGGCGGCCCGTTGCTGCCGGCCATGGCCACCCTGTGCATCGCTGCCGGGCGCAAGGACAAGGTTCGCCCAGGCGATATCCTGGGCGCGCTGACCGGTGATGCCGGCATCCCGGGCACCCAGGTCGGCAAGATCGCGATCTTCGACTTCCAGGCCTACGTGGCCGTGGACCGCGAAATCGCCAAACAGGCCCTGCAGCGCCTGAACAACGGCAAGATCAAGGGCCGCTCGCTGCGCGTGCGCATCCTGTAACCCCCTGCAACCCCTCTCCTGTGGGAACGAGCTTCGCCCAGCCCCACAGGGTTCCACTCGAATGAAAGGATGATGTTGTGCGCTCTACCGACGTTGTGATCATTGGCGCAGGTGCCGCCGGCCTGATGTGCGCTTTCAGCGCTGCCGCCCGCGGCCGACGGGTACTGCTCATCGATCACGCCAACAAGGCCGGCAAGAAGATCCTGATGTCGGGCGGTGGGCGCTGCAACTTCACCAACATGTACACTGAACCGGCCAATTTCCTGTCGCAGAACCCGCACTTCTGCAAGTCGGCACTGGCTCGCTACACCCAGTGGGACTTCATCGCCATGGTCGCCAGACACGGTGTGCCGTACCACGAGAAGAAACTGGGCCAGCTGTTCTGCGACAACAAGTCCAGCGACATCCTGGAAATGCTCATCAGCGAATGCGAAGGGGTGAAGGTCGACCTGCGCCTGGACACTTCGGTGCAAAGCATCGAGAAGACCGAGGCAGGCTACCTGCTGGACACCAGCCTGGGCCAGGTCACCTGCCAGTCGCTGGTGGTGGCCACCGGCGGCCTGTCTATCCCGACCCTGGGCGCTACGGGCTTCGGCTACCAGATCGCCCGCCAGTTCGGCCACAACGTGCTGGCCACCCGCGCCGGCCTGGTGCCTTTCACCATTACCGACCAGCTCAAGGCCCTGTGCACCGAGTTGTCGGGCACTTCGGTGGACTGCCTGGTGAGCTGCAACGACCAGAGCTTTCGCGAGAACCTCCTGTTTACCCACCGCGGCCTCAGCGGCCCGGCGATTCTGCAGATTTCCTCGTTCTGGAACCCCGGCGACACGGTGGAAATCAACCTGCTGCCCGACCACGACGCCCTGGCCTGGCTGCAACAGCAGCAGGCCGAGCGCCCCAACAGCGAACTCAAGACCCTGCTGGGCGAGCTGTTCACCAAGAAGATGGCCAACCTGCTGGCCGAGCAGTGGTTCACCTCCAGGCCGATGAAGCAATACACGCCGGCCGAGCTGCGCGACGTCGCCGACAAGCTGGGCGCCTGGCAACTGGTGCCAGCGGGCACCGAGGGCTACCGCACCGCTGAAGTCACCCTGGGGGGCGTCGATACCCGCGAAGTCTCGTCCAAGACGCTGGAGTCCCTGAAAAGCCCTGGCCTTTACTTCGTGGGCGAGGTGCTGGACGTCAGCGGGCACCTGGGTGGTTTCAACTTCCAGTGGGCATGGGCGTCGGGCTACGCCGCGGCGCAGTTCGTGTAATAACGCGGCAGGCAGTATCCCGGAACAAATTTTGCTGGTAATAAGAGAGCGGCGACAGTGAATCGCCGCACGCACCCGCTTTATTCAGATCAACTGCCCAACAGGTTCGCGTCCCCTCTATGGCATCGACCTCGTTCCGCCAATCCATGCGCCGTTTATGGGCGCTCGACAAGTTCAGTTACAGCGTGCGGGTATTCATCGCCCTCACCGGGTCCATGGCGTTCTGTTGGTACCAAAGGGAAATGCATGCGCTGATCCCGATCTTCCTGGGCATCATCGCCTGCGCCCTGGCCGAGACCGATGATAACTGGCAGGGCCGGATCAAGGCATTGGCGGTGACGCTGGTGTGTTTCAGCTGCTCGGCGCTGTCAGTTGAACTGTTGTTCCCCTACCCCTACCTGTTCATCATCGCCCTGGCTGTGGCGGCCTTTGGCCTGACCATGCTCGGGGCGCTGGGCGAGCGCTACAACGCCGTGGCCTATGCGACGCTGATCGTTGCGGTGTACACCATGATTGGCGTCGACCAGCGTGGCGGCGAAGTCAGCAATTTCTGGGAGGAGCCGCTGCTGCTGGTGACCGGGGCAGCCTGGTACGGACTGCTGTCGGTACTGTGGCAGGCGCTGTTCGCCAACCAGCCCGTGCAGCAAGCACTGGCCCGGCTGTTCCGTGAACTGGGTTATTACCTGAAGCTCAAGGCGAGCCTGTTCGAGCCCATTCGCGGCCTGGACATCGAGGCCCGACGCCTGGAGCTGGCCAAGCAGAATGGCCGGGTGGTGGCGGCGCTCAACGCCACCAAGGAAATCATCCTGCACCGGGTAGGCGGCGGCCGGCCCGGCTCGAAGATCAGCCGGTACCTGAAGCTGTATTTCCTGGCGCAGGATATCCACGAGCGCGCCAGCTCTTCGCACTACCCCTACAACGCCCTGTCCGAAGCCTTTTTCCACAGCGACGTACTGTTCCGCTGCCAGCGCCTGCTGCGCCAGCAAGGCGCTGCGTGCCGGCGCCTGTCGGAGTCTATCCAGCTGCGCCAGCCGTTCGTCTACGACGACAGCTTTGCCGAGGCCCTGGGCGACCTGCATGCGTCGCTGGAGCACCTGCGCATTCAGAGCAACCCGGCCTGGCGCGGGCTGCTGCGCTCCCTGCGCGCGCTGGCGGCCAACCTCGGCACCCTGGACCGCCTGCTCAGCGACGCCAGCAACCCCGACAAGCTCGCCGACGAGAGCGACAGCAGCCTGCTGGACCGTTCACCGCGCAACCTGAAGGACGTATGGGGCCGTATCCGCCAGAACCTGACACCCACCTCGCTGCTGTTCCGCCACGCACTGCGCCTGCCGCTGGCACTGATCGTGTGTTTCGCCATGGTGCATGTGGTGCCCACGACCCAGAGCTACTGGATCATGCTGACCACGGTATTCGTCTGCCAGCCCAGCTACGGCGCCACGCGCCGCAAGCTGGGCCAGCGGATCATCGGCACGGCCATTGGCCTGGTGATCGGCTGGCCGCTGTTCAACCTGTTCCCCAGCCCCCTGGTGCAGTCCATGTTCGCCATCGCCGCTGGCCTGGTGTTCTTCGTCAACCGCACCACGCGCTACACGGTCTCCACCGCGGGCATCACGCTGATGGTGCTGTTCTGCTTCAACCAGGTGGGTGATGGCTATGGCCTGTTCCTGCCGCGCCTTTTCGATACGCTGCTGGGCAGCCTGATCGCCATTGTCGCGGTATTCCTGTTCCTGCCCGACTGGCAGGGCCGCCGGCTGAACAAAGTGCTGGCCAACACCCTGAGCTGCAACAGCATCTACCTGCGCCAGATTCTGGAGCAGTACGCACGCGGCAAGCGCGACGACCTCAGTTACCGCCTGGCCCGGCGCAACGCACACAACGCCGACGCCGCGCTGTCCACTACCCTGGCGAACATGCTGATGGAGCCCGGCCATTTCCGCAAAGAGGCGGACGTGGGCTTCCGCTTCCTGGTGCTGTCGCACACCTTGCTCAGTTACCTGTCGGGCCTGGGCGCGCACCGTGCCACCGAGCTGCCTGAGCCGGTGCGCAGCGAGTTGATCGAAGGCACGGGCCAGACCCTGGCGGCCAGCATCGAAGAAATCGCCACCAGCCTGGCCAACAAGACCCCGGTGGCATTGCACAGCGATGCCGAGGAGGCCCTGGCCAATGCCCTGGAGCAGATGCCCGAAGAGGTCGACGAGGGCCAGCGCCTGGTGCAGACCCAACTGGCGTTGATCTGCCGGCAGTTGGGGCCTTTGCGTACCCTGGCGGCCCACCTGATCAAGGACAAGACGCAGCAGGATTCGCCAGTGGCCGCCTGACTACAGGCCGTACTGCTTGAGCAACCTGCTGTACGTGCCATCGGCCTGCATCTGGCCGATGGCCTTGTCGAACGCCGCCACGATCTTGGCATGGTCCGGGTTTCGCAGGCTGACCAGAATGTGCAAGTGGTTGAGGCTGAGCGGCACCGGCAAAAATTCCACGGCATCGCGCACCCGCGGTATTTCGCGCCCCAGGTAATAGCGCGCCACGAGCTCATCTTCCAGGGTCAGTTGTACCCGGCCGGCGGCCAGCATGCGCACGGCCATGGGAAAGTTGTGCACTTGTACTTTCTGCAATTCGCCGTCACTGTCGAACGCGCCGGAGTACGCATAGCCGCGCACGATGGCAATGGGGTACGGGTGCAGTTCGTCCAGGTTGCCGCTGAAGCCGATCGGCGATCCCCTGGCCTTGATGAACAGGATGCGGTTCTGCAGGTAGCTGCCGGAGAACTGGCCGATACGGGTGCGCTCGTCGCTGTACCAGGCATTGACCAGGACGTCGTAGCGGCCTTCATCGATACCCAGCAGCGCCCTGGCCCACGGCACCTGGTCGAACTCGCTGGCATAGCCGGCCCGGGCCAGAGCCGTGGTCACCAGCTCCGTGGCCAGGCCGCCATTGACCATGGTGGCGTCAGTGAACGGTGGCCAGGCGTCAGCCACCAGCCGCAACCTGTCTGCTGACGCCGGCTGGGCGACCAACAGCAATCCAAGCAAATACGAGACTCGAAGCAAATGCAGCATGCTCAAGATCCTGTAGCGGGCTCCTGGCCCGGCGTGTTGGTCAAGCCTTGCGTTCAACATCCCGATTCTAACCTTAGCTCAACATCAACCGTGTCTGTCACTATGATGGCGGTAGGCAACCGGCCTTTATTCTCAGGAGCACACATGTCCCTCGACTGGGTCTGCAAACACCACGCTGATTTAGGTATCGACCAGCTCTACCGGATTCTTCAACTGCGAACCGAAGTTTTCGTGGTCGAGCAGCAATGCCCGTACCAGGAAGTCGACGGGCAGGACCTGGAAGGCGACACCTGCCACCTGATGGGCTGGCAAGGCAACCAGTTGGCCGCCTACCTGCGCCTGCTGGACCCAGCGGCCCACGACGGCGATGTGGTCATCGGCCGCGTGGTGACCGCGCCGTTCGCGCGAGGCAAGGGGTTGGGGAACGCATTGCTGGAGCAGGGACTGTGGCACGCGGACAAACTATGGCCGCAGGTGCCGATCTATCTGTCAGCCCAGTCTCATTTGCAGGGGTATTACGGGCGGTACGGGTTTGTGGCGCAGGGTGAGCAGTACCTGGAAGACGGCATTCCCCATATTGGCATGCGCCGATCGCAACCCGTCACCTGAGCATGCCCGGCCCCACACGAGGGCGCAGTGGCGGAGTCAGGGGTAGCCGAGGGTGGCTTTGATGGTCGAAAGGTTGCGGCCGATCCAGGCCTTGTCGATGGCGCCCCAGTCGCGAATCAGGTACTGGCCGATGTGGTTGCGCTCGCCTTCGCTCTGTTCGAACTCGCAGACGATGTCCAGATCGGCCAGTGCCAGCAAGGTGTCCTGAGCAGTGCGCCGGGGCATGCCGGTCGCTTCCGTGATGGCCGGCACGCTGCTGGCAGTGCCGCTGTCGATCAGCCATGCCACGTACAGGCGGCGGTAGAAACTGGTCTTGGTCTTGCTGACATCCATCGAACTATCCTTGGTCGGTCATTGCGGCAGGTCGCGCCAGGTCAGGTAAATGCGCAGGTCGAATTCCAGTTGATGGTAACCCGGCTGCATATGTTCGCAGAGCTTGTAGAACGCCTTGTTGTGATCGGATTCCTTGAAGTGTGCCAGCTCGTGCACCACGATCATCCGCAGAAATTGCGGCGCGGCCTCCTTGAACAACGAGGCAATGCGTATCTCCTTCTTGGCCTTGAGCTTACCGCCCTGCACCCGTGACACAGCAGTATGCAGCCCCAGAGCCCGATGGGTCAGGTCCAGGCGGTTGTCATAAAGTACCTTGTCCAGGTTCGGCGCATTGCGCAAGTGCTCCTGCTTGAGCTCCAGCGCGTAGCTGTACAGCGCCTTGTCGCTCTGCACGTCATGCCGGCCGGGGTAGCGCTGCTGCAGGTAGTCGCCCAGGCGGCCTTCAGCCAGCAACTTGCGCACCTGCTCTTGCAGGTGCGCGGGGTAGGCCTGGAGGTATTTGAGCGGAGTCATGGTGGCGCTGCACAGTGAGATCGGTCACCAGTGTACCCAATTGCGTGGCTACACTGATGCCCAATCGAAGTACCCGGGGAAGCCGGTGGCATCCTCGGACGTCAGTGGCTTGGCAACGATGAAGCCCTGGGCCAGCTCGCAGCCATTGGCTTGCAGCCACTGATATTGCTCGCGGGTTTCGACCCCTTCGGCAATCACGGTGATGTCGAAGTCCTGGCACAGCTCGATGACATTGCGCGCCAGCGCCGCGTCGCGGCTGGACTCGGGCAGGCGTGCCACCAGGTGGCGGTCGAGCTTGAGGGTATCGATGGGCAAGTCGCGCAGCAGCTTGAGCGAACAGTGACCCGTGCCGAAATCGTCCAGTGCCACCCGCACGCCCAGGTTGTGCAGTTCGTGCAACTGGCGCAGCGCCTCCTCCTGGTTATGCATCAGCGAGGTTTCCACCACTTCCACTTCCAGTTGCTGGGCCTGCAGGCCATTCATGGCAATGGCGCGCTGCAGCTCCGGCACAAGGTTGGGCATGGCAAACTGGGCGTTGCTCAGGCTGATGCTCAGAATAAGCTGGTCGTCGAAGCTGTCCCGCCAGGCGTGGCGCTGGGCGGCGCCCTGCTGGTAGATCCAGCTGGTGAGACGGCTGATCAAGCGGGCTTCTTCCAGCAAGGGAATGAACAGGCCGGGCGGCACGTCGCCAACACTGGGGTGACGCCAGCGCAACAGGGCCTCGAAACCGCGCAGGCGGCCATCGGCAATGGCCACCTGGGGCTGATAGACCAGAGTGAAGTCTTTCTTTTCGATGGCGCTGCTGACACTGTCTTCCAGCATCAGGCGCGAACGCGCGCGGCCGTTCATGTCCTGGTCGTAATAACGGTATTGCTGGCGCCCAGCCTGTTTGGCCGCATACATGGCGATGTCGGCGGCGCGCAGCAGGCTGTCCAGATTGGAGCCGCATTCAGGGTAGGTGGCAATGCCGATGCTGACACCCAGGGTCACGTCCAGGCCATCGACCTGTTGGCACATGGAAACCCGATCAATCAGCTTCTCCGCGACCTTGGCCGCCTGCTCCGGGTATTCCAGGGTGTCGAGCAACGCTGTGAATTCATCACCGCCCATGCGCGCCACGATGTCGTAAGAGCGCAGGCAATCCTTGAGCTGCTCGGCTACCCACCGCAACACCCGGTCGCCGGCGTCATGGCCATGGATATCGTTGATGCGCTTGAACCCATCCAGGTCCAGGTAGAGCAACGCCTGGGATTTGTCCGAGCGCTCGTTGCGCACCAGGGCGCTTTCCACGGTCTGGTAGAAACCACGACGGTTGAGCAGGCCGGTCAGCGGGTCGGTCACTGCCTGGTATTCGAGTTGCTGGTGCAGGTTGCGCACCACGGACATGTCCAGCACCGTGACGACCATGGCGTGCTGCTCGCCGGGCAGCGGTGCGCAGGACAGGGCCGCCGGCAGCTGCTGGCCGGATACCGTGCACAGCACGGCATCGTGAACCCGAAAGGTCTCGCGGTTGGTGTAAGCGCGGTAAAACTCCGAATCCTGCCATTGGGCGACGGCGGGCTTGGCGACAAACTTGAGCAGGTCAGCCCCCGTCAGTTCAGCCACCGAAGCGTTGAGCAATCGGGAGATGGCTGGGTTGGCAAAACTGATCCGGCCTTTCTCATCGATGACCAGAATACCTTCGGCTGCGTTTTCCAGCACCGAGGCATTGAAGGCGCGGGCTGTTTCCAGGTCGCGGCTCAGGCGCTGCAGGTCTCGGCGGTTACGCTGCTGCTCCAGCAGGGCCTGGACCTTGGGGCGCAGTATCTGCGGGTCGAAAGGCTTGAACAGGTAGTCGACCGCACCATTGGCGTAGCCCTTGAGCACGGAGGCCTGGTTCTGTTCGTTGGCGGTAAGGAAGATGATCGGGGTCAAACGCGTGCGCTGGCTGCCACGCATCAGGCGCGCCACCTCGAACCCGTCCATGCCTGGCATCTGCACATCGAGCAGGACCAGGTCGACTTCGTGCTCCAGCAACATGCTCAAGGCTTCCACCCCGGATGCCGCCGTCACCACCTTCCAGTCCTGACGCTCGAGCAAAGCCCGCATGCTGATCAGGTTTTCCGGATAATCATCAACGACCAGCAGCGTCGAGCCGCCGTCGTTAGGCTGGGATTGCGCGCATTCCATGCATGCTTCTCATCGAGACGTTTGGCACCGGCGTTCAGGCATAAACCGGATACAGATTGCTCCTTACTCTAGACAAGGATCCAAGAGAGCGGGAGCAGCGGACGTGCCAGTACCTTGCCAATACAGACTTACCCGACTAACGGTAAGTTCCCGCAGCCCCTGTAAATAAAGGGCTGCAGGGAATTCGACGTAAGGTTGGCGCCAAGTTGTCGACTAGCCATCATTAACAAACTATTTTCAAGACTCTATAAAGAGCGCCCTCTCAATCCCGAGCTGAAGCGGCCGGGTTGGTTTCTCGGCAGTCGACCGCCGCGATAAAATGGAAGGCTATTATCATGATCGACCTATCGACCTGGATGCTGAGTGTCCCGGAAGGCACACCGGCCCAGACCATCAGCACCCCAACTCTGGTGTCCGGCTTCAAGGACAAGTATTTCCATTCCGACACCGGCACCCTGTTCTTCTGGGCACCCGTCACCGGCACCGTGACCGAAAGCGCCATCTACCCCCGCTGCGAACTGCGCGAGGCCAATGCCGACGGCTCGGTGCGCAACTGGCTGTACGGCGCCGCCGACAATACCCTGCGCGCAACGCTCAGCGTCGACCAGGTGCCCTCGTCGGGCAAGGTGGTGATTGGCCAGATCCACGTGTACGGCAGCAACCAGCCGCTGCTCAAGGTCGAGTACCAGTACAAGACCAAGACCCAGACCGGCAACATAGTCGCCAAGGTGCGCTACCACCTGGATGACGATGAGCCCACGGTGATTCAGGTGGCCACCGGCGTGCCGCTGGGCCAGCAGTTCAACTACCTGATTCACCTGAGCCCGGGTGGCGCACTCAGCGTCGACTCCGCGGGCTACCAGTGGGTGGACCAGATCAGCGCCACCTGGAAGGCGTCGCAGCTGTACTTCAAGGCAGGGGTGTATACCCAGGACAACACCGGCGATACCAGCGAAGGCGGCACGGTGACCTTTTACAAGCTCGCCATCGCTCATACGTCAGACTGACGGCCCCTCACCCCCGGCGCACCGCGAATAAACCGCCCCCGCTGCGGTTTATTCGCGGCTGGTTCAACTATCAGAGATAAGAAAGGTATTTGGCGCGCAACGAATTGCCATGGATGCAATTGTCGACCAGCCGCTGACGCAGCGACCAGTCAGTATTGATAATGTAGTGGCTCAAGATAGGCTGGCTACCGCTGGAACTGAACCAGCTCATGAGATCACCGGACCGGTCATTGGGTACAAACATGGGCAAGGCGTATTTGGCCGCCTGAACCGATCGTAGCTCCCACGCCCCCTTCTTCTCGTTCCCCACCTTTTTGATGAAGTCACGAAGCTGATTGTTGGTTGGCGTGTTTTTGCCAATCCAGCGTTGATTCACCCCAGCCCAGAACAAGGCGTCGCGACGGCGGTCGTTGTAGGCGATCACGGTATTGGCAGAGGAACTGCTCCAGATCTCGCCAATCGTCTTGGCGGCCATGGAAGTTGGCAGAATCCGGTCTTGACCCAGCCTTGACTTGATCAGGTTGGCGAGTTCCACATGGGCCGCGTCGGTGAAGTTCCTGAATTCATGGAAATCCAGAATGACGATTTCCCTGGACGTGTCGTACCCCGGCGTCGCCCTGAACTGGTTGAGAGCGCCCAGGATGTCATTGGCGACGGTCCGCCCGGAGGTGGTGCTATGGAAAATCGAGAACCGGCGCGGGTCCCCAGCCGAATAGCCAGAGAAGAACTGTACCCTCAGGTCCAGAACCCGAATGCCGGCGCGAAGTTGCTTGAGCGGCGATACATCCTGGCAGGTTTCGCTGGACGGCGTGGAAGGCGCCTCCTTGTCGAAGGCCGAATTGTGCGTGCCAGGCAGGATGCAATCCTGAATCCTAAGGGAACGCGCGCCACTGTAGCGCCGCATCCAGTCCTCGCGGACATTGTTGTAGGCCTTGCATATACCGCCTGACCAGCTCCCGTTCGGGCAATAACCCGCCATGATTTCCATGCCACCCCCATCGTCGTCACCACTTTCACAGCCGGGCTCTTCGGGGGTTATCGGCTCTTCGCCGAACAGAGGCGCATCCTCGATCGGAGCAGGCGCACCTGCGTCGATATCAAAACTATCGCAAGCAGGCACATAGGGCAGGATTGTTCCGTCCACCGAAATATCCAGCGGATTGACCGAGGCATCCGCAGTCACATCAATGTTCATGTTGCCGTCCTTTATATCGGGTTGGTTTCTACCGGCGAATATAGGGTGGGCAAATGATCGGGTTAATATTCAAGTTGTTCCCGGCGGACAAGGACTTCCATGCCGCTTGCAAAAAAAAACCGCTCTGCGAAGAGCGGTTTTGTCCGAAGCAGGAAACTCAGTTGACCTTGGCAGCCAACTCGCCCTTGGCGTAACGCTGGAACATCGCTTCCAGGGAGATCGGCTTGATCTTCGAAGCGTTGCCGGCGGTGCCGAAAGCTTCGTAGCGGGCGATACACACGTCACGCATGGCCTTCACGGTTTCACCGAAGAACTTGCGCGGGTCGAACTCGCTCGGGTTGGTGGCCATCAGACGACGCATGGCGCCGGTGGACGCCAGGCGCAGGTCGGTGTCGATGTTGACCTTGCGCACGCCGTGCTTGATGCCCTCGACGATCTCTTCGACCGGCACGCCGTAGGTTTCCTTGATGTCGCCGCCGTACTGGTTGATGATCGCCAGCCACTCTTGCGGTACCGAGGAAGAACCGTGCATCACCAAGTGGGTGTTGGGGATGCGCTTGTGGATTTCCTTGATGCGGTCGATGGCCAGCACGTCGCCGGTAGGCGGCTTGGTGAACTTGTAAGCGCCGTGGCTGGTGCCGATGGCGATAGCCAGGGCGTCGACCTGGGTCAGCTTGACGAAGTCAGCGGCTTCCTCAGGGTCGGTCAGCATCTGGCTGTGGTCCAGTTGGCCTTCGGCACCGATACCGTCTTCTTCGCCGGCCATGCCGGTTTCCAGCGAACCCAGGCAGCCCAGCTCGCCTTCCACCGACACACCACAGGCGTGGGCCATGGCCACGGTCTGCTGGGTCACGCGCACGTTGTAGTCATAGTCGGTCGGGGTCTTGCCGTCGACGCCCAGGGAGCCGTCCATCATCACCGAGCTGAAGCCCAGCTGGATGGAGCGCTGGCACACGTCAGGGCTGGTGCCGTGATCCTGGTGCATGCACACCGGAATGTGCGGAAACTCTTCGATCGCCGCCAGGATCAGGTGGCGCAGGAAAGGTGCGCCAGCGTATTTGCGGGCGCCCGCGGACGCCTGGACGATTACCGGGGAGTCAGTCTTGTCAGCGGCTTCCATGATGGCGCGCATCTGTTCAAGGTTGTTGACGTTGAAGGCTGGAACGCCGTAGCCGAATTCAGCGGCGTGGTCCAGCATCTGGCGCATGCTAATGAGTGCCATTGTGAGTCTCTCTCCCGGTCGAGGGTCGTTAATCGTGCAAGCCTGCCGTAGCGGCGGCTGCCATTCAAGTAGTGTAGGCCGGGCATGGGCCCGGCCCTGCTCATCACTGGGCCTTGCAGGCCCGGCCAATCAAATCGTTGGTCGCGACCCAGTACACCAGGCCTTCGTTACCTTTACTGTGGAACGCGAGCACGCCATCACTGTACAGCTCGCCCGACGCACCTGGTTCAGCCTTCAGGTGATACACCTGCGCACTGCCACCAAGCTTCACTTCCACGCTGTTCTTGCTGGCATCCAGGTAGCGCCAATCGACGGTCGCCTGGCTGTCGCAGGTCCAGTGGGCCCAGTCAGCGGGCGCCGGGGCCTGGTTGAAACTTGCACAACCACCCAGCACTGCAAACGCCATCATGGCCACAAAGCCTTTCATTTTACTTCCTCGATCGCAGCGCAACGGCAGGCCATGGCCTGCCGTTCAATTCCATCGGACTGAAAAGCCCGCCGGTTGTTCCGACCAGCGGTCGACTCAAGGGCAACCCTGCCCCGGAGCCTGGCGCTCGGTGTCGTACTTTTCGAGGCCATCCGGGCCCAGGCGCTTGTTGATGACCGGCGCCGTCTCGGCCTGCCAGTCGGACTGGTAACAACCGCCCTTGCCCGGCACGTGGTCGGGCTGGGCCGGGGCGGTGCCTGCCTTGTGGGCACAGCCCGCCAGCGCGGTGGCCAACAGCAACAACGGCAATGCCTTGGTCATCTGGACGCTTCCTTTCCACCTGTACATGAGGATCAGCCTTTGGCCCGCTGCTCCAGCATCTCGACGGCTGGCAGTACCTTGCCCTCGACGAACTCGAGGAAGGCACCACCACCGGTGGAAATGTAGGAAATATCCTGGCCAACGCCATACTTGTCGATGGCAGCCAGGGTGTCACCGCCGCCGGCGATGGAGAACGCCGGGCTTTCGGCGATGGCCTTGGCCAGCACCTTGGTGCCGTTGCCGAACTGGTCGAACTCGAACACGCCAACCGGACCGTTCCACAGAATGGTCTTGGAGGACTTCAGCAACTGGGCGAACTGTTCAGCGGTTTTCGGCCCGATATCGAGGATCATGTCGTCATCGGCCACTTCGCTGATCAACTTGACGGTGGCTTCGGCGGTTTCGGCGAAATGCTTGGCGACCACCACGTCCACCGGCAGCGGCACGCTGACCTTGGCGGCGATTTCACGGGCGGTGTCCAGCAGGTCCGGCTCGTACAGCGACTTGCCGACCGGGTGCCCGGCAGCCGCCAGGAAGGTGTTGGCGATGCCGCCACCGACGATCAGTTGGTCGCAGATCTGGCTGAGGCTGTTGAGCACGTCCAGCTTGGTGGAGACCTTGGAGCCGGCAACGATGGCAGCCATCGGCTTGGCCGGCGCGCCCAGGGCCTTGCCCAGTGCATCCAGCTCGGCGGCCAGCAGCGGGCCCGCCGCGGCGACTTTGGCGAACTTGGCCACGCCATGGGTGGAACCCTCGGCACGGTGGGCGGTGCCGAAGGCGTCCATCACGAACACGTCGCACAAAGCGGCGTACTTGTGTGCCAGCTCATCGGCGTTTTTCTTCTCGCCCTTGTTGAAGCGCACGTTCTCGAACAGCACCAGGTCACCAGCGTTCACCTGGACACCGTCCAGGTAGTCGGCCACCAGCGGCACGTCACGGCCCAGCGCCTTGCTCAAGTAATCAGCAACGGGCTTGAGGCTGTTCTCGGCGGAAAACTCGCCTTCGGTCGGGCGGCCCAGGTGTGAGCAGACCATCACGGCGGCGCCTTTCTCCAGGGCCAGTCTGATGGTCGGCAGCGAGGCCAGGATACGCGCATCGCTGGTGACCACACCGTCCTTCACGGGGACGTTGAGGTCTTCGCGGATCAGCACGCGCTTACCCTGCAGATCGAGGTCGGTCATCTTCAACACAGTCATGTGTTCAGTCCTTCAAGCCTGTTTTGATTGTTGGTTCACGACGTACAGAAAGTGCTCTGCCACGTCGAGCATGCGGTTGGCAAAACCCCACTCGTTGTCGAACCAGGCCAGGATATTGACCAGGCGCGGGCCTGATACACGGGTCTGGCTGGCATCGACGATGGCCGAATGCGGGTCGTGGTTGAAGTCACAGCTGGCGTGCGGCAGTTCCGTGTAGGCCACCAGCCCCTTGAGTGGCCCGCTGAGCGCGGCGTCATGGAGGATACGGTTGACCTCCCGGGCGTCGGTGTCGCGTTTCACTTGCAGGGTGATGTCCAGGCAGGACACGTTCACGGTCGGCACGCGCACTGCTTTGGCCTGGATACGGCCACCGAGTTCCGGCAGCAACCGCTCGATTCCCCGCGCCAGCCCGGTGGACACCGGGATGATCGACTGGAAGGCCGAGCGGGTACGGCGCAGGTCTTCGGCATGGTAGGCATCGATCACCGGTTGGTCATTCATGGCTGAATGGATGGTGGTGATCGAGATGTACTCCAGGCCCAAGGCCTCATCCAGCAACCGCAGCAACGGCACGCTGCAGTTGGTGGTGCAGGAAGCGTTGGACACCAGCGTCTCGGTACCGGTCAATACCTGCTGGTTGATGCCGAACACCACAGTGGCGTCGACATCGGTCTCGCTGGCCATGGGCTGGGAGAACAGCACCCGCGGCGCGCCGGCGTCGATAAAGCGCTCGCCGTCGGCACGGGTATGCCAGGCCCCGGAACACTCCAATACCAGGTCGACGCCAAGCGCCGCCCAGTCGATGCCCTCGGGGGTAGCGCTGCGCAGTACTTTCACGCAGTCGCCATTGATCATCAGACAATCGCCTTCGCTGCGCACCTGGCCAGGAAAGCGGCCATGGGTGGAGTCAAAGCGTGTCAGGTATTCGAGGCTGGCCATGTCGGCCAGGTCATTGATGGCGACCACCTCGACGCCCGCTTCGGCGCCGCGTTCGTAAAGCGCGCGCATGACGCAGCGGCCAATGCGGCCGTAGCCATTGAGTGCAACTTTATAGGGACGCGGCTGGGGCATGAGGTGCTCACTGAAAACAATGGGTCAAACCTTGCTGCTCAACATGCCCATGCTTGTGTGGGAGCGGGCTTGCCAGCGAGCTTCTGATGCACTCAAAGCTCGCTGGCAAGCCCGCTCCCACACAAACCAGGCATGCGGTGCCTGCCCCGAAGGGCAGGCGGTACATCAGTCTTCCAGCAGTTCCTCAGCCGTACCGACGATGTTGTCGACGGTGAAGCCGAACTCTTCGAACAGCTCAGCCGCAGGGCCCGACTCGCCGAAGGTAGTCATGCCGATGACGCGGCCTTCCAGGCCCACGTACTTGTACCAGTAGTCCGCGTGCGCCGCTTCGATAGCGATGCGCGCACCCACTTCCAGCGGCAGCACGGCCTGCTTGTAGCTGGCGTCCTGGGCTTCGAACACGCTGGTGCACGGCATGGAAACCACACGCACCTTGCGGCCCTGCTCGGCCAGCTTGGCCTGGGCGTTGATGGCCAGGCCCACTTCGGAACCGGTGGCGATCAGGATCAGTTCCGGCTCACCGTCGCAATCCTTCAGCACGTAGCCACCACGCTCGATGTCGGCCAGTTGCGCGGCATCACGGGGCTGGTGCTGCAGGTTCTGACGGGAGAAGACCAGGGCCGAAGGGCCATCGTTGCGCTGGATGGCGTGCTTCCAGGCCACGGCGGATTCAACGGCGTCGGCTGGGCGCCAGGTGTCCAGGTTCGGCGTGCAGCGCAGGCTGGCCAGTTGCTCGATCGGCTGGTGAGTCGGGCCGTCTTCGCCCAGGCCGATGGAGTCGTGGGTGAACACGTATACCACGCGCTTCTTCATCAGTGCCGACATGCGCACGGCATTGCGGGCGTATTCCATGAAGATCAGGAACGTGGCGCCGTAGGGCACGAAACCACCGTGCAGGGCGATACCGTTCATGATGGCGCTCATGCCGAACTCGCGAACGCCGTAGTGCAGGTAGTTGCCACCCGGGGCTTCGGCGCTGATGCTCTGGCTGCCTTTCCAGAAGGTCAGGTTGGAGCTGGCCAGGTCAGCCGAGCCGCCCAGCAGCTCAGGCAGCAGCGGGCCGAAGGCGTTCAGGGCGTTCTGGCTGGCCTTGCGGCTGGCAATGGTTTCACCCTTGGCGACCACTTCGGCGATCCAGGCGTCGGCCTTTTGCGCGAAGTCGGCTGGCAGTTCACCGGCCATGCGGCGGATGAACTCGTTGGCCAGCTCCGGGTGGGCGGCCGAGTAGGCAGCGAAACGCTGGTCCCACTCGGCTTCCAGCGCGCGGCCATTTTCCTTGGCGTCCCATTCGGCGTAAATGTCGGCCGGGATTTCGAAGGCGCCATGGTTCCACTTCAGCGCGGCGCGGGTCAGGGCCACTTCTTCAGCGCCCAGGGCCGAACCGTGGGACTCTTCCTTGCCCTGCTTGTTCGGCGAGCCGAAACCGATGGTGGTCTTGCAGCAGATCAGGGTCGGGCGGTCGCTCTTGCGGGCGGTCTCGATGGCGGTCTTGATCTCGTCGGCGTCATGGCCGTCGACATTGCGGATCACCTGCCAGTGGTACGCTTCGAAACGCTTTGGCGTGTCGTCGGTGAACCAGCCCTCGACTTCGCCGTCGATGGAGATGCCGTTGTCGTCGTAGAAAGCGATCAGCTTGCCCAGGCCCAGTGTACCGGCCAGCGAAGCCGCTTCGTGGGAAATGCCTTCCATCATGCAGCCATCACCCAGGAACACGTAGGTGTGGTGGTCCACAACGTTATGGCCTGGGCGGTTGAACTGGGCCGCCAGGGTCTTTTCGGCGATGGCGAAGCCCACGGCGTTTGCCACGCCCTGGCCCAGCGGGCCGGTGGTGGTCTCGACACCTGGGGTGTAGCCGTATTCCGGGTGGCCTGGGGTGCGGCTGTGCAATTGGCGGAAGTTCTTCAGATCGTCGATCGACAGGTCGTAACCGGTCAGGTGCAGCAGCGAGTAGATCAGCATCGAACCGTGACCGTTGGACATCACGAACCGGTCACGGTTGGCGAACGACGGGTTGGTCGGGTTGTGCTTCAAGAAATCACGCCAAAGCACTTCGGCGATATCCGCCATGCCCATCGGGGCACCGGGATGGCCGCTGTTGGCTTTTTGCACGGCATCCATGCTGAGGGCACGAATGGCGTTGGCACGCTCACGACGGCTGGGCATCGCTTATCTCCTGGGCTTTATAAAAAGTACGGATTTTGAAAAGACCGGCATTTTCCCCCACGTCACGCCTCTGGGCAATGACAGATAGTCAAAGGGCAGCGTTTTTCCTGCCCGTCGGGGAGGTAATTGTCAGTCTGCCTGCAACGTCTTCCTGCAATGGACCACTATTCGCCCCATTCGGCTCCACCCATCGTGCAATATCAAAACTTTTTGATATTGCCCTTGCGGTGCTGGTTTTCGCTGACTAGACTGCCGAACCTATGAACTTGCCCGCACCCGAGATCCGCCCTGAGCACCACGACGCCCTTGCCACCCTGTGCAAGGCCGGTGGCGATGCCTTGCGCCTGAATGTATTGCGGGCACTGGCGAGCGACTCTTTCGGCGTGCTGGAGCTGGCGCAGATCTTCGCCATCGGCCAGTCGGGCATGAGCCACCACCTCAAGGTGCTGGCCCAGGCAGGCCTGGTAGCGACCCGGCGCGAGGGCAATGCGATCTTCTACCGGCGCGCCCTGCCCGCCGCCGAGGCCCCTGGTGGACGCCTGCACGCGGCGCTGTTCGATGAAGCCGACGACCTTGCCCTGCCCGTCGACGTGCGGGCCCGCATGGCCCTGGTACAGCGCCAGCGGGCGGCAGCCAGCGAAGATTTTTTCTCGCGCATGGAAGAGAAATTCCGTGCACAGCAGGACCTGATCGCCGGGTTGGCGCAATACCGCGACAGCGTCCTGGCGCTGCTGGACAAGCTCAGCTTCGGCGAGCAGGCCAGCGCCCTGGAGATAGGCCCCGGTGACGGCGCCTTTCTGCCGGATCTGGCCCGGCGCTTTGCCCGGGTCACCGCGCTGGACAACAGCGCCGAAATGCTTGAACTGGCCCGCCAGCTCTGCCAGCGCGACCAACTGGGCAATGTCCAGTTGACCCTGGCCGATGCCTTGGGCGACAGCCATGTACAGGCCCACTGCGTGGTGCTGAACATGGTGCTGCACCACTTCCCCGACCCGGCCATGGCCCTCGAACGGCTGGCCGCCCGGGTGATCCCCGGCGGCAGCCTGCTGGTGACCGAGTTGTGCAGTCACAACCAGAGTTGGGCCAGGGAGGCCTGCGGTGATCTCTGGTTGGGTTTTGAACAGGAAGACCTGGCCCGTTGGGCCACCGCTGCGGGACTCGTTCCCGGGGAAAGCCTGTATGTGGGCTTACGTAATGGTTTCCAGATCCAGGTCCGCCACTTTCAGCGACCGGCTGGCGACACTCACCATCGGTAAATTTAGGAAACCGTCGAGATGAGCGAATACTCCCTTTTCACCTCCGAGTCCGTGTCTGAAGGGCATCCGGACAAAATCGCCGACCAGATCTCTGATGCGGTCCTGGACGCCATCATTGCGCAAGACAAGTTTGCCCGCGTGGCGTGCGAAACCCTGGTGAAAACCGGCGTGGCCATCATCGCCGGCGAAGTGACCACTTCGGCTTGGGTCGACCTGGAAGACATCGTGCGCAAGGTCATCGTCGACATCGGCTACAACAGCTCCGATGTGGGTTTTGACGGCGCCACCTGCGCGGTGATGAACATCATCGGCAAGCAGTCGGTGGACATCGCCCAGGGCGTCGACCGCAGCAAACCTGAAGACCAGGGTGCTGGCGACCAAGGCCTGATGTTCGGCTATGCCAGCAACGAAACCGACGTGCTGATGCCAGCGCCGATCTGCTTCTCGCACCGTCTGGTAGAGCGCCAGGCCGAAGCACGCAAGGCCGGCACACTGCCATGGCTGCGCCCGGACGCCAAGTCGCAGGTCACCTGCCAGTACGAAGGCGGCCGCGTGGTGGGCATCGACGCCATCGTGCTGTCGACCCAGCACAACCCGGACGTTTCCTACGCCGACCTGCGTGAAGGCGTGATGGAAGAAATCGTCAAGAAGGTGATCCCGGCCGAACTGCTGCACAAGGGCACCCAGTTCCACATCAACCCTACCGGCAACTTCATCATCGGTGGCCCGGTGGGCGACTGCGGCCTGACCGGCCGCAAGATCATCGTCGACAGCTACGGCGGCATGGCCCGTCACGGCGGCGGCGCCTTCTCCGGCAAGGACCCGTCCAAGGTTGACCGTTCGGCAGCCTATGCCGGTCGCTACGTGGCCAAGAACATCGTCGCCGCCGGCCTGGCCGACCGTTGCGAGATCCAGGTGTCCTACGCCATCGGCGTGGCCCAACCCACCTCGATCTCGATCAACACCTTCGGCACCGGCAAGATCAGCGACGACAAGATCGTCAAGCTGGTCCGCGAGCACTTCGACCTGCGTCCGTACGCAATCACCACCATGCTCGACCTGCTGCACCCGATGTACCAGCGTACCGCGGCCTACGGCCACTTCGGCCGCACCCCGGAACAAGTGACCGTGGGCGAAGACACCTTCACCACTTTCACGTGGGAGCGCACCGACCGCGCTGACGCACTGCGCGTTGCTGCCGGCCTGTAAAGGGAAGCTGCAAGCAACAACGGACGGCACTCAGTTTTGTAGCTTGCAGCTTACAAAATAAAAAGCCTCGGCCAGGAAACTGGCCGGGGCTTTTTCGTTCCTATGCCCGCCCCTCGCTGAGCGGGTCGCTTTTATTTCCAGACTTTTGAGGTTCCGATGCGCATTTCGCTGTTCGCCCCCGCCGCTGCCCTGCTGGGCCTGTTTGCCATCAATGCCCAGGCCGCCAACATGGCAACCATGGCCAATTCCCCCGACAGTCACGACACTCACAGCCAGCAACAGAAGCACAAGGCACCACAACCGGTGCACAAGAAGGTCGTGGTCAAGAAGGCCCCGCCGCACAAGCCGCTGGTTCACTCCACCCGCGCCCAGCACGACACGCCCAACCAGCGCTGAGTTGAGCAACATGCGGTAACCACGCCACCGAGCATCCGCAGCAAGCCTTTCCTAGGCTTGGGGTTCCACTGGGTCGCGCAAGGAAGCCGACAATGAACCCCGCCCTTCTGCTGCTGGGTGCCCTGCTGGTACCGGCCCTGGCAACTGCTGATAGTTGCCCGGACTGGAACCCCGCCCACGCCGCGCTTCAGCTCACTGCACTGCAAGCACAACTCAGCCAGTGGGACACCCAATATCACCGCGACGGCGTCTCCGCCATCGCCGACGAACTCTATGACCAGGCCCGCCTTCGGCTAGACCACTGGCAGCAGTGCTTTTCCGCGCTGGACTCTGGCAGCCCGCACCCGCTGCAGGCTGCCCGTGGCACGATAGCGCACCCCGTTCCCCACACCGGCGTGGGCAAGCATGCCGAGCAGGCCACGGTCGCCGACTGGTTGCGGCACAAGACCGATGTCTGGGTGCAGCCCAAGGTGGATGGCGTAGCGGTAACGGTGACCTACCGGCAAGGCAGGCTGCACCAGGTCATCAGCCGCGGCGACGGCGTGCAGGGGCATGACTGGACCGCCAATGCCCGTGCCATCGCCGCCCTGTCCCGGCCCCTGCCCCAGCCGGTGGACCTGGTCCTGCAGGGCGAGCTTTACTGGCGTTACGAAGGGCATGTCCAGGCCCGCGATGGCAGCGACAACGCCCGGGGCAGGGTCGCTGGGCTCATGGCTCGTACCCAGCTGGACGCCGCCGACGGTGCTCGTATAGGCCTGTTCGCATGGGACTGGCCAGAGGGGCCGCCCACATTGCCCGAACGCCTGGCGGGGCTGGCGGCCTTGGGGTTCGAGCTGGAGGCACGTTACAGCCAGCCCATCACAGACGCCGACCAGGCCAACCAGTGGCGCAACCACTGGTACAACACCCCCCTGCCCTTCGCCAGTGACGGCCTGATACTGCGCCTGAGCCAGCGGCCACCCGCCAGCCGCTGGCAGGCCAAGGTGCCGTATTGGATAGCCGCCTGGAAATATCCCTATGCCCAGGCGCTGGCCCATGTGCGCGAGGTGACATTCAGCATCGGCCGCACCGGGCGCATAACACCCGTGCTGGAACTGCTGCCGGTGCGCCTGGACGACCGCACGGTAAGGCGCGTCAGCGTCGGCTCGCTCGACCGTTGGCGCGCCATGGACATCCGGCCCGGGGACCAGGTGGCCGTGCAGCTTGCCGGCCTGACCATCCCACGGCTGGGTGACGTGGTATGGCGCGCGCCCGAAAGGCAGCCCCTCACGGTTCCCGACCCGGGTGCCTACCACGCGCTCAGTTGCTGGCGCCCCACCGAGGGTTGCCAGGCGCAGTTTCGTGCGCGCCTGGCCTGGCTGAGCGGTAAACAGGGGTTGCACATGCCTCACGTCGGGGCCGGGACGTGGGAGCGCCTGATCCAGGCCGGAAAAGTCGACGACCTGGCCGGCTGGCTGCTGCTGGACGCGCAGGCCCTGGCCGAGGTACCACAACTGGGTGCACGCAGCAGCGCCCGCCTGCTGGAAAGCTTGCAGGCGGCTCGCCGCCATGGCCTGCAGGGCTGGCTCAAGGCGCTCGGGGCACCTGCCATGGGTACGTCAAGTACAGGACAGACCTGGCAACAACTGGCCAACCGGAGCCTTGAGCAATGGCAAGCGCAGCCTGGCATCGGTGCGACGCGGGCCAGGCATCTGTTCGAATTCTTCCGTCACCCGGATGTGCTCTCCGTCGCCGACACACTCCGTACTGTAGGCATTGAGGGCTTTACTGGTTAAAAACTAAGAAACTTCTTACAGACTTTGGCTTCAATAAGCCGTTCAATAGCGCAGTCTTTACACGGAGTCACCATGAAACCACTACCCCTTCTGACTGTGCTGGCCCTGTGCGGCAGCCTGTGCACCCCGCTGATGGCCGCCCAAGCCCCGCTGGAACTCAAGGGGTGCGCGGCCAGACAACAGGCCATTCGCACCCAGATCGACCAGGCCAAGGCCCACGGCAATACCGACCAGCAGGCGGGCCTGGAGAAAGCCCTGGCCCAGAGCCAGGCCAACTGCACCGATGCCGGCTTGCAGAAGGAACGGGAAAACAAGGTACTGGATGCACGTCGTGAAGTGGCGCAACGCCAGGCCGACCTGGACAAGGCCATGAAGAAAGGCGACTCGGACAAGATCAACAAGCGCAAGGACAAACTCGCCGAGTCGCGCAAGGAATTGCAGCAGGCGCTGGACGAAATCGACCAGTAACCCACACGGTCAGTGGTCGCGGAACTCCCGGTGGCACGCCTTGCAGGCGTTTTCCACGTTCTGCATGGGCTGGTCCAGATCCAGGTCCTTGAGCGGCTGGGCGCGGCTGGCCACCACCAATGCACCGGTGGCCGCCTCCAGTGACCGCGCCAATTGCTGGAATCGGGCCTGACGCTCCCAGACTTCAGGCTTGGCGCTGGTATGGTCCTGCTCACGCACCTGGGGGAAATGCTGCCAGGGCTGGTGCGCCAGGCCGTCGAGCGTCTGGGCGCTGGCGGCAAACGTCGCGGCATCGAACGTCAGGCGCCCCAGCAGCATGCCGTTCATGTCTTCGCTGGTGTGCAGCATCTGCTTGAAGATGGCCTTGCGCTTACCCAGTGGCGAAGCAGGGTCCACCCCGCCACAGGCACTCAGCACCAGGCAGGCGAGCATCACCGCGCTCAGACGTTTCAAGCTCATGGCATTCCTGTCAGACGGACACGCAGAACAGGCTGACGATCAGCCCCACGCCAACCAGCCACACCAGCGAACGCAGCATAGCCCAATCGGCCAGATAACAGATGATGTACAGCAGCCGGCTGGTGATGAACATCACGGCCAGCACGTCCATGGTCACCTGCTGAGCGTTGTGGCAGATATCGGCGATGATCACCGCCGCGGCGAACGCGGGGAATGCTTCGAAACTGTTCATCTGCGCCGCATGGGCACGCTTGGCGAACCCGTCCAGGTTGTCCAGGAAAGCCCGCGGGTCGTGGTTCTGCCGAGCGCCGAACTGGCCACCGCTGAACTTGGCGATGCCCGTGCACACGAAGGGCAGCAGGATGGCGATCAATACACACCAGAATGCGACGGTCATGCTTGTTCCTTTTCTAAACGAAAGAATGGGAATACATATCACAAGGCCCGCAAACTGTAGCTGATCAATGCGGTCCCGCTGTTGATGCAACGTACCGTGGCCTGTCGGAACTCATCGCCAAACCGGGGCAACGACAACCTCCATGAGTATCCCTGCCGCAGTAACAGCCTGTAACAACTGCGACATTTCAGCTGTGCCCCGGCCCAACGCTGGCCCGTCCCAGACAGTACACAGGCGTTTCACCACGCCCCACCACCACACCACCACACCACCATGGGAGCCCGGATGCTCGAATTAGTTGCCGCCTTCATCTGCCTTACCACCCTCCTCACCTACGTCAATTTCCGTTTCATCGGCCTGCCGCCCACCATCGGCGTGATGGTCACGGCGCTGATGTTTTCCCTGTTGCTGCAAGGCCTGAGCGTGCTGGGCTACCCCGGCCTGGAAGCACGCGTGCAGAGCCTGATCGGCCAGATCGATTTCGGCGACCTGCTGATGAACTGGATGCTGGCGTTCCTGCTGTTCGCCGGCGCCTTGCACGTCAACCTCAACGACCTGCGCAGCTACCGCTGGCCCATCGGCCTGCTGGCCACTTTCGGTGTATTGATTGCCACGCTGGTGATCGGCACCCTGGCGTTCTATATCTTCGGCATGTTTGGCTGGCACGTGAGCTTCCTCTACTGCCTGCTGTTCGGCGCGCTGATTTCGCCTACCGACCCCATCGCCGTGCTGGGCGTATTGCGCACGGCCAATGCGTCGAAACCACTGAAGACCACCATCGTCGGCGAGTCGCTGTTCAACGACGGTACCGCCGTGGTGGTGTTCACCGTTCTGCTGGGCATCGCCCAACAGGGTGAGACGCCGTCGATCAGCGAAACCGCCATGCTGTTCGTTCACGAAGCCATCGGCGGCGTGCTGTTTGGCGCGCTGATCGGGTACGTGGTGTACCGCATGATCAAGAGCATCGAGCAATATCAGGTCGAGGTCATGCTGACCCTGGCACTGGTGATTGGTGGTTCGGCCATGGCCTACGAGCTGCACGTCTCGGCGCCCATCGCCATGGTCACCGCAGGCCTGATCATCGGCAACCTGGGCCGCAAGCTGGCCATGAACGACATGACCCGTCGCTACATGGACGGTTTCTGGGAACTGCTGGATGACATGCTCAACGCCTTGCTGTTCGCGTTGATCGGCATGGAGCTGTTGCTGCTGCCGTTCTCGTGGATGCACGTGGTGGCGTCCAGCCTGCTGGCGGTAGCGATACTGCTATCGCGGTTGCTGACCGTGGCCCCGGCGATCCTGCTGCTGCGCCGCTGGCGCAGCGTGCCGCGGGGCACCATCCGCATCCTGACCTGGGGCGGCCTGCGCGGCGGCGTATCGGTGGCCTTGGCGCTGGCGCTGCCAGTGGGCCCGGAGCGCGACCTGCTGCTGAGCATCACCTACATCGTGGTGCTGTCGTCGATCCTGCTGCAAGGCCTGAGCATCGGCAAGCTGGTGAAAAGCGTGACCCGCGATGCGCAACAGGAAGAAGCCGCACACTGAACCTGTGGGACCGGGCGAGGCTCGGTCCCACAAACAGTCGTTACTCGACCGATTCCACGTCGAACTGATCCTTGATGTACCTGATCTCGGTGCGACCATGGGGCGCGGGCAGGCCGTCTTCGCCCAGGTTGACGAACACCATCTTGTCGACCGTGAGGATGCTCTTGCGGGTGATCTTGTTGCGCACTTCGCACGTAAGCGTGATGGAAGTGCGGCCGAACTCTGTGGCCGTGATGCCCAGCTCGATGATGTCGCCCTGACGCGAGGCGCTGACGAAGTTGATCTCCGAGATGTACTTGGTGACCACGCGCTGGTTGCCCAACTGGACAATGGCGTAGATCGCCGCCTCTTCGTCGATCCAGCGCAACAGGCTGCCACCGAACAGCGTGCCGTTGGGGTTGAGGTCTTCGGGTTTTACCCATTTGCGGGTGTGGAAGTTCATGCTCGCTCCTGACCGTCTTGCCTTTGATGCCCCCATCATCGCAGACCTTCGCCACAGCCTCCATTGGACTATCGCTATGGCGTCGATAAACCTTCGAGCGGTTATCAGCAGAAAGCCTTGGGCAGCGCCGCCTTCCTCTATATAATCGCTGCGTTCGATTACAGCGGCCACGTGTTTCCAGGCCGCTCCCGCCACCTGTCCGAGGGGCGCTGCAGCAGGGACACCTGTCAGGCTCGGATGGGGCGTTGCCCGCACGGTTGGTCCGTACGGGCTCTAAACGCACAACGGCGCCCATTCGCACATTACGAATGGAGGCTCTTCATGAGCGCTGTACACACGCCTGCAGGTTTCACCGATTTCAAGGTTGCCGACATCTCCCTGGCCGCCTGGGGCCGTCGCGAGACCATCATCGCCGAGTCGGAAATGCCTGCACTGATGGGCCTGCGCCGCAAATACGCTGGCGAGCAACCGCTCAAGGGCGCGAAGATCCTGGGCTGCATCCACATGACCATTCAGACTGCCGTGCTGATCGAAACCCTGGTTGCCCTGGGTGCCGAAGTACGCTGGTCGTCGTGCAACATCTTCTCCACCCAGGACCAGGCCGCTGCCGCCATCGCCGCCGCCGGCATTCCTGTGTTCGCCTGGAAAGGTGAAACCGAGGAAGAGTACGAGTGGTGCATCGAGCAGACCATCCTCAAGGATGGCCAGCCTTGGGACGCCAACATGATTCTGGACGACGGCGGCGACCTGACCGAAATCCTGCACAAGAAATACCCGGCCATGCTGGAGCGCATCCACGGCGTGACCGAGGAAACCACCACTGGCGTTCACCGCCTGCTGGACATGCTGGCCAAGGGCGAGCTGAAAATCCCGGCCATCAACGTCAACGACTCGGTGACCAAGAGCAAGAACGACAACAAATACGGCTGCCGTCACAGCCTGAACGATGCCATCAAGCGCGGCACCGACCACCTGCTGTCGGGCAAGCAAGCCCTGGTGATCGGCTACGGCGACGTGGGCAAGGGCTCGGCCCAGTCCCTGCGTCAGGAAGGCATGATCGTCAAGGTCACCGAAGTCGACCCGATCTGCGCCATGCAAGCCTGCATGGACGGTTTCGAACTGGTCTCGCCGTTCGTCAACGGTGAAAACGACGGTACCGAAGCCAGCATCGACAAGGCCCTGCTGGGCAAGATCGACCTGATCGTCACCACCACCGGTAACGTCAACGTCTGCGATGCAAACATGCTCAAAGCCCTGAAGAAGCGCGCCGTTGTCTGCAACATCGGCCACTTCGACAACGAAATCGACACCGCTTTCATGCGCAAGAACTGGGCATGGGAAGAGGTCAAGCCACAGGTACACAAGATCCACCGTACCGGCCCGGGCGCCTTCGACGCTCAGAACGACGACTACCTGATCCTGCTGGCCGAAGGCCGCCTGGTTAACCTGGGCAACGCTACCGGCCACCCAAGCCGCATCATGGATGGCTCGTTCGCCAACCAGGTACTGGCACAGATCTTCCTGTTCGAGCAGAAGTACGCCGACCTGTCGCCAGCCCAGAAAGCCGAGCGCCTGACCGTTGAAGTACTGCCGAAGAAGCTCGACGAAGAAGTGGCCCTGGAAATGGTCCGCGGCTTCGGCGGCGTGGTCACCAAACTGACCAAACAGCAGGCCGACTACATCGGCGTGACCGTCGACGGCCCGTTCAAGCCGCACGCTTACCGCTACTAAGCAGCGGCAAGTTGTGAGCTGCAAGCTGCAAGCAGAAGCGCGACCGTGCTGACCTGCTTGCAGCTTTTTGTCTTCGCGAAATTTGCTCCCTGATAGCGCTGAAGCTTCTGCAAAACCTGCAGGCGGACCCGGTCCTCCTTGCAGCTTGCAGCTAAAAGCTTGCAGCTGAGGAACAACCATGTCCCAGGAACGCCGCTTCAGCTTCGAGTTCTTCCCGACCAAGACCGACGCTGGGCATGAAAAACTGCTGAACGTGGCCCGCCAGCTGGCCGGCTACAACCCCGATTTCTTCTCCTGCACCTATGGTGCCGGGGGCTCTACCCGCGACCGCACGCTCAACACCGTGCTGCAGCTGGAAAACGAGGTGAAGGTCCCTGCCGCCCCGCACCTGTCGTGCGTTGGTGACAGCAAGGCCGACCTGCGCGCCCTGCTAGCGCAGTACAAGGATGCCGGCATCAAGCGCATCGTCGCCCTGCGCGGTGACTTGCCTTCTGGCATGGGCATGGCCAGCGGCGAGCTGCGCCATGCCAATGACCTGGTGGAGTTCATTCGCGCCGAGAGCGGCGATCACTTCCATATCGAAGTGGCCGCCTACCCGGAGATGCACCCCCAGGCGCACAACTTCGAAGACGACATCAAGAACTTCGTGCGCAAGGCCAATGCCGGTGCCGATAGCGCCATCACCCAGTACTTCTTCAACGCCGACAGCTACTTCCATTTCGTCGAGCGCGTGCAGAAGGCCGGCGTGGACATCCCGATCGTGCCGGGCATCATGCCGATCACCAACTACAGCAAGCTGGCACGCTTCTCCGACGCCTGTGGCGCCGAGATCCCACGGTGGATCCGCAAGCAGCTTGAAGCCTACGCGGACGATGTCGCCAGCATCCAGCGGTTCGGCGAGCAAGTGATCACGCAGATGTGCGAGCAACTGCTGGAAGGCGGCGCCCCGGGGCTGCACTTCTATACGCTGAACCAGGCCGAGCCAAGCCTGGCGGTATGGAACAACCTGAAATTGCCCCGCTAGTCAAAACTTAAGGGGAAATTCAGCAAGGCCTTGGTAAAGTACCAAGGCCTTTTTTATTTCCACTTTGCTTCAAGGACGACACACGACATGCCTTCTGTAACCGCGGTGCGCCCGCAGTTGGTTTACCTGGTGTTCGGTTCCGACACTTATCACCAGGAAGCCATCTTCAGCATCGCCAGCGCCATTGCTCAACTGGGGCCGGCAGCTGAATTGCCGCTTGATATCCAGGTCTTCACCGACAACCCCGCGCCCTACGCACGGCTGCCGGTACGCGTACGCCCATTGAGTGCCGAAACCCGTCAGGCCTGGAGTTTGCCCCACGGCTACCACTTCCGCACCAAGCACGTGGCGTTGCGTGAAATTCTCCAGGAATCGGAACTGGCCCTGCTGATCGACACCGATACGTTCTTCCATGTATCGCCCCTGGCGCTGTTCGAGCGTATCCAACCGGGCACACTGCTGTGCAATGCTTTCACCATGCGCTACCAGCAGGCCAATGGTTCACCGCTGTATGACGAACTGGGTGACGAGCTCAAGGCCGCGGGCATGGCCGATGATGACATGTGGTTGCTCAACTCCGGGGTGATCGGCTTGTACCAGAGCGACATCGGCCTGCTGGACCGCTCCATCGAACTGATGGACGACTTTTACCCTCGCACGCCCACCGCCTACACCCTGGAAGAGTTCTGCCTGACGCTGGCTGCCTACAAGCAGTACCAGGTGCGTGAATGCCCCGAGCTGATCCACCATTACTGGAGCCGCAAGCTGCTGATGCGAGCCAAGGTTCAGGCCTGGTTGCGCAAACACCGCGAACAGCCCCTGGCCCCCCAGGCTCTGGCGGATATACGCCAGGTCAGCAGCCACATTCCAAGGCCACCGGCCTTGCAGCGCCTGCTATACAAGACCGTGACCCTGGCCCTGCCGCGCCAGCAGCGCCAGTTCATGCGCGAAATCCTCTACGGCTGCTACGAGCATGCCAACGAATTCGACCGGGCTTGCGCCCCGGTGTGGTGGGACAAGGCTCGGCAGAACCTGCAGGAACGCCAGGCCGCGCCCATGGAGGCCGGGCAACTGCAGCATTGGCTGGATTCACCGGTAAACCGCCTGATTCTGGGCAAGCGCCGCAAGGCCATCTACCAGCACCTGGTCAGCAACCAGAGCAACTGATGGCGTTGCCAACCCATGGGCGGCGTCGTACTCTGCCGCCATGCCCGCTTTCCTAACGCTGCTGACAGCCATGTTCCTGACTTGCCTGAGCCTGAGCGCCCAGGCCGAGCGGCTACGCATTGTCACCGACCCCTGGGCGCCCTATGCCTACCAGGAGGATGGCCAGGGAAAAGGCATCGACTACGAGGTCGCCACCAAGGTTTTCGAGCGCCTGGGCGTGGAAATAGAATGGCAGTTCCTGCCCTGGAAGCGCTGCCTGGCCATGCTCGACCAGGGCGAAGCCGATGGCGTGCTGGATATCTTCCGCACCCCGGAGCGCGAAGCGAAGCTGCTGTACCCTGACGAACCGCTGTCCGACACTCAGTTCGTGCTGTTCCAGGCCAATTCCAGCCCCCATGCCGTCAACAGCCTGGGCGACCTTGGCGGGCTAACCATCGGAACGTCCGCTGGCTACAACTACGGTGACGCGTTCATGCAAGCCAGCGAATTCAACCGCGAGGCCGCCGCCAGCCAGGAAGCCAATTTCGGCAAGCTGATCCGCAACCGGGTGGACCTGGTCATCACTGACCTGCGCGTGGGGCAATACACCCTCGAGACCATGGGCCTGCAGGGCAAGGTCAGTGCCCTGCCCCTGGTGATCAACCGCCAGCCCCAATACCTGGCGGTACGCCGTGGCGCCGGCATGGACCAGCTGGCGCTGCGCTTTGCCATCGAGCTTCGACGCTTCAAGCGCGAGCCCGCCTACACGGAGCTGACGACTCGCTATGCTACTGTATCTTCGGCGAATAAAACCGTTGAGCAGCATGAAAGCAGCGCGCTGTGATTGCTCTGTTATACTCCGACCTTCCCGCCAGGCTTACGCCCGGACGCCCGGCCTTGCAAAAGGCACCCCGACCCGCTCGACTGCCCGGCTCATGCCCGCTCAGCGAGGTCCGGATGCGCATTGAAGGCCCGGCAGGACCGGACGCGATAGTGCCCTCGTGCACCCGTCGCGCCAGGCAAGATTCCCATTGGGCAAAGCCCTCACTAGAACAGGATTACTCATGTCCTTTGCTTCCCTCGGTCTCTCCGAGGCTTTAGTCCGCGCCATCGAGGCGGCGGGCTATACCCAGCCTACTCCGGTGCAACAGCGGGCTATTCCCGCCGTGTTGCAAGGTCGTGACTTGATGGTCGCGGCACAGACAGGTACAGGTAAAACCGGTGGTTTCGCCCTTCCGATCCTGGAACGGCTGTTTCCCAACGGTCACCCGGACAAATCCCAGCGTCATGGCCCGCGCCAACCGCGCGTGCTGGTGCTGACCCCCACCCGCGAGCTGGCGGCCCAGGTGCATGACAGCTTCAAGATCTATGCTCGCGACCTGAAGTTCGTCAGCACCTGCATCTTCGGCGGCGTCGGCATGAACCCACAGGTGCAGGCCATGGCCCGCGGCGTCGACGTTCTGGTGGCCTGCCCCGGTCGCCTGCTCGACCTGTGCGGCCAGGGCAGCGTCGACCTCTCCCACGTGGAAATCCTCGTGCTGGACGAAGCCGACCGCATGCTCGACATGGGCTTCGTCCATGACGTCAAGAAAGTGCTGGCACGCCTGCCGGCCAAGCGCCAGAACCTGCTGTTCTCGGCCACTTTCTCCAAGGACATCACCGACCTTGCCGGCAAGCTGCTGCACAACCCAGAGCGCATCGAAGTCACGCCACCCAACACCACGGTGGAGCGCATCGAGCAACGGGTCTACCGCCTGCCTGCCGCCCACAAGCGTTCGCTGCTGGCTCACCTGATCACCCTGGGTGCCTGGGAACAGGTACTGGTGTTCACGCGCACCAAGCATGGCGCCAACCGCCTGGCCGAGTACCTGGAAAAGCACGGCCTGAGCGCCGTTGCCATCCACGGCAACAAGAGCCAGAACGCCCGCACCAAAGCCCTGGCCGACTTCAAGGCCGGTGCCGTGCGCATCATGGTCGCCACCGACATCGCTGCCCGCGGCCTGGACATCGACCAGTTGCCGCACGTGGTGAACTTCGAGCTGCCCAACGTCGATGAAGACTACGTGCACCGTATCGGCCGTACCGGCCGTGCCGGTCGCAGCGGTGAGGCTATCTCGCTGGTCGCCCCGGACGAGGAAAAGCTGCTCAAGAGCATTGAGCGCATGACCAAGCAGAAGATCCCTGACGGCGACCTGATGGGCTTCGACATCAATGCCGTGGAGGCCGAGAAGCCCGAGGTGCGCGAGCGCCCGCAGGCCAACGCCCCGCGCAACGCCCGTGGCCCGCGTGGTGACGGTGCCAACGCCAGCAACGGTGCTGGCCGCAAGGACAAAGGCAAGGACAAGGGCCGCGAGAAGGCCAGGGAACAAGGTAAGGAGCAAGGCAAGGAAAAGCCCGCCGGGGCGCGTTCTGAACGCCAACCCCGTGACCAGAAGCCGCGTCAGGCCCAGTCCACTCCAAAGCCGCCGGTAGCTCCTGCCGACCGCGCGCCGGACGAGTTCCTGGATGACGAAGTGGACAACTTTGGTAACCGCGCCGACTACGTCAGCCCTTACCAGAACAAGAACCAGGGCCGTAACCGCCGCCCAGGTGCCCCGGCACCAGCAGGCGGCGCGGCTCCGGCTTCGGCGCCGCGCCCGCCCCGCCAGGGCACGCCGCGCAGCAACACGCCAGCCGCTGGCAAACCGGCCGGTGACAAGCGTAACGGCCCACGCAGCAATGGTGGTGGCGCCCGTGATGGCCAGCCACGCCGCGACAACAATGGCGGCGGCCGCAACCGTCGACCGGCCCGTGACGAGCAACCTCGTCAGGAACCGGCCGTGAGCAACTCGCGCGCACCGCAGAACCAGCCGCGCATCGTGCACAAGGAATCGAAGATCGATCGCTTCCCGACCGCCGAACAGCTGGAACAGCTGGAGTCGCTGCCGAGCCGTCGCAACGGTGAAAAGCCAGCGCTGCTGACCCGTAACCGCGAAGGTTGAGCCGAAAAAAAACCGCAGCCATTGGCTGCGGTTTTTTTGTGCCTGAAGAAATTACTTCTTCTGCACGCCCTCGAAGGTGATGTCCAGGGTCAGGGTGTCGGACTGCGGGCCCAGGTCCATCATCTTGCCGAAATCAGAGCGCTTGATGGTGGTGGTGCCTTCAAAGCCGGCGCGGTAGCCGCCCCATGGGTCCTTGCCTTCACCCAGGAACACGGTCTTGACCACGACTGGCTTGGTCACACCGTGCAGGGTCAGGTCACCGGTCACGTCGGCGGTCAGCTTGCCATCAGCATTCTTGCCGGTTGGCTTGACGCTGGTGGAGACGAACGTAGCCGTCGGGTACTTGTCGGTTTCCAGGAAGTCCTTGCTCTGGATGTGCTTGTCACGCTCAGCGTGGTTGGTGTCCACGCTCTTGGTGTTCAGGGTGATGCTGATCTTGCTGTCTTCAGGCTTGGCGGCGTCGAAGCTGAAGGTACCGGTCCAGTCCTTGAACGTACCGTAGATGAAGCTGTAGCCCAGGTGGCTGATCTTGAAATTGATGAAGGCATGGTTGCCTTCCTTGTCGATGGTGTAGTCAGCAGCCATGGCCTGGCCGGCCGTCAGCAGTGCGGTACCCAGAGCCAGAGCGGCCAGTGTCTTCTTCAACATGTGCAATATTCCTTGGGATTGAGTTGAGGTTCAGGCTTTGCGTCCCAGCATGCGTACCAGGGTCGCGTCACGGTCGATAAAGTGGTGCTTGAGCGCAGCCAGGCCATGGAGTACAGCAAAGATCACCAGGATCCAGGCCAGGTAAAGGTGCACGTCGCCTGCGGTTTCCGCCTGGTTGGGCAGGCCGCTGACCAGCGCGGGTACTTCGAACAGGCCGAACACCGGAATTCCCACGCCATCAGCCGTGGAGATCAGGTAACCGGCCGCCATCACCAGGAACAGGTCCAGGTAAAGGAAGGCATGACCCAGTTTTGCAGCGATACGCGTCAACCGGCCCTGGGTAGGTGGAGGCGGCGGCGGTGGGCTGATGAAGCGCCAGACCACGCGCAACACCATGAACAGGAACAGCGTCAGGCCGATGCTTTTGTGCAGGTCGGGGCCAGCCTTGCGCCATGGGTCGTAGTACCCCAGGTCAACCATCCACAGGCCCAGGGCGAACAAACCGAATACCGCCAGCGCCACACCCCAGTGCAGGAACATGCTGACCCAGCCGTAGCGGGAAGTTGAGTTGCGTAACTGCATCACGGTCATCCTGTAGGTTCTGATACAAAGACTAGCTTTTTATCTATCGAATTAAAGCGGAAAATTTCGCTTTGAAATATCGAAATACACGATGCAATACCTTAGACGTAAAGCGTTAAGCGATCGTTAACACGGCGACGGGGCCGATCATCAAGGTTTCAGGGTTGGCGGTTGCCCCGAAGGCAGCCATTGCATAGGCTTGCGCGATTGTTTGCCGAGCATGGCGACCACGCCGCTGCCAGGAGAGAGAAAATGGGCCTCAACAACCAGTGGATGCAGCGCGACCTCAAGGTCCTGTGGCACCCCTGCACCCAAATGAAAGACCACGAGCAGCTGCCGCTGATCCCGATCAAACGCGGTGAAGGCGTCTGGCTGGAAGACTTCGAAGGCAAGCGCTACCTGGATGCCGTCAGCTCATGGTGGGTAAACGTGTTCGGCCACGCCAACCCGCGCATCAACCAGCGCATCAAGGACCAGGTCGACCAGTTGGAGCACGTGATCCTCGCTGGCTTCAGCCACCAGCCGGTTATCGAGCTGTCCGAGCGCCTGGTCAAGATGACCCCCGAGGGCCTGAACCGGGTGTTCTACGCCGATAACGGTTCGTCCTGCATCGAAGTGGCGCTGAAGATGAGCTTCCACTACTGGGTCAACCGCGGCCAGCCGAACAAGAAGCGCTTTGTCACCCTGACCAACAGCTACCACGGCGAGACCATCGCCGCCATGGCTGTGGGCGATGTACCGCTGTTCACCGAGACCTACAAGGCACTGCTGCTGGACACCCTCAAGGTGCCGAGCCCCGACTGCTACCTGCGCCCCGAGGGCATGAGCTGGGAAGAACATTCGCGGCACATGTTCCAGGCCATGGAGCAGACCCTGGCGGAGAACCATGACAGTGTCGCCGCCGTCATCGTCGAGCCGCTGATCCAGGGGGCCGGTGGCATGCGCATGTACCACCCGGTGTACCTCAAGCTGCTGCGCGAAGCCTGCGACCGCTACAACGTGCACCTGATCCATGACGAGATCGCCGTGGGCTTCGGCCGCACCGGCACCATGTTCGCCTGCGAGCAGGCCGGCATCCGCCCGGACTTCCTGTGCTTGTCCAAGGCCCTCACCGGCGGCTATCTGCCCCTGGCCGCGTGCCTGACCACCGATGACGTGTACAGCGCTTTCTACGACGAGTACCCCACCCTGCGCGCCTTCCTGCACTCGCACAGCTACACCGGCAACCCGCTGGCATGCGCGGCGGCCCTGGCCACGCTGGATATCTTCGAGCAGGACAACGTCATCGAGAACAACAAGGCCCTCGCTGCGCGCATGGCCAGCGCCACCGCGCACCTGGCCGACCACGACCACGTCTCGGAGATTCGCCAGACCGGCATGGTACTGGCCATCGAGATGGTCCAGGACAAGGCCAGCAAGGCCGCCTACCCCTGGCAGGAACGCCGCGGCCTGCAGGTGTTCAACCACGCCCTGACCCGCGGTGCCCTGCTGCGCCCCTTGGGCAGCGTGGTGTATTTCCTGCCGCCTTACATCATTACCCCGGAGCAGATCGACTTCCTCGCCGAAGTGGCCAGTGAAGGCATCGACATCGCCACCCGCACCAGCGTCAGCGTGGCCGTGCCGAGCGACTTCCACCCCGACTTCCGCGACCCGGGCTAGTAGCCCGCTACCCGGCCCCACCATCAGATTCGAGACACTCCATGAGACTTTCCCGCTTTTACATTGATGCGCCCCTGAGCCTGGGCGAGCACGAGCTGCCCGAGGCCCAGGCCCACTACATCGGCCGCGTGCTGCGCATGGCCGAGGGCGACGCCGTGCAGTTGTTCGACGGTTCAGGCCAGGAGTACCGCGGCGCGCTGCTGGAAGTCGGCAAGAAGCGCGTGCGCGTGCAACTGGACGAGGCCTTCGCCGGCCAGCCCCAGTCCAGCCTGAAGATTCACCTGGGCCAGGGCCTTTCCCGTGGCGAACGCATGGACTGGGCCATCCAGAAGGCTACTGAGCTGGGCGTCAGCGAGATCACCCCGATCATCAGCGAGCGCTGCGAAGTGCGCCTCAAGGACGAGCGCGCGGAAAAGCGTCAGGCCCACTGGCAGCAGATCGCCGTCAGTGCTTGCGAACAGTGCGGGCGCTCCACGGTGCCGGTCATTCACCCGCCACTGCTGCTCAGCGAATGGCTCAAAGCCTGCGACGCGGAACTGAAACTGGTGCTGCACCCGGTGGCCGAACCTTTGGTGAGCCATGCCAGGCCAGCCACTCTGGCGTTCCTGATCGGGCCTGAAGGCGGCCTGGCAGATGCCGAGGTCAGCCAGGCTCAGACGGCAGGCTTCCATTCGGCGCGCCTCGGCCCGCGGGTGCTGCGTACCGAAACGGCGCCGGTGGTGGCGTTGGCGGTCGCCCAGCAGTTATGGGGCGATTTCTAAAGCACGTAGAAAAACACCGCCACGAAATGCAAAAGGCTGCCGGCGATCACGAACAGGTGCCAGATGCCGTGCCAGTGGCGGAAGCGCGTGTCATAGGCGAAGAAGATGATGCCGACGGTGTACAACACCCCACCGGTGGCCAGCCAGGTGAACCCGGCAGTGCCCAGGGTGGCCAGCAGTGGCTTGACCGCCACCAGCACGATCCAGCCCATTACGGCGTAGATGATGATGGACAATACCCGCGCTTCCGAGCGCGGTTTTATTTCCTGGAGCATGCCGATCACCGCCAGCCCCCAGACCACTCCGAACAGCGTCCAGCCCCAGGGCCCGCGCAGCGTCACCAGGCAGAAAGGCGTGTAGCTGCCGGCAATCAGCAGGTAGATCGAAAAATGATCAACCTTTTGCATGATCACTTTCGCGCGCCCTCGCACGCTGTGATAAACCGTGGAAGCGCTGTAGAGCGTCACCAGGGTTACCCCGTAGATCGCCATGCTGACGATCTTCCATGCATCCCCCTGAAGACTGGCCAGCACCAGCATCCATACTGCGCCAATTGAAGCCAGCACGGCACCGACCAGGTGTGTCCAGGCGTTGAACCGTTCGCCGTGATACATGCAGTCGTTTCTCCTTGGTTTCCATTGGGTCGACAATGCCGTCTCAGGCACAATCCTCTCCTACCCTACCAGAGCTCGTGCCATGTTGATCGACGAAGAGTTGACCTTGAAGAAGCTGGAAATATTCCTGGCCTTCATGCGCACCGGCAACCTGGGCCGTGCGGCGGCGGAGCTTTGCACCAGCAATGTCAGCGTGCACCGGGCCATTCACTCATTGGAAAGTGCCCTGCGCTGCCCGCTGTTCAAGCATGAGGGGCGCAACCTGACGCCGCTGGAGAGTGCCTATGTGCTGGAGGAGCACGCGCAGAAGCTGGTGCAGGATGTGCTTGGCGCGGTTCGGCTGACGCGCGAGGCGGCCGGCTTCTCCGCCGAGCGTTTTCGGCTGGGGTCGCTTTATTCTCTGACGGTGAAGACCGTGCCCCAGTTGATCATGGGCCTCAAGCTGCGGCGCAGCGAACTGAATATCGACCTGATCCTGGGCTCCAACATCGACCTGTTGTACAAGCTAAAGAACATGGAGGTGGATGCCATCCTGGTGTCACTGGACGAAAGCATCAGCGACCCGGACTGCGAGCAATTGCCGCTGTTCTCGGACGATATTTTCCTCGCTACCCCAGCTGATTCGCCGTTTGCCGGGCGAAGTGAAGTGGACCTGGCCGACCTGCGCGAAGACACCTTCATCACCCTGACCCAGGGCTTCGCTACCCACCAGGACGGGGTGCGCGTGTTTCAGCAGGCCGGTTTCGAGCCCAAGGTGGCGATGCAGGTCAACGATATCTTCACGCTGCTGAGCATGGTCAGTTCGGGGGTGGGTTACGCGTTGCTGCCGGGGCGAGTGGCGGCGGTGTATGAAAACCGTGTGCGGCTGGTGCCATTGCAGGCGCGTTACCACCTGCAGCAGCACATCGGTGTGGTGTTCCTCAAGGCCAAGGAGCGTGACCCTAACCTGCTGGCGCTGCTCGCCGAATGCCGCATGTACGCCAACCGATTGGGTTGAGTGGCAGCTTCCGTGGGGGTGGCCAGCAGCTACGCTCCTATTAGCGCCCTCACGGCCAGGTACAGCACCGAAGGCCCCAGCAGGCAGCCGAGCCCGGTGTGGAAAGTCGCCGTCAATGCGCCATAGGGCACCAACCGCCGATCCGTCGCCGCCAGCCCCGCGGTCACGCCGCTGACCGTTCCCGCCAACCCACCGAACACCATCGCCGAGCGCGGGTTGTCCAACCCCATCCAGCGTGCCGCCATGGGCGTGCCCACCATTACCAGGATCGCCTTGATCAGCCCGGTGGCGATCGACAGCGCGACAACATCCGAACTGGCACCGATCGCGGCGCCGGTCACCGGCCCGACGATATAGGTCACTGCCCCCGCGCCGATGGTGGTCATGCTCACGGCATCTCGATAGCCGAACACCCAGGCCACGCAGCAGCCGAACACGAATGGCAACAGGGTGCCCAGCAGTAGCGAAAAGGCACCAATGAAGCCCGCCTTGCGCGCTTCGGTGGCCTGCACTTCAAACGCCGTGGCGACAATGGCAAAGTCGCGCAGCATCGCCCCGCCCATCAAGCCGATACCGGAAAACAACGAAAGATCAGCCAGGCCCTTCTGCCCGCCCGTGAGCGTGCCGCCCACCCAGGCCAGCACCAGGCCGATGACAATGGCGAAGGCAGAGCCATGGACACGGCCGAACGTGAGACGCCTGGACAGCTGTACCGACACCCACATCACGATGCCGACGAAGGCAAAAGCGGTGACCAGGCCGTTGGCTTCCAATGCATGTTCGATGAGGTTCCACATATCAGCGCGCCCCCAGCGGTTGAGCCGCTACCGGCTCTTCGGGCGGCAAGGGTTCGCCCTTGTGGGTTCGGCTGATCAGGGCAATGGTGGCGCCGCAGATCAGCACTGAGCCAATCGCCGCTATCACCGCCACCGGGCCACCGTGCAGCGCGGTGACCACGTTCTGCTGGGCGGCCATGGCCACCACCACCGGAATGTACAGCGCGCCCCAGAAGCCCACGCCCATCTCGCAGTCCTTGCTCAGGCCGCCTTGCCTGCCCATGTACAACCGGGCGCAGATCAGCAGGATCATGGCGATCCCGACGCCGCCCACATTGGATTTCACCCCTAGCAGCACTCCGAGCATGTCGCCCGTGATGACCCCGGCCAGGGTGCAGATAGCCAGCAATGCCACACCGTAAATAATCATTATTGTTGTCCTCGGTTTGCACAGTCGAAGTTGTTGTTCTTGTCTTCGAAAACGTTGCGGGTCTATTGGGGTCGGCGGGCCTCCTCCTGCATCAGGGCTAGCAGGGTATCCAGGCGTGCGCCCTGGAAAGCGATGAGGGTGCCTTCGGCAAACGCTCGGCGTCCCAGCCCGGTGAGCACGCTGCCAGGCGGCATTTCGATCTGCAGGCGCACGCCGCGCTCAAAGGCGGTTCGCGCCAGCGCGCGCCAGTCGACGACGCGGCACATGTTGAAGGCCAGGTCGTCGCGCAGCTTGCCCGGCTGGGCGATGGGCCGCGCAGTGGTGCCACTGAGATAGCGCAGCTTCGGTGTCTGCAGCGGCACAGCGGCAAAGGCTTCGGCCAGGCGTGCGGCAGGCTCAGCCAGCAACGCGCAATGGGACGGCACGCTGACCGCCAGCGGCTTGACCAGGGCGGCGCCCTCGGCCCGGGCGCGCTTGGCTACCTCGGCCATGGTATCGTCGCGGCCGGCGATCACCACCTGGTTGTCGGCATTGATATTGGCCAGGTACACCGGCCCTTCGGTCTCGGCGAGCAGCTGTTCAACGCGGCTCAGGTCCAGCCCGACA
Organism: Pseudomonas sp. RIT-To-2; assembly: GCF_029623465.1. Classification (NCBI taxonomy): domain Bacteria; kingdom Pseudomonadati; phylum Pseudomonadota; class Gammaproteobacteria; order Pseudomonadales; family Pseudomonadaceae; genus Pseudomonas; species Pseudomonas sp. RIT-To-2. Next base: position 188,088 of record NZ_JAPYKM010000001.1, on the reverse strand, counting down.
ATAGCGGTCATGCCATAGCCCTGCGGGTAGGCGGCCTGCATGAGCTCACCGCGCAGCGCCACCAACCGCACCGCGTCGGCAAAAGCCAGGGCGCCGCTGACCACGGCCGCAGGGTAAGCGCCGATGGAGAGCCCGGCGACGTAGTCTGGCGCCGGCCCATCGGCCAGTAGCAGGCGCGCACTGGCGACCCCCGCTACCAGCAGGCACAGTTGCACCGCACGGGTCGATGCCAGGGCGCTGGCACTGTCCAGCTCCAGCACCGACTGGCCCAGGGCGTCGCTCGCCTCGGCCAGGCACTCCCGCACCCGCCCATGGTCTGGCAGGCCATGGAGCATGCCAGGTTGCTGGGCACCCTGGCCGGGGAATGCCAGTAGTGTGCTCATGCCGGCAGGCTCCAGGGGTCGCTGACCAGGCGCGCGCCATCGGCGGCCTTGAGCAGCACCTTGGCGCTATTGCCTGCCCATTCGCGCAGGGCCACCGCACCAGCGGGGGTCTGCAATTGCATGTCTACCCTATCCTCCAGCAAGGCCAGAACCCGCCGTGCGTCGTCACGTGGCACGGGCTGCGGGGTACGCATGATCAGGTCCAGGTCGCTGTCGGCATGCAGCGCGCCGAAGCCACTGGCCAATTCGAAACCGGCACTGCCGCTCACACCCCACACCCACCCCAGCTCGTCCAGGCACGGGCGCAAGCGGTACAAGGCCTGCAGGGCGGGCCAGTTCGCCTGTCCGGTACGGTGGCACAAGGCTTCCGGGCTGACCTGCCGGCTGATGGTGGCCACGGGCATGTGCGTGGCATAGCGCTGTTCGCGCCGGCTGCCGCGCACGCCCACCGCCACCTGCCCCGGGGCCGCAGCATCGCGGCGCACCACCACGGGCTGGCCATCAGCCAAGGCAGCCGCTACCCAGGCCGGCGCATCGGCCGGCAGGTGCCGGGGCGTCAGGCCCCAGAGCAGGTCATGGGGGCGTATCACTGCCATTGCTCGCGCAGCAGTTGCCGTACTCGTGCGGAAGCCGCCCGGTTGGGCGCGCCAAGGCGCCCGGACAGATCACGGCCGCGCTGGGCGATGTCGGCCAGGGCCTGCCCCAGGCACGCCTGCACTCGGGCCAGGTCGTCGCCGCCGGGTTGCTCGATCTGCGCCACCGACAAGGTTTCCCACAGCAGGCCAAGGCTGGCATAGCTATCGATGTCGTAAGCCATGGGCGGGACGCTGGCGGCCAAGGCTTCCAGTGCCTCCACGCTGCGCTGGGTCACCCGCGCCGCCGAAGCCTTGCCCATGGCGTGTACCTGCACACCCGGGTCGCGCAGGGCGATCAAGCGGTTGGCCTGGTAGCCGTGGGCCAGGAACGCGCCGGACATGGCCTTGCCCACCAGCAGCGCGATCACCGGGTGGCCGGCCAGGCGTGCACGGGCGTAGGCATCGGCGGCGCCAGCCAGGGCCTGGTGGATGCCCAGGGCTTCCTCCCGCCGGCCGTAGGCCTGGCTGGGCACGTCAACGATCGCGACCAGGGCGCGCTTTTCGGGCGCCTCGCGGTCGGCTTCGATGGCTTCGTCGACGGCCTTGGCCAGGCCCCAGCCTTCCAGCAGGCCAACCTCGCCCTGCCGAGCGCGGGGAAAAGGGTTGTTGGGGTCGGGGATAACCGCCAGGTAGCGGGCTGGGTAATTATCGAGGCAGCTGTCGGCGACGAGGACCGAGGCTGGCAGGCCAACGGCTGGAGTAGCGGTACCAGCCAGCGCCTGGAACCAGGTTGCGCCACGACCGTGCCCCGCGTTCTGTGGAACCGGGCGAAGCTCGGGAAGGTTGCGACGTGGCAGGTCTGAAGCATTGGAGGCGCGCGCGGCGGTATAGAGATCGCGTACGGCCTGGGCAGTGATCTGAACCTCGGTGTCGACCGCTGCCAGGCGCGCCAGATACTCTTCATGCTGCTGGCTGCGCACCCGCTTCGGCGCGCCCTGCTCCAGGCATTCGCGCACCCGCTGGCCAATCTCGACGGCATCATCAACGACATAGTCATCGGCCAGGCCACTGGCAAACCGCTGCTCACCACCGGTCAGGCTCCAGATGAACGGCCGGTCACGGGAGTCGTATTCGGCAATGCCCGCTTCCTGCTCGATCACCTGTGGGCCATTGAGCCCCAAGCGCGCTTCGCGGGTGACGATCAGGTGGCTGCACAACCCAGCGGCGATGGACATGCCGCCGAAGCAACCGACGCTGCCAGCCACCACACCGATCACTGGCTGGTATTGACGCAAGTCGACGATGGCCGCGTGAATATCGGCGATGGCGGCCAGGCCCAGGTTGGCTTCCTGCAGGCGCACACCACCGGTTTCCAGCAACAGGATCGCGGCGGTGGGGATGCCATTGCGGTTGTCTTCAGCCGCCAGCTCCAGCGCACCGGCTATCTTGGCGCCACTGACCTCGCCCAGGCTGCCGCCCTGAAAGGCACCTTCGATAGCCGCCAGCACCACCGGGCGGCCGCCCACGGTTCCTTTGGCGATGACCGCGCCATCGTCGGCCTGCGTTACCACGCCCTGACGTTCCAGCCACGGGGACATGACCCGCTGGAACGGGTCGACCAGTTCACGGAAGCTGCCTGGGTCAAGCAAGGCCTTGGCCCGCTGACGGGCACCCAGTTCGATGAAGCTGTGTTGTTGCAACAGGCGCGCGGTGTCAGTCATGGCCGATCTCCTCCAGGGCCTGTTCCAGGCGCAAGCGAACCACCCCCGGGGTGGCGCCGAAATCATTGATGTCGATGCGCAGGGCCGGCAGCGCCTGGCCACTGAACATGCGGGTGAAGAGGTGCTCCCAACGCTGGGAAGCGCCGTTGGCCGAGGTCACCACCTGGATCGCCAGGGTGCCGGCCTGGCCGGGTTCGAGCAGCACTTCCAGGTCGCCCGAGCCAACACAGCCCACCAGGGCGCGGCCGCGGGCCGGTTGCCCGGCGGGAAATTCGAAGGTCAGGGTTTCCATCAGGCAAGGCTCCGTGAATGCTCGCCACGTTCCAGGCGATCGATGAACAGGCAGGCGGCCAGCAGGTCGGCGGCGCCCCCCGGGGAGGCATTGAGCGCCAGCAGGCGCTGGTCGAGTTGGTGCAGGCGACGCCGGCCTGCCAGGCTGGCGCTGCCACCGGCGGCCAGTACTGCCTGGGCGCCCGCCTGCATGGCGGCCAGACCTTCGGGCCCGGCGCGGTACAGCACGCAGGTATCGGCCAGGCTGGCCATGATCGCCAGCAAGGCATCCAGGCGGGCATTCTGCTCGCCATGGCCGGCGAGGCGGCTGGCACGCAGTTGTGGCAGGCCGTGCTCCAGCACTGCCGGGAAGCCGGCCTGGGCCTCGGCGCGGGCGCCACCGGCACCATAGCGCTGCTCCACGACTCGGCCGTGGCTCAGGGATTGCGGCGCCGAGCGATCTGGCAGGCACGCCAGCGCTGCCGCCCTGGCCGCCAGTGCGGCGGCCCCCGTGTCGTGCGGCGCCAATGCCGCTGCTGCCACCAGCAGGCCCAGGGCCCAGATGGCCCCCCGATGGGTGTTCACCCCGCCCGTGGTGCGCAGCATATCGGCCTCGCCCTCACGGCCCAATTCGCCGAGGGCTTCGCGCAATGGCAGGTCGACATGCCCGTGGTGCTCGGCCGCGTCAGCCATGCCCTGAAACGCAGGCCACAGGCTTAGCGCCGAAGCATGCATCAAGCCCAGGTGCAGGTCGGTATGGGCGCCATTGCCACGGCGGTCGACCAGCGCCGGCTTGGGCGACAGGTCAGCTTCATCGATCAGTGCTTCCACGGCCAGGTCTGCCAAGGGGCAGGCGTTGGGTATCGGGTTGAGTGCGTGCATCACCAGCTCCTGAATTTGGCCGGAGGGTTGTAAAGGCCGCCCGACCATTCCACCAGGTCGGCGATGCTCTTGGCCGCCAGCCATTCGCGGGTGGCGTCGGTGCGGCGGATGCCCAGGTCTTCAGGCAAGGCGATCAGGCCTTCGCGGCGCATGCGCTCGGTGTCCTTGGGGTTGTGGCGCAAGCCTATGGCAGTGACCCCGGCCACGGCGGCGATCATCGCCTGGCGCTCTTGCAGGCTGCGCGCCTTGTACAGGTAGGCAATGCCCTCTTCGGTGAGCAGGTGGGTAACGTCGTCGCCGTAAATCATGATGGGCGCCAGGGGCATGCCGGTTTTCTTCGCCACATCCACCGCGTCCAGCGTTTCGACAAAGGTGGGCTTGCCGCCCTCCTGAAAGGTCTCGACCATCTGCACCACCAGTTTCTGCCCGCGCTCGAGCAAGGTGCTGGTGTCATCGCTACCGGGGCGGCGCATGTCAAGCCACGCCGGTGTCCCATGGCGGCGGCCGCGTGGGTCGTGGCCCATGTTCGGGGCGCCGCCGAACCCGGCCAGGCGCCCACGGGTGACCGTGGAGGAATGGCCGTCGGCGTCCACTTGCAGCGTCGCACCAATGAACAGATCGACGGCGTACTGCCCCGCCAGTTGGCAGAACATGCGGTTGGAGCGCATCGAGCCATCGCGGCCGGTGAAGAACACATCGGGCCGGGCGGCGATGTAGTTCTCCATGCCCAGTTCGGTACCGAAGCAGTGCACACTCTGCACCCAGCCACTTTCAATGGCGGGAATCAGCGTGGGGTGCGGGTTGAGGGTCCAGTTGCGGCAGATCTTGCCTTTGAGGCCCAGAGACTCACCGTAGGTAGGCAGGATCAGCTCGATGGCCGCGGTGTTGAGCCCAATGCCGTGGTTCAACGACTGCACGTTGTGCTTCTCGTAGATGCCGCGAATAGCCATCATCGCCATCAGCACATGCACCGGCTTGATATGCCGGGGGTCGCGGGTGAACAACGGTTCGATGTAGAAAGGCCGGTCGGCCACCACCACGAAATCGACCCAGGAGGCGGGAATATCCACCCGCGGTAAGTCGCTGACGTCGTCCACCAGTTGGTTCACCTGGACGATGACAATGCCATCGCTGAACGCAGCCGGCTCGATCAGCGCCGGGCTGTCCTCGGTGCTGGCCCCGGTGTAGATATTGCCTTGGCGGTCGGCCATGAAGCCGGCGGAAAGCACCACGTTGGGGATCAGGTCCACCACCAGGCGTGCGTAGAGTTCGATGTAGGTGTGGATGGCGCCGATTTCCAGCAGCCCGTCTTCCAGCAGTTGGCTGATTCGCAGGCTTTGGGTACCTGCGAAGGAGAAGTCGAGTTTACGGGCGATGCCTTTCTCGAACAGGTCCAGGTGCTCGGGGCGGCCGACGCTGGGCATGATCATGTGCAAGTCGTGGAGCTTGCCGGGGTCGGCCTGGGCCAGGGAGCGCGACAGGAAATCGGCCTGCTTCTGGTTATTGCCTTCCAGCACCACCCGGTCGCCAGGCATCAGCAGCGCTTCGAGGGCGGCGACAATGCCCTCGGTGGGCAGCACCACGCCATCGGCCATGGTGCGAACCTGCTCCAGGCGCCGCTGCTTCTCGCTGCGCCGCCGCGTCCACTGTGGCTCGGGGGTGATTGTCGTTGTCATGGGGCCTCCACGGCGGGAATGTCGTGGGTAGACCATAGGCGCGTGGTGGCGTGGCATCAATCAAGCAGCCGGTGGAACCGTTACCCTGAGGTTAACGTTAAAAGCTGGCGGACCTATGATGGTCCAAGTAGATTTCGGTAGGCACACGGTTTTATGCGATGGCGGGGTTGTCTCTGTGGGACCGGGCGAAGCTCGGGAACCAGACGCCGCGGTCTCCCAGCTCCACCGCACCGCACCTTTCCCGAGCTGGCGCCCGGTCCCACAGGGGTTAATGCGGTGGCGGGGTTGTCTGTGGGACCGGGCGAAGCTCGGGAAGCCGACACCGCAATGCCACCGCCTGGGTTATCAGAGCGCGGCTTCATCCAGCAGCCGTTCCAGGCCCTCAAGGTCGGGCACCCGCGCGACCTGTTCGCCCACCTGCACGGCGGCAATCTCCAACGGCGCCAGCGGCACGTCGATGTAACTCAGCTGGCTGTCCAGCCGGCACGACCGCGGCACACCTTGAATCAGCAAGCCGATAAAGCGCAGCGGGCTTTCACCCACGGCGTTGAGCACGACGATGCGCGCCTGCTCGTTGACCACCGCCTGGGCACCGCAGGCGGCCTCGAAGCTGACCAGCGGCAGCAACTGGTTGCGCCAGGTGATGTGGCCCAGGTGCCAGGCCGGCCGGTCTGGCGCTGGCTGCCCATACTGGTAACCAATCAACTCGGCCACGGCAACGTTGGGCAGCACCAGGGTGCGGTCCGCCAGTGGCAGCAACAGCGCGGTCAGGGTGGTGCGCCGGCCAATGGTGCGCTCAAGCATGGCTGCGGCTCCATTGGGCGATACTGTCGAGCAACACCGACTCCTGATACGGCTTGCCCAGGTAATCGTTGACGCCGATGGCCATGGCCCGCTCGCGGTGCTTCTGGCCGGTACGCGAGGTGATCATGATGATGGGCAGGTCCTTGAGCCGAGGGTCGCGGCGGATCTCGGTGGCCACTTCGAACCCGTCCATGCGCGGCATTTCGATGTCCAGCAACAGCACGTCGGGAACGTGCTCCTGCAGCAAGGCCATGGCGTCGACCCCATCGTTGGCGGTCAGCACGTTCATGCCGTGGCGTTCCAGCAAGCGGCTGGTGACCTTGCGCACGGTCACCGAGTCGTCCACCACCATCACCAGGCGTGCCCGGCCTGAGTCCGAGTCCATCGGCGGCAACGGCGCCTGTGCTGGCGGGGCCTGCAACTGGCGGACATTGGCGGCACGGATCTGCGCCGGCAGGTCGAGGATCATCACCACCCTGCCGTCGCCCAGGATGGTCGCCCCGGCCAAGCCCTGCACCGCGGAAAACTGCGGGCCCAGGCTCTTGACCACGATTTCCCGCGAACCGGCCAGGGCGTCAACCTGCACCGCCATCTGCTGTTCATGCCCGTGTATCAGCAACACCGGCAACGGCTGGCTCTGGCCCAGCAGTTTCGGCCTAGGGGTGTTGTATAGCAGGTCGCCGAGGTAACGCAGCTCGTAGGTCTGGCCGCCATAGTGGTAACGCGGCGGGTCATTCTGGTAATGGGCTTCCAGTTCAGCCGGCATCACCCGCACGATCCCTTCCAGGCCATTGAGCGGCAGCGCGTAGACGTCATCGCCGCATTGCACCATCAGGGCGCGGTTTACCGACACGCTGAACGGCAGGCGAATCTGGAAGCGGGCACCCTGGCCCGGCTTGGAGTCGATGATCATCGACCCGCCGAGTTGCTTGACCTCTTCGTGCACCACATCCATGCCCAGCCCGCGCCCGGATATCTGGGTCACCTTGGCGGCCGTGGAAAAGCCGGGCTCAAGGATGAACTGCAGCACATCGTGGTCACTGATTTCACTGCCAGCGTCGATCAGCCCGCGCTTGATGGCCTTGGCCCGCACGGCCTCCAGCGGCACCCCGGCGCCGTCGTCGCTGAGTTCGATGACGATGTCTCCGCCCTGGTGCAGCAGGTTCAGGGTAATGCGCCCGGCCTCCGGCTTACCCTTGGCCAGACGCACTTCGGTCGGTTCCAGGCCGTGATCCACTGCATTGCGCAACATGTGCTCCAGGGGTGCCAGCATGCGCTCCAGCACGCTGCGGTCCATCTCCCCTTCAGCGTTGCCCACTTCGAATTCCACCTGCTTGCCCAGCTCGCCGGCTACCTGTCGCACCAGGCGCTGCAAGCGCGGCACCATGCGCTCGAAGGGCACCATGCGCGTGCGCATCAGGCCTTCCTGCAGTTCGGTGTTCACCCGCGCCTGCAATTGCAGCAGGGCCTGGGCCTTGTGGTTACGCGAGGCCAGGGTCTGGTGCAGGTCGAGCAGGTCGGAGGCCGACTCGAACAGCGCCCGGGACAATTGCTGCAATTGCGAGTGTCGATCCATTTCCAGCGGGTCGAAATCTTCGTAGCCCTGGCGTTCGTTGTCAGCATGCTCGCGGCTGAGGATGCGGCCCTGAGTTTCGGTATCCAGGCGCCGCAGTTGCTCACGCATGCGCTCGATCGTGGTTTCCATTTCCCCCAGGGCGATCTGGGTGTCATTGACCTGCTGTTCGATGCGGCCACGAAAGATCGAGGTTTCACCGGCCAGGTTGCCCAGGTCCTCCAGCAGCTCGGCGGTGACCTTGACCATGTCACCGGGCGCGCGCTCGGGTGCCGACACCGGTTGTTCAGGCAGTAACACCGCGCGCTCGGGCTGGGGCGTGGCCGGCACCGGGCTGACAAAACCACGAATCGCGGCGATCAGCGTGGGGTCCGGTTGCACCGGCTGGTTCTGGCGCAGGGTATCGAGCATGTGCGCCAGCCGGTCGTGGCCATTCTGCAGAAGGCTGAACAAGGGCGGGCTGGGGGCCAGCACCCCTGCGGACAGGTTCTCGTAGAGAAACTCCATTTCATGGGCCAGGTCACCGATGGGTGCGACCTCGACCATGCGCGCGCCACCCTTGAGGGTGTGCAAGTCACGCAGCAGGTTCTCCACTTCCAGGCTGTTACGCGGGTCGGCCTGCCAGCGTTGCAAGGCCGCGCCCGAGCTTTCGACGATATCCAGGCCCTCTTCGAGGAACACCGCCAGCAACTCCTTATCGCCGGCCGGCGCCGGGTTGGGTGCTGGCTCGACGGTAGCCGGCACCCCGCCCTGGCGCTCGTCGACCAGCGCCTGGATCAGGTCCGGCGCATCGCTGGCGCGTTGTCCCCGCTGAAGCTGTTCGAGCATGGTCGCCAGTTGCTCATGGCAGTCGAGCAACAACGTTGCCAGGCCCTCGCTGAAGCCCAGGCGACGCTTGCCCAGGGCTTCATAGGTGAGTTCCAGCTCCTGGGCCAGATCATCGACGGCGGCAATATCAGCCATCCGCGCGCCGCCCTTCAGCGTGTGCAGGTCGCCCTGCAGCGCGGCCAGCGATGCCTGGCTATCGGGCTCCAGCAGCCAGCGTTGCAAGGCCAGGTCGGCGCTTTCGAGAATGTCGGCGGCCTCGTCCAGGAAGAATGCCGTGATGCCGTCGTCCGCTGCACCCACCCCAGGAGCCTGTTGCTGCAATTGGCCGGTCAGGGTAGCCAGGTCGGTGATACCGTTCTGGCCCACGTGCCCCATGGCATCGGGCGCCAGCCCCTCGTCGAGCAACGCGTGAAGAGCGCGGATACGGCCCGGCTGCGGTACCACCGCCTGGCCGGCGGCCACCTGGTCGAGCATGTCGATCAGGGCGTCGTGAGCCTGCTCGGCCTCCTCGAAGAACCGCTCACTGACACTGACGCTGCTTTCTTCCACCGCGCCATACAGGTCCAGCAGGGCCTCGCACAGCTCGTCCACCTCGGGCACGTCGGCCAACTGCGCGCCCTCGCCCAGGCGCGTCAGCTCATCGAGCAGGCGCTCCAGTTCATTACGGCTGGCGGGCTGCTGGCGCCAGCGCCGCAGTAGCGATTCGCTATCAAACAGAATGTCCATGGCCTGGCCCAGGAAGGCCTGGGTTACCCGGGGGTCACGCTTGGCGGCCACAGGGCGCTCGCCAGGACACCCCAGACGCTCTGGCAGGCGCGTGCGCAGTTGCTCGATGAGCACGCTGGCGCCGGCCAGCGGTGCCAGCGGCGTGGTCGCCAATTGCCCCAGGCCCTGATGCCAGCAACCCACGGCCTGGCGCAGCAAGGCCAGGTCGGTGGTGTCCATGGGTAACTGATGGGCCTTGTATTCCCGAGTCAAGGCATCCAGCGGGCTGGCCAGTTCAGCCATGGGTACCACACCCGCCATGTAGGCGCTGCCCTTGAGGGTGTGCAGTGCACGTTGCAGGGCATCATCCACTGGCGCCTCATGGGCATCGGCTGCCGACAGAAATGCCTCCACGGTGGCCAGGTGGCCCTGGGCCTCGCTGCGGAAGATCTCCAGCAGTTGCGGGTCCAGGCCGTGGTCGCCGGCAGCGGCATTGGCCAGTTGATGAGCCCGCGCCGCCAATTGATCGACATCGTCGCGCTGGCGTTGCTGGTGGCTGGCAAAGTCCTCGATGATCAAAGGCAGGGTCTGCAGCACGTGTTCCAGCAGTTCGCGTACCTGCTGCCCCACTTCGACACTGCCCTCCAGCACCCGGTTGAGCAGGTTTTCGCACGCCCAGGCCAATTCACTCAGGACCAGGGCACGCACCATGCGCCCGCTGCCCTTGAGCGTATGGAAGCCGCGCCGCACTTCACCCAGGGCGCGTGCGTCGTCACGGGGCAAGTACTCACGCAGCACTTGCAGCACCTCATCGGCCTCTTCCATGAACACTTCACGCAGTTCATCGTCCACCGCGGCTTCTTCAGCAGGGGGTGGCAACAGGCTGGCGGGGGCGGACTGGGCCGGCGGATTGAAACCTGACACCGGGTTGGCCAGCACCTGGGCCAGAGACTGCGTGATGCCGAGGCTGTCCAACGGCTGCAACTCACGCATCACCAGGGCCTCGGTGGGGCTGAGAACGTCTTGCAACACGGGCACTTGCGCGGCCAGGGGCAGGTAGCCCAGCGCCGCCAAGCGCTCCTGCGCCACGTCCAGAATGCGCTCGCCCGGGGCCTGAGGGTCTTCGCTGAGGCGTTCAAGGTAATATTCGATGGCACTGATGGCGTCTGCCAAGGCATCCAGTTGCGGTGCCTCGGGCGGCTGGGGGTCGGCCAGCAGATGCGCCTGGATGTATTCGTTGCAGGTTTCCAGCAGGCCCGCAGCCCGCGCCAGCGGTATCATCGCCAATGCGCCGCGCACCTGGGTCAGCAAGGCGGGCAGCGGCTGCAGGCGCTCATGGTCGCCACCCGACTCCAGGTAGTCGCTGATCAGGTCCTTGGCCTGCTGCAAGCCAAAACGGGCTTCCTTGATCACCAATTGATGAATGTGCACCAGCTCGGTGCCGGGCAGCTGGCTGTCGTCGGCGCGTGCAGGCTCATCGGGACCGACCATGCCTACCAGGGTCGACTCAACGTAAAGCAAGGCCCCGGCCACGTCCATCAGCACCGAGTCATTGGCTTCACGCACGCCCTGGGCAAGGCCGAGCACCACCGCCATCTGGTCGAGGATGACCTTGCGCGGCTGGCCAAAGCCCAATACCGCCAGGGTGTCGGTCACCTGCCGCAACGGTGGCACCAGGGCGTGCAGTTCAGCCACGTGCTGGCGATCGCCCCGGACGAAATGGTCCAACTGCTCCTTGACCCTCACCAACTCTTCGCACAGGGCGCTGACCACCGAACGCAGGGCGTCGGGGTCCGGTACCACCAGGTGGGCTTGCTCCTGCGCCAGGCTGCGCCCGGGGGCCGGCGAGTCATCCAGTTCATAGGCAGCGCGCAGGGCTTGCAGGCGCGGCGACTGGCCAGTGGCGGTGGCTACGTGGAACAACAGGCCTTTGAGCAATTGCGCCGGGGCGGGCTGGTTGACCCCCACCGCCCCTTGTTCCAGCAGGCGCTTGAGTTCGCGATCGCAGTCCTTGAGCAGGCTGCGCAGCGCCGGGGTGTTATGCACCGCGCCGCTCTGAAGGCCTTCGACCAACCCCGCCGCCACCTGCCACAAGGGGTTGAGCGGCGCACCGGCGCACAGGGTTTCCAGGCGTTCGAACACCCGGGCCATCTGCCCCAGGTGGCTGGCGACTTCCTGTTCACGCATCAGGCCCACCAGTGCCTGTTGCAGGCTCTGATGCCATTTGCGCAGCGAGTCGAGCAGTGGCGGCTCGTCGAGCCTGGCGAGCTCGCTGGCGTCCAGCGGCTCCGGGGTAGGCAGTTCGACAGCGAAGAGGCTGGTTTCAGCCAGCGGCGGCGCACCGCGTGCGCTGCGTAAATCATTGATCAAAGGTAATACCACCAAGGGCAGATCGCGGCGGGCCAGGTGCACCTGGTCCAGGTAGAGCGGCAGTTGGGTAAACGCCTGAAGCAACCATTTCACTGCCTCGGCCTGTTGGTTGACGCGGCCATGGGCCAATGCCCGGCCCAGGTGTTCTATTTCCTCGGCCAGCAAGGCGGCGCCGTAGAACTCAACCATCTGCAGGCTGCCATGCACCTGGTGCAGGTAGCCCAGGCAACGGCCCATGGCCTCGCCTGCGTGAGGTTCGGCGCCAAAGGCTTCGAGGGCCGCGCGAGCCTGCCCGAGGGTCTCGACGATTTCGCCCTTGACCCACTCCAGCGCTACATAGTCGTGGCGGTCAGCCATGTCGCTTCCCCTGAAGATACGTCAACTCAGCCGGGCTCCCGGGCCTTGGGCAAGGTGAAGCCGGACACCGAGCGGCGCATTTCACTGGCCATCTGCGCCAGGTTGCCGATGCTTTCGGCGGTGGTGGTGGTGCCGGACGAGGTCTGTTCGGTGATCTGCTGAATAACAGACATGGTATGGGATATCTGCCCCGCCGAGCTGGTCTGCTGCTGCGCGGCAGCGGAGATGGTCTGGATCAGCGCGGCGAGGTCTTCGGACACACCTTCGATCTCCTCCAGCGCCACGCCGGCGTCATGGGCCAGGCGCGCGCCACGCACCACCTCGAAGGTAGTCTGCTCCATGGAGATGACCGCTTCGTTGGTGTCGGCTTGAATCGCCCGCACCAGCATCTCGATCTGCCGGGTGGCCGAAGACGAACGCTCGGCCAGCCGCTGCACTTCGTCGGCGACCACGGCGAAGCCACGGCCCGCTTCACCGGCCATGGATGCCTGGATAGCGGCGTTCAGGGCCAGGATGTTGGTCTGGTCGGCAATGTCGTCGATCAGGCTGACGATATCGCCGATTTCCTGGGAAGACTCGCCCAGGCGCTTGATCCGCTTGGAGGTGTCCTGGATCTGTTCGCGGATGTTGTCCATGCCGCGAATGGTGTTGTGCACCACTTCACTGCCCTTGCTGGCGATGGTCACCGAGCGCTCGGCCACCTTGGCCGACTCCCAGGCATTGGTGCTGACACGGTCGATGGACTCGGCCATGTCACTGATGGCCATGGACGCTTCGCTGATCTGCTGGGCCTGCATTTCCGAGGCGCGGGCCAGCTGCCGGGCGCTGGCCTGGGTGTCCTGCACCGCGGCGGCCACCTCCTCGGCGGTGAGGTTGATGGTGGCCACCAGGTCGCGCAGCTGGTCGATGGAATAATTGATGGAGTCGGCGATGGTGCCGGTGAACTCCTCGGTGACGGAAGCGGTGACGGTCAGGTCGCCGTCGGCCAGGTCTTCGATCTCATCCAGCAGCCGCATGATGGCGGCCTGGTTGCGTTCGTTGCGCTGCGACGTTTCCCGCAACTGACGGTTGGTTTCACGCACCATCACCAGGCCGATCAGAATGATCGAGCCCAGCGCCAGCAGGCCCAGCACGTAGCCACCCACGGTATCCAGGGTGCGGCTGCCGGCCAGGTTCTCGAAGCTGTTGGCCAGGTGCGACGCTTCGTCCAGCAAGGTCTGCGACAGGCCGAAGATGGTGGTGGAGGCCTCGCGCACCTGGAACAACTGCGGCGAGGTCTCCAGTATCTCGTCGACGGAGCCCGAGACGAATTCGAACAGTTCGGCGATTTCCTTGAGCCGCGCCCGGGCATCCCGGTCCTGTACTTGGCTGATCTGGATGCTCGGGTCGCCATCGAGCATGCCTTTGAGCACCTGGCCGAAACGGTTGGCATCGCGGCCAAAAGAGGCGGCCGCGGCAGCAGCCGACTCGTCACCGGAGAGCACGGTGTTGACCGACCCCAGAATTCGTTCAGCCAGCAGTGACTGGCGCTGCGCCACCGCCACCTGGCTGGCCGGGGCACCGCGCAGCAGCAATATCTCCACCACCTTCTCGTATTCCACCTGCAGCTGCGGCACGGTCTCGCCCAGGGTGGCGGCCACCTGATGCAGGGACAGCACGGTTTGCTCGCTGGCCAGGATGGCGTCGGTATTCTTGCGCAGGCTCTCCCAGTCACGTTGCACCAGGCGCATTTCCTGGTGCACCGAGGCCGGGGCCGGCGGCAGGCCTGTACCCGTGTCGCCGGACTTGAGCAACGCCCAGCGGCGGTCGAAATCGTTGCGCGCCTCGGCCAGCAGCTTGAACGCCTGGGGCTTGCCGGAGGCGGCTTCGGTAGCATTCTTGGCAATGTTCTGCGACAGCACCCGCAGCTCGCCGGCGTTGCCGATGTACTGTTTGTCGTAGTTGGACTGCGTGTTGAGGTAGGCGAAGTTGGCGAACAACAGCATGATCGAGACAATCAGGACGACGAACAGCCCCGCGATCTGCGCACTGCTGCGCGAACGTTGTACCGTGTTTCCGGTTGCTGCCTTGTTCATTGCTCAGGTCCCCGCCTGCACTGCCGTGCGTTGTTCATTCCACTGCCGGCGCGCCGCTGACGAGTAGGGAGTTTCAAAGTGCCACATTCATGAAACCAGGGGTCTGCACCAGTGCATTGGGGCTGAAGACGTTCCATAGCTGGTCACGCTGGAAGTGCCCCTGGACGAAGGCGGACATGCCCTGGGGCAGGCCGGCGGTCACGGCGGGGTCCAGGCTGTGCAGCGGAAAGTGCTGCAAGCCGCCCACCTCGTCCACCAGCAGGCCGGCAAACAGCTCGTCACGGTCTATCACCAGTACCCGTCGATGCTTGTGCGGCTGCAACAGCTCATGACCGAGCAGCCCGCACAGGTCCATCACCGGCAACAGCCGCCCGCGCACGTTAGCCACGCCGAGCAGCCACGGCTTGACCCCGGGCACCTGGCTCAGACGTGGCTCGTGCAGTACCTCGGCCACCTCGCCCATGGGCGCCACGTACCAGTGCTCGCCCAGGCGAAAGCCGATGCCGCTCCAGGTCTGCAGGCGGTTTTCCTGCGACGGCAACTGCGCCGCTCGTTGCCGACAGCGCTGGTCGATGTCCAGCAGCAGTTCAAAGGCTGTCTGCGCCATGGCCGGGGGTCAGCCCGCCAGCACGGCGTTCAGTGTCCGGATCAGGGTTTCTTCATCCACAGGTTTGGTCAGGTAGTCCTTGGCGCCCTGGCGGGTACCCCAGATCCTGTCGGTTTCCTGGTCCTTGGTGGTGATCATGATCACCTTGATGTGAGCGGTCTCCTCCTCCTTGTGCAACTGGCGGGTCGCCTGGAAGCCGTTGAGGCCGGGCATGACGATGTCCATCAGCACTGCATCGGGCTTCTCCTGGCGTGCCAGGGCCACGCCATCAGCGCCGTTCTCGGCCTTGAGCACTTCATGACCGTGCTTTTCGAGCATGCCGGTCAGTTTGTACATTTCGGTCGGCGAGTCATCGACGATCAGAATACGAGCCATGCTGTTCCCCATCTTCATTAGTTAGTGCGCGGCGGCGAAACCCGGTACATGAGCCCTGATGGCCCCCACCAGTTCTTCCTGGCTGAAAGGCTTGGTCAGAAACTGATCGGAACCCACGATGCGCCCACGAGCCTTGTCGAACAGGCCGTCGCGGGACGACAGCATGATCACCGGGGTGGCCTTGAAGGCGCTGTTGTTCTTGATCAGCGCACAGGTCTGGTAACCGTCCAGGCGCGGCATCATGATATCCACAAAGATGATACGCGGATGATTGTCGGCGATCTTGGCCAATGCGTCGAAACCGTCGGTGGCGGTGATCACCTCGCAGCCGACGTTTTCCAGGAGCATCTGGGCGGTGCGGCGAATCGTCTTCGAGTCGTCGATCACCATCACCTTGAGCGCTACGGGGTGCTGTTTCATAGGGATCTGCTTTGGGCGCTGACAAACGAGCTGACCATACCGATGCGGCAGCGGGGGCGCAGCGGCGCTTCACCATCCGCATGTTCTCTGTACGACAGCGTAGCCCTCGCGGCTGCGGGGTTCTTCCACAATAACAAGCCTTTTTAGCACACTCAGGCGGCGGGTTCCATTCACGCCCCCCTTGACCCCGGGCCTTGGCAGCGCCACCCTGACGCCACTTTTGCACACCTATTTCCGGCGGCCCCAGCCGTCCCAAGGAGCTTCCCATGAGCGTACGCCTCGGCATTGTCATGGACCCCATCGCCGAAATTTCCTATAAAAAGGACAGTTCGCTGGCCATGCTGCTGGCTGCCCAGGAACGCGGCTGGACCCTGTTCCACATGGAAATCCAGGACCTGTACCAGGCCGGTGGCAAGGCCCGCGCGCGCATGCGCCCGCTGAAAGTCTTCGCCAACCCCGAACACTGGTTCGAATTCGAGTCCGAAGTCGATGCCCCCCTGGCCGACCTGGACGTGATCCTGATGCGCAAGGACCCGCCCTTCGACCTGGAGTTCGTGTACAGCACCTACCTGCTCGAACAGGCGGAAAACGACGGCGTACTGGTGGTGAACAAGCCGCAATCGCTGCGTGACTGCAACGAGAAAATGTTCGCCACGCTGTTCCCGCACCTGACACCGACCACCATGGTCAGCCGCCGGGCCGATATCCTGCGCCAGTTCGCCACCGAACACGGCGACGTAATCCTCAAGCCGCTCGACGGCATGGGCGGTACCTCGATTTTCCGGCACCGCCCGGGCGACCCCAACCTGTCGGTGATCCTGGAAACCCTGACCGCCAACGGCACCCAGCAGATCATGGCGCAGACCTACCTGCCGGCCATCAAGGACGGCGACAAGCGCATTCTGATGATCGACGGCGAGCCGGTACCCTATTGCCTGGCGCGCATTCCCGCCGCAGGCGAGACCCGCGGCAACTTGGCCGCCGGCGGCCGTGGCGAAGCCCGCCCGCTGACCGACAAGGACCGCTGGATCGCCGAACAGGTCGGCCCCACCCTGCGCGCCAAGGGCCTGCTGTTCGTGGGCCTGGACGTGATCGGCGAGCACCTGACCGAGATCAACGTCACCAGCCCCACCTGCATCCGCGAGATCGACGCTGCCTTCGGCACCAATATCGGCGGCCAGCTGATGGACGCCATCGATCGCAAGCTCAAGGCCCGCTGAGCGACAAGGCAGGGGTTTTTCCGCGCGGTGAGTTATGATGCACGCCCATTTTTTGCTGTTGGGCGTGCGCTGCCGGAACACCCCCGCGCCGCACGACTGCCGGATAACCGATGACTGCCGCAACCGACATCCCTGCCAAGTTTTCCCGTGCTGCCGTGCGCCCGGCGGACAGGCTCGGCTTTACCCTGTTCGTGGCCGCCCTGGTGCACGTGGTGGTGATCCTGGGCGTGAGTTTCACCGTCACCAAGCCTGAGGAAATTCGCCAGACCCTGGAGATCACCCTGTCTACCTTCAAGGACGCCAAGGCGCCGAAGAAGGCCGACTACCTGGCCCAGGACAACCAGCAGGGCAGCGGCACCCTGGAGCAGAAGGCACTGCCCAAGACTACCCAGGTGGCGCCTTTCCAGGACAACGTGATCAACAAGGTCACCCCGCCCCCCGCGGTGAAACCCGAGGTCAAGCCCGAGGTGGCACCCGTGAAGAAGGCGGTGACCACCGTGGCGCCCAAGCCGCAGAAGGTCGACACGCGCCGCGAAGCAGTCAAGCAGGAGGCCCAGCCCAAACCCGCGACGCCAGATTTCGACAGCACCAAGCTGTCCAGCGAGATCTCCAGCCTGGAGGCCGAACTGGCCCACGAACAACAGCTGTACGCCAAGCGCCCACGCATCCACCGCCTGACGGCCGCCTCGACCATGCACGACAAGGGGGCCTGGTACAAAGACGACTGGCGCAAGAAGGTCGAGCGCATTGGCAACCTCAACTACCCCGAGGAAGCACGGCGCCAGCAGATCTACGGCAGCCTGCGGCTGATGGTGTCGATCAACAGTGACGGTTCCTTGTATGACGTGATGGTGCTGGAGTCGTCCGGGCAGCCCTTGCTGGACCAGGCCGCCCAGCGCATCGTGCGCCTGGCCGCGCCATTCGCGCCTTTTACCGGCGACCTGTCGGACGTCGACCGCCTGGAAATCATCCGCACCTGGCGTTTCGCCAAGGGTGATCGTCTTTCCAGTAACTGATAGCGACGAAACAGTCTTTAACGGCGGCTTGTCAGCCCGGCTGCTCGACGCCACACTACAGGTATGAAGAACGTCGACCCGAGTTACCTCAAGCATCAATTCCTGATCGCCATGCCCCACATGGCGGACCCGAACTTTGCACAGACCTTGACCTACATCGTCGAGCACACGGCCAGTGGCGCCATGGGTCTGGTGGTCAACCGGCCCCAGGAACTGAACCTGGCCGATATCCTTGAACAGCTGCGCCCGGACATCGAACCGCCGGCCAGTTGCCAGCTCATCCCTATCTATGGCGGCGGGCCGGTGCAGACCGACCGCGGCTTCGTGCTGCACCCCAGCGGCCCGACCTATCAGGCCACGGTGGAGCTGGGTGGCATTTCGCTGTCCACGTCCCAGGACGTGCTGTTCGCCATCGCCGACGGGCTGGGCCCCAAGCAAAGCCTGATCACCCTGGGCTATGCCGGCTGGGAAGCCGGGCAACTGGAAGCCGAGCTTGCCGACAACGCATGGCTGACCTGCCCGTTCGACGCCGACATTCTGTTCGGCATGGACAGCGAGCAACGCCTGGGCGCCGCCGCGGCCCTGCTGGGGGTCAACCTCAGCCTGCTCACCAACCAGGCGGGGCACGCCTGATGGCCGCCATACGCCTGCTGCTGGGCTTCGACTACGGCACCAAACAGATCGGCGTCGCGGTTGGCCAGGTCATCACTGGCCAGGCCCGCGAGCTGTGCACACTCAAGGCCCAGAACGGCGTGCCCGACTGGAACCAGGTGGAAGCCCTGATCAAGGAGTGGAAACCCGACGCCATCGTGGTGGGCCTGCCCCTGAACATGGACGGCACCCCCAGCGAGATGTGCGAGCGCGCGGAAAAATTCGCACGCCGCCTCAACGGTCGCTTCAACCTGCCGGTGCACACCCACGACGAACGCCTGACCACCTTCGAAGCCAAGGGCCAGCGCATGGCCCGTGGCGGCCAGAAGGGCAGCTACCGTGACAACCCGGTGGACGCCATTGCCGCCGCGCTGCTGCTGCAGGGCTGGCTTGAGGAAAACGCCGGCACCTTCCAATCCTGACCCCCCGTTTCAAAAGCCGGGCGCTGGCCGCCCGGCCTTTCAAGGAGCAAGTGATGAGCCTTCCAAACCCCGCCCAACTGATCAGCCAGATGGCGGTCGACCTCAAGGCCCACCTGGCCCGCCGCACCATCACCGAGCCACGCTTCATCGGCATTCGCACCGGTGGCGTGTGGGTGGCCCAGGCCTTGCTCGAAGCACTGGGCAGCGATTCGCCGCTGGGTACCCTGGACGTGTCCTTCTACCGTGACGACTTCAGCCAGAATGGCCTGCACCCGCAAGTGCGTCCTTCGCAGCTGCCGTTCGAGATCGAGGGCCAGCACCTGATCCTGGTGGACGACGTGCTGATGAGCGGCCGTACCATCCGTGCCGCCCTCAACGAACTGTTCGATTATGGCCGCCCTGCCAGCGTCACCCTGGTCAGCCTGCTGGACCTGGACGCCAGCGAATTGCCGATCCGCCCCAATGTTGTTGGCGCAACCCTGTCATTGGCACCCCATGAACGGGTAAAATTGACCGGGCCCGCACCGCTCGCCCTCGAGCGCCAGGACCTCGCCTCCGCTTCCGCCTTTTAAGAGTCCCCCGCGATGACGCCTATCGACGCCAAGCGCCCGCTGCAGCTCAATGACCAGGGCCAGCTGCGCCATTTTCTCTCGCTCGACGGTTTGCCCCGTGAGCTGCTGACCGAAATCCTCGACACCGCCGACTCGTTCCTCGAAGTCGGCGCCCGGGCGGTCAAGAAAGTCCCGCTGCTGCGCGGCAAGACCGTGTGCAACGTGTTCTTCGAGAACTCCACGCGCACCCGTACCACCTTCGAGCTGGCAGCCCAGCGGCTGTCGGCCGACGTGATCACCCTGAACGTGTCCACTTCCTCCACCAGCAAGGGCGAGACCCTGTTCGACACCCTGCGCAACCTGGAGGCCATGGCTGCCGACATGTTCGTGGTACGCCACGCCGACTCCGGCGCCGCCCACTTCATCGCCGAACATGTGTGCCCCGACGTGGCCATCATCAACGGCGGTGACGGTCGTCACGCGCACCCCACCCAGGGCATGCTCGACATGCTGACCATCCGCCGGCACAAGGGCGGTTTCGAGAACCTTTCGGTGGCGATCGTCGGCGATATCCTGCATTCGCGTGTGGCCCGCTCGAACATGATCGCCCTCAAGGCACTGGGTTGCCCCGACATCCGCGTGGTGGCCCCCAAGACCCTGCTGCCAATTGGCGTGGAGCAGTATGGCGTGAAGGTCTTCACCGACCTGGAACAAGGCCTGAAAGACGTCGACGTGGTGATCATGCTGCGCTTGCAGCGTGAGCGCATGACCGGCGGCCTGCTGCCCAGCGAAGGCGAGTTCTACCGTCTGTTCGGCCTGACCACCGCGCGCCTGGCCGGGGCCAAGCCTGACTGCATCGTGATGCACCCGGGGCCGATCAACCGCGGCGTGGAGATCGAATCGGCCGTGGCCGATGGCGCCCACTCGGTCATCCTCAACCAGGTCACGTACGGTATCGCCGTGCGCATGGCAGTCTTGTCCATGGCCATGAGCGGCCAGAACGCCCAGCGTCAATTCGAGCAGGAGAACGCCCAGTGAGCCTCAGTATCCTAGGCGCTCGCGTCATCGACCCGGCCACCGGCCTGGACCAGGTCACCGACCTGCACATCAGCGAAGGCAAGCTCGTGGCCATCGGCGCCGCGCCCGCAGGCTTCAGCCCAAACCATACCCTGGAAGCCAATGGCCTGATCGCCGCCCCTGGCCTGGTGGACCTGAGCGTTGCCCTGCGCGAACCCGGTTACAGCCGCAAGGGCACCATCGCCAGCGAAACCCGCGCCGCCGCCGCTGGTGGCGTCACCAGCCTGTGCTGCCCGCCGCGCACCAAACCGGTACTGGATACCTCGGCCGTAGCCGAGCTGATCCTCGACCGCGCCCGCGAAGCCGGCCATGCCAAGGTGTTCCCCATCGGCGCCTTGAGCAAGGGCCTGGAAGGCGAGCAACTGGCCGAACTGGTAGCCCTGCGTGACGCCGGTTGCGTGGCCTTCGGCAATGGCCTGACCAGCTTCCAGAACACCCGCACCCTGTGCCGCGCCCTGGAATATGCTGCTACCTTCGACCTGACAGTGATTTTCCACTCCCAGGACCGCGACCTGGCCCAGGGTGGCTTGGCCCACGAAGGCCCGACGGCCAGCTTCCTCGGCCTGCCGGGCATCCCCGAAACCGCCGAGACCGTGGCCCTGGCCCGTGACCTGCTGTTGGTGGAACAAAGCGGTGTGCGTGCGCACTTCAGCCAGCTGACCACCGCCCGTGGTGTCGAGCTGATTGCCCAGGCCCAGGCCCGCGGGCTGCCGGTGACCGCTGACGTGGCGCTGTACCAGCTGATTCTGACGGATGAGGCGCTGATCGACTTCTCCAGCCTGTACCACGTGCAACCGCCACTGCGCACCCGCGCCGACCGCGATGCCTTGCGTGAAGGGGTCAGGTCGGGGGTGATCCAGGCCATTTCCAGCCACCACCAGCCCCACGAGCGTGATGCCAAGTTGGCGCCTTTTGGCGCCACCGAGCCCGGCATCAGCAGCGTGGAGCTGTTGTTGCCCCTGGCACTGACCCTGGTGGAAGACGGCCTGCTGGACCTGCCGACCCTGCTGGCCCGCCTGAGCAGCGGCCCAGCCGCGGCGCTGCGCTTGCCAGTGGGGCAACTGAGCGTGGGCAGCCCGGCCGACCTGGTGTTGTTCACCCAGAACGTCACCACCGTGGCGGGCGAACGCTGGTTGTCCAAGGGCGAGAACTGCCCGTTCCTGGGCCACAGCCTGCCAGGCGCGGTGCGTTACACCCTGGTGGATGGCCACATCGCTCATACCGACTGATACCTGCCCGGGCAGCCGGACGCGGTCCTGTGGGACCGGGCGCAAGCCCGGGAAACAGGCACCGCGGTTGCTCGGGCCGGCCCCTCCCGAGCATCAACCAGCCCGACAGAAAGCCGGTGCACCCGGTCCCGGGACTTATCGGGTGCTTTGCGCGTTTTTCAGGGAAATCTGGTCGTTCAAGGTCCAGAAGTCATACAGCACCCCCAGCCCGCACACGCCCAGTGTCAGGAAGTAGATGATCCCGCTGATCCATTTGCCCTGGTACATCCGGTGCACCCCGAATGCCCCCAGGAAGGTCAGCAGGATCCACCCCGCGTTGTAATCCAATGGTCCCGCGAAAAAACGCAGGTCCGCCTCCCGGTCCATGGCCGGGATCAGGAACAAGTCGATCAACCAGCCAATGCCTAGCAAACCGAAGGTAAAGAACCAGATCGTTCCGGTGATCGGCTTGCCGTAATAGAAGCGATGTGCCCCGGTAAAACCAAAAATCCACAGCAGGTAACCCAGCAATTTGCTGTGGGTATCCTGGTAGCGGCTGTCGTTCTGATAGCTGTTCATGAGCGCTCTGATACCCTCTGATAATTAAATTTTCTAAACGTTTATGTGACTTTTTTGTCTCTTGCCGACGTGTGGTCGCGTGACCGACAAGTCGAGCAAACCCTTGCCCCGCCTGACTTCCACAGAATTTTTGTGGGAATTTGCCGTAGATTGATCATTTTTCACTCAGGATCACTACCGACCAACGGGTTAAAAACTGATCAAAAAGCTGTTATAAAGTTGCGCGCTTACCCATACGAGCCTGCCTAATGCGTCCATTTTTGAAGACATGGCTGACCATCTGCCTATTATTGCCATTGGCTGCCCACGCCACCAATCGTGAGCAAAGACTTCCCGCCGGCTTCACCGGTCACGCCGCCAAGACCGGTGCCGCGGAACACACCCAGACCCCGGTGGAAACCACCGAACTGGCCACCAACACCACCAGCCGCGGCAAACGCCAGTCGGCGCGCAACCGCCACACCGGCCGCAAGACCATCGCTGTCGGCGGCCCGGCCGTCGCGCAGATGTCGCCCAAGCAAAGCAGCGAAGTGCTGTCGCGCGCGGTGAATGCGCTGGGCACCCCTTATCGTTGGGGCGGTAGCAGCCCAACCAAAGGGTTCGATTGCAGTGGTTTCGTGAAATATGCGTTCAACGACGTCAAGGCAGTCGACCTGCCACGCACGTCGAACGCCATGGCCGCTGGCCACGGCCAGAAGGTCGACCAGAAGGACCTGAAGCCCGGCGACCTGCTGTTCTTCAACATCAAGAGCCGCCGGGTCAACCATGTCGCCATCTACCTGGGCAACGACCGCTTCATCCACGCGCCACGGCGCGGCAAGGCGGTGAGCATCGATACACTGAACAAGCCTTACTGGCAGGAACACTACGTTGTTGCCAAGCGCGTCCTGCCCAAGGACCAGACCCTGCGTCTGACACAGCGCTGATTTCACCGTGAACCTGGCGTCGGCCCCTTGTCCGGCGCCAGGTGCATCCCCTCCCGGGCCTCTGTGCCCGTGCTCGACTCAAGCTTGATCATCAACCGCAGGTCGTTCGCCGAATCGGCATAGGCCAGCGCGTCCTGATAACTGATCGCCTTTTCCCGATAGAGTTCATATAGCGCCTGGTCCAGGGTACGCATGCCCTGATCATTGGTGCGGCTCATCAACGTCTTCAGGCCTGGCACTTCGCCCCGGCGAATGCGCTCGGCCATCAGTGGCGTGTTCACCAGTATCTCCACCACGGCGCGGCGGCCGGCGCCGTCAGCCGAGGGAATCAGTTGCTGGGCAATGATCGCCCGCAGGTTCAACGACAGCTCCATCCACACCTGCACGTGGCGGTCCATGGGGAAGAAGTTGATGACCCGCTCCAGCGCCTGGTCGGCGTTGGAGGCGTGCAAGGTGGCCACGCACAGGTGGCCTGTTTCCGCGAACGCCAAGGCCTGCCCCATGGTCTCGCGGCTGCGCACCTCGCCGATCATGATCACATCCGGGGCCTGACGCAGGGTGTTGCGCAGGGCTACCTCGAACGACTCGGTATCGATGCCCACCTCGCGCTGGGTGACGATGCAGCTCTGGTGCTCGTGCAGGAACTCGATGGGGTCTTCGATGGTGATGATGTGGCCGGTACTGTGCTTGCTGCGGTGGTCGATCATCGCCGCCAGGGTCGAGGACTTGCCGGTGCCGGTAGCGCCCACCACCAATATCAGGCCCCGCTTGAGCATCGACAGGCCGCGCAGGGTGTCGGGCAGCTTGAGATCGTCGAAGGTTGGAATGCGGCTCTCGATGCGCCGCAGCACCATGGCCGGCAAGCTACGCTGGAAGAACGCGCTGACGCGGAAGCGGCCGATATCCCGGGCATGAATGGCGAAGTTGCATTCCCGGCGCTCGGTGAACTCCACGCGCTGGGCTTCGCTCATCAGCCCCAGCACCGCCTCGCGTACCTGTTCGGGGCTCATGGCGGTACGGGTGACGGGCATGATCCTGCCGTGCACCTTGAGCGAGGGCGGCAGGCCAGGGGTGATGAACAGGTCGGAGCCGGATTTGTCGACCATCAAGCGCAACAGCTTCTCGAACTCCATGCCCCGCCCTCGCGTCCTGGAAAAACCGCTCCCCCGTCAGCCTAGTCGCGGCTGGCCGGGGTGCCCAGGCAGCCGGTCAGAAGTTGTCCGGCGCCTTGGCCTTCTCGCGGGCGGCGTCACGGCCAATCAGGCCCCGGCTGACCAAGTCCTTCAGGCACATGTCCAGGGTTTGCATGCCCAGGGCCCCACCGGTCTGGATGGAGGAATACATCTGCGCCACCTTGTCCTCGCGGATGAGATTACGGATAGCCGGGGTACCGATCATGATCTCGTGGGCCGCCACCCGGCCGCCGCCGATCTTCTTCAGCAGGGTCTGGGAGATCACCGCCTGCAGCGACTCGGAGAGCATGGAGCGAACCATGGACTTCTCCTCGGCGGGGAACACGTCCACTACACGGTCGATGGTCTTGGCCGCGGAGGTGGTATGCAGGGTACCGAACACCAGGTGGCCGGTCTCGGCGGCGGTCAAGGCCAGGCGAATGGTTTCCAGGTCGCGCATTTCACCCACCAGGATCACGTCCGGGTCTTCGCGCAGGGCCGAACGCAGGGCGTTGGAGAAGCTCTGGGTGTCGCGGTGCACTTCACGCTGGTTGACCAGGCACTTCTTCGATTCATGGACGAATTCGATCGGGTCCTCGATGGTGAGGATGTGGTGGTGCTTGTTGTTGTTCAGGTAGTCGATCATCGCCGCCAGGGTGGTGGACTTGCCTGAACCGGTGGGGCCGGTGACCAGTACCAGGCCCCGCGGCACGTCGGTAATCTTTCGAAACACATCCCCCATGCCCAGGTCATCCATGGTCAGCACCTTGGAGGGAATGGTACGAAACACCGCGCCGGCGCCACGGTTCTGGTTGAAGGCGTTGACCCGGAAGCGTGCCACCCCCGGTACTTCGAAAGAAAAGTCGGTTTCCAGGTATTCCTCGAAGTCCTTGCGCTGCTTGTCGTTCATGATGTCGTAGATCAACTCGTGAACGGCCTTGTGGTCCAGCGCGGGCAGGTTGATGCGCCGCACATCACCGTCCACGCGGATCATCGGTGGCAGGCCGGCCGACAGGTGCAGGTCCGATGCGCCTTGCTTGGCGCTGAAAGCCAGCAACTCAGTAATGTCCATGAGACTCCCCAAATACAGACAAGCAGGTAGAATGCCCCGGCCCCCAAGACCCGCTGGCGCAAATTAATGTCCACGATAGCAGACAACGTTTTACGGGTAAGCGCCCGAATTCACGACGCCGCACGGGCCGTGCAGCGCGACCCGGCCAGCATCGGCCTGCTGGCGGTGAGCAAGACCAAGCCAGCCGAGGCTGTTCGCGAGGCGTTCGCCGCCGGAATCGAAGAATTCGGCGAAAATTACCTGCAGGAGGCGTTGGGCAAACAGGCCCAATTGACCGACCTGCCCTTGACTTGGCATTTCATCGGCCCCATTCAGTCAAACAAGACTCGCGCCATTGCCGAGCATTTTGCCTGGGTGCATTCCGTGGACCGCCTGAAAATTGCCCAACGCCTGTCGGAGCAACGCCCGGCCGACCTGCCGCCGCTCAACATCTGCATTCAGATCAACGTCAGCGGCGAAGCCAGCAAGTCCGGCTGTACCCCAGCCGACCTGCCGGCCCTGGCCACGGCGATTGCCGCGCTGCCACGCCTGAAGCTGCGCGGGCTGATGGCAATTCCAGAACCCACTGAGGACCGCGCGGCACAAGACGCGGCCTTTGCCACCGTTCGCACCTTGCAAGAAAGCCTGAACCTGCCACTGGACACTTTATCCATGGGCATGAGCCACGACCTGGAGGCCGCTGTCGCACAAGGCGCCACCTGGGTTCGTATCGGCACTGCCCTGTTCGGCGCCCGCGACTATGGCCAACAGCCCTAGCGCGGGTTCCACCGCAACCTCTCAAGGACCTGTCATGAGCAAAACTCGTATTGCCTTTATCGGCGCCGGAAACATGGCCGCCAGCCTGATCGGCGGCCTGCGTGCCCAGGGCCTGGACGCGACGCTGATCCGTGCCAGCGACCCGGGTGCCGACACCCGCGCGAAAATCAGCGCCGAGCACGGCATCGAAACCTTCGCCGACAACGCCCAGGCGGTCGATGGTGCCGACGTGGTGGTGCTGGCTGTCAAGCCCCAGGCCATGAAGGCCGTGTGCGAGGCCCTGCGCCCTGCCCTCACCCAGTCCCAGGTGGTTGTCTCCATCGCCGCCGGTATCACCTGCGCGAGCATGGCCGCCTGGCTGGGCGAACGCCCTATCGTGCGCTGCATGCCCAACACCCCCGCACTGTTGCGCCAAGGCACCAGCGGCCTGTACGCCAACGCCCTGGTCAATGAAGAACAGCGCGGCCAGGCCGAGCAACTGCTATCGGCCGTGGGCCTGGCACTGTGGCTGGACGAAGAGCAGCAACTGGATGCCGTCACCGCCGTGTCCGGCAGCGGCCCGGCCTATTTCTTCCTGCTGATGGAAGCCATGACCGCCGCCGGCGAGAAGCTGGGCCTGCCCCGTGAAACCGCGGAAAAGCTGACCCTGCAGACCGCCCTGGGCGCTGCGCACATGGCTGTGGCCAGCGATGTCGATGCCGCTGAACTGCGCCGCCGCGTCACCTCACCGGCCGGCACCACCGAGGCCGCCATCAAGTCGTTCCAGGCCAACGGTTTCGAAGCCCTGGTTGAAAAGGCGCTGGGCGCCGCGGCACATCGCTCGGCGGAACTTGCCGAACAACTGGGCAAATAAGGAGCACTGCATGAATGCGATTTCCGGCGCCACGATCTTCGTGGTGCAAACCCTGGTCAGTTTCTACCTGGCCATCGTGCTGTTGCGCTTCGTGCTGCAACTGGTCAAGGCCAACTTCTACAACCCGTTGAGCCAGTTCGCGGTCAAGGCCACCCAGCCGCTGCTCAAGCCGCTGCGCCAGGTGGTGCCAAGCATCGCCGGCCTGGACACCTCATCCCTGCTGCTGGCCATCGTCATTCAGGCGCTGCTGATGGCCTTCGTGATGATGCTCACCTACGGCACCATCCTGGACCTGCCGCACCTGTTGATCTGGGCGCTGCTGGGGGTGTTCTCGCTGTTCCTGAAGATTTTCTGGGTAGCGATGATCGTCATGGTGATCGTCTCCTGGATCGCCCCGGGCACCCACAACCCGGCCGCCGAACTGGCCTACCAGATCGCCGAGCCGATCCTGGCGCCGTTCCGCCGCATGCTGCCGAACCTGGGCGGCCTGGATATCTCGCCGATCTTTGCCTTCCTGGCCATCCAGGTCATGCAGAGCTTCTTCATGCCCAAGCTGGCTGAAATGGCGCAGATGCCCGATGTGCTCTGGCGTTTGATCTGACGTCGGTGTAACGCCGTTGCCGAGCTTCGCCCGTTCCCGCAAGAGGTGTTGATCGCCCCCTGCGGGAACGGGCGACGCTCGGGAAAAAGGCGACAGCATTCCATCGCTTGCCGCTAGCCCCCCCGCTCTTTAGACTTACGCCTCATTTATGCGAGAGCAGGGTCGATGTCCACTGTCTTCCCCGAAGATTCCGTCGGTTTAGTCACACCGCAAGTTGCCCATTTCAGCGAGGCCCTGGCCCTGGCCT
Source organism: Pseudomonas sp. RIT-To-2 (assembly GCF_029623465.1). Lineage (NCBI taxonomy): Bacteria > Pseudomonadati > Pseudomonadota > Gammaproteobacteria > Pseudomonadales > Pseudomonadaceae > Pseudomonas > Pseudomonas sp. RIT-To-2. Next base: position 160,116 of record NZ_JAPYKM010000001.1, on the reverse strand, counting down.
GCGGCCGGTCGCTCAATGCCTATGACCTGGTCTACGAAACCTACGGCCAGCTCAATGCAACCGCCAGCAACGCGGTGCTGATCTGCCACGCCCTGTCGGGCCACCACCATGCCGCCGGCTACCACTCGGTCGACGACCGCAAACCGGGCTGGTGGGATAGCTGCATCGGCCCCGGCAAGCCAATCGACACCAACCGTTTCTTCGTGGTCAGCCTCAACAACCTCGGCGGCTGCAACGGTTCTACCGGCCCCAGCAGCCTCAACCCGGAAACCGGCAAACCGTTCGGCGCCGACTTCCCGGTGCTCACCGTGGAGGACTGGGTGCACAGCCAGGCCCGCCTGGCCGATTACCTGGGCATCACCCAGTGGGCGGCCGTGGTCGGTGGCAGCCTGGGGGGCATGCAGGCCCAGCAGTGGACCATCACCTACCCGGACCGCGTTCGCCACTGCCTGGCCATTGCCTCGGCACCCAAGCTGTCGGCGCAGAACATCGCTTTCAACGAAGTGGCACGCCAGGCCATCCTCACCGACCCCGAGTTCCATGGCGGTTCGTTCCAGGAAATGGGCGTGATCCCCAAGCGCGGCCTGATGCTGGCGCGCATGGTGGGCCACATCACCTACCTGTCGGACGACTCCATGGGCGAGAAATTCGGCCGGGGCCTCAAGAGCGAGAAGCTCAACTACGACTTCCACAGCGTGGAATTCCAGGTGGAGAGCTACCTGCGCTATCAGGGCGAGGAGTTTTCCGGGCGCTTTGACGCCAACACCTACCTGCTGATGACCAAGGCACTGGACTACTTCGACCCGGCCGCCAACCATGGCGACGACCTGGCCAGGACTTTCGCGGGCGCCAAGGCCGATTTCTGCGTGATGTCCTTCACCACCGACTGGCGCTTCTCCCCGGCCCGCTCGCGGGAAATCGTCGATGCGCTGATGGCTGCACGCAAAAACGTCTGCTACCTGGAAATCGATGCACCGCAGGGCCACGACGCCTTCCTGATCCCGATCCCACGGTACCTGAAGGCGTTCAGCAGCTATATGAACCGAATTGCGATCTGAGGAAGCCATGAGAGCCGATCTTGAAATCATCCAGGACTGGATCCCGGCCGGCAGCCGCGTGCTCGACCTCGGTTGCGGTAACGGCGAATTGCTGGCCTGGCTGCGCGACCACAAGCAGGTGACCGGCTACGGCCTGGAAATCGACGCTGACAACATCAACGAGTGCGTGCGCAAGGGCGTCAACGTGGTGGAGCAGGACCTGGACAAGGGCCTGGGCAACTTCGCCAGCAACAGCTTCGACGTGGTGGTCATGACCCAGGCCCTGCAGGCCGTGGAATACCCGGACCGCATCCTCGATGAGATGCTGCGCGTGGGCCGCCAGTGCATCATCACGTTCCCCAACTTCGGCCACTGGCGTTGCCGCTGGTACCTGGCGCGCAACGGCCGCATGCCGGTGTCGGAATTCCTGCCGTATACCTGGTACAACACGCCGAACATCCACTTCTGCACCTTCAAGGACTTTGAAGAGCTGTGCCAGGAGCGTCAGGCCCAGGTACTCGACCGTCTGGCGGTCGACCACCAGCACAGGCATGGCTGGGCCAGCAAACTGTGGCCTAATCTGTTGGGTGAGATCGGCATTTACCGGGTCAACAGCCCGGGCCTGCAGGAGCACCGTCTGGCGGTGTGAACCTGCCTACCCACGGAGAACGACCATGCGCCAGTTCGCTGCCTTCCTGTTCGCCCTGTGCCTCGCCCTTCCCGCCGTGGGGGCCGAGGCCGCCAAGGGCAACCGCCAGGAGCAGCTGGGCGAGCTGACCGTGCATTACAATGCGATCACATCGAGCATCCTGCAGCCAGGCATCGCCAAGGCCGCGGGGCTTCTGCGCAGCAAGAACCTGGGTGTGCTGAACGTGGCGGTGGAAAAGGCCGGCAAGTCCTTTCCTGCTGCCATCAGCGGCACCGTGACCGGGCCTGAGGGCAAGAAGGAAGACCTGACCTTCACCCAGGTGACCGAGCAGGGCGCCGTTTCCTACGTTACACAGTTCCAGATTCCGCAGGACGCGACCTATACCTTTGACCTCAGCATCAAGGCGGCCGGTGACACCAACCGCCTGAGCTTCGACCAAGAACTCTTTCCGGGCGACTCATGAACTTCACGCAACTCGTGCTGGCCAGCCATAACGCCGGCAAACTCAAGGAACTCCAGGCCATGCTGGGCGGCAGCGTACAGCTGCGCTCGGTGGGCGAATTCAGCCAGGTAGAGCCGGAAGAGACCGGCCTGTCGTTCGTCGAAAATGCCATCCTCAAGGCCCGCAACGCGTCCCGCCTGTCCGGCTTGCCGGCACTGGCCGACGACTCGGGGCTGTCGGTGGACTTTCTCGGCGGCGCCCCAGGCATCTATTCGGCACGCTATGCCGACGGCCAGGGCGACGCAGCCAACAACGCCAAGCTGCTCGATGCGCTGAAGAACGTGCCCGAAGCCGAACGCGGTGCCCAGTTCGTCTGCGTGCTGGCCCTGGTGCGCCACGCCGATGACCCGTTGCCGATTCTGTGCGAAGGCCTGTGGCACGGCCGTATCCTGACCGCCGCCAGTGGCGAACACGGCTTTGGCTACGACCCGCTGTTCTGGGTGCCGGAGCGCGACTGCTCCAGCGCCGAGCTGAGCCCTGTGGAAAAGAACCAGCTCAGCCATCGTGCTCGCGCCATGGCCATTCTGCGTCAACGTCTGGGCCTGGCATGACCACCACCACGCTGTTCGCGGGCGAGGATGGTTTCTCCTCGGTCGCGCCGCGGGCGCCATTGCCCGTGCTGCCACCCCTGGCGCTGTACATCCATATTCCCTGGTGCGTGCGCAAATGCCCGTACTGCGACTTCAACTCCCACGCCGCCAGCCCTGTTCTGCCGGAAGAGGAGTACGTAGACGCCCTGCTGGCCGACCTGGACAATGACCTGCCGGCCACTTACGGTCGCCCGCTGAGCTCTATCTTCTTCGGCGGGGGTACCCCCAGCCTGTTCAGCGCGAAAGCCCTGGGGCGGTTGCTGGAAGGCGTGGAACAGCGCATCCCATTCGCTGCGGACATCGAGATCACCCTGGAGGCCAACCCGGGTACCTTCGAGCAGGAAAAATTCAGCGCCTACCGCAAGCTGGGCATCAACCGCCTGTCCATCGGTATCCAGAGTTTCCAGGAAGCCAAGCTCGAAGCCCTGGGCCGTATTCATACCGGCAGCGAAGCGGTACGTGCTGCCGACATGGCCCGCCAGGCAGGGTTCGACAACTTCAACCTGGACCTGATGCACGGCCTGCCCGACCAGTCCCTGGACGAAGCACTGGACGACCTGCGCCAGGCCATCGCCCTCCAGCCCACGCACCTGTCCTGGTACCAGCTGACGCTGGAGCCCAATACGGTGTTCTGGAACCAGCCGCCCGTGCTGCCCGAGGACGATACCCTGTGGGACATCCAGGAAGCCGGCCAGGCCTTGCTGGCCGAGCACGGTTACGCCCAGTATGAAGTGTCTGCGTATGCGCAGCCCGGCAAGGCGGCGCGGCATAACCTCAATTACTGGAGCTTCGGCGATTTCATCGGTATCGGCGCGGGTGCCCACGGCAAGCTCAGCCACCCGGACGGGCGCATCGTGCGCACCTGGAAAACCCGGCTGCCCAAGGACTACCTGAACCCGGCCAAGCCCTTCCAGGCAGGCGAGAAGCTGCTGGCGCTGGACGAACTGCCCTTCGAGTTCCTGATGAACGCCCTGCGCCTGACCCAGGGTGTGGAAGCACGACTTTACCCACAGCGCACCGGGTTGACCCTGGAAAGCCTGGGTGAAGGCCGCCGCCAAGCCGAACAAAAGGGCCTTTTGCAGGTCGAACCGTCGCGCCTGGTTGCCACGCCTCAGGGCCAGTTGTTTCTCAACGACCTGCTGCAGTATTTCTTGATTTAAGGATTGGCCATGGAATTAGTGTTGAACCTGCTTGCTACCGCATCGCGCTGGAGCCGCGGGAACCTCTCGGAAATTGCCCTGGCGCTGGTGGGTTGCCTGCTGGTGCTGTTTGGGGCCGACATCAAGGCCTGGCTGGATCAGCGTGTGGGCGGCATGGCGGGGGCGTTGCGGGTGCCAGTGATGGCGCTGGTGTGCTGCATTGGCAGCGGCGCGGCGTTGATCTATGCCACGCCGTGGGTGGTGCGCGGGCTGAGCCAGTTCAACAACTACAGCCTGGCGCCGGTGTTGCTGGTGGTGCTGGTGCTGATCGGCGTGGTCGCCGACCGCAAATAATCCGCCGCCCCCTGTGGGACCGAGCGAGGCTCGGTCCCACAGCAAGCGTGCGAGACGCAGGTCATCAATCGACCTTTTCGAACTTCAGGTCCCACACGCCATGGCCCAGGCGCTCGCCGCGGCGTTCGAACTTGGTGATCGGGCGTTCGGCGGGGCGCGGCACGCACTTGCCGTCTTCGGCCTGGTTGCGGTAACCCGGCGCCACTTTCATCACTTCCAGCATGTACTCGGCATAGGGCTCCCAATCGGTGGCCATGTGCAGCACACCACCCACTTTCAGCTTGCTGCGTACCAGTTCGGCGAACGCCGGCTGGACGATGCGACGCTTGTGGTGGCGACTCTTGTGCCACGGGTCCGGAAAGAACAGCATCAGGCGGTCGAGGCTGTTGTCCGCGATGCAGCGCTTGAGCACTTCGATGGCGTCGGTGTCGTAGACCCGCAGGTTCTTCAGGCCCTGGGTCAGCACGCCATTGAGCAGTGCACCCACACCCGGGCGGTGAACCTCGATGCCGATGAAGTCGTGCTCCGGTGCGGCCGCGGCCATTTCCAGCAGCGAATGGCCCATGCCGAAGCCGATTTCCACGGTGCGCGGGGCGCTGCGACCAAACACCTGGTCATAGTCCACGGGTGCGTCGGCCAGCGGCAGCACGAACAGGGACGCGCCCTGGTCCAGGCCGCGCTGCTGGCCTTCGGTCATGCGCCCGGCGCGCATCACGAAGCTCTTGATAGCGCGGTGCTGGCGCTGTTCGCCCTCACCCTGCACGTCGTCGTTTTCAGGGGTCGGGGTATCTTGCGGTTCAGTCATGGTGGCTCTTACTTGATCAGACCATCCAGCGGCGATGAGGCGCTGGCATAGAGTTTTTTCGGCATGCGCCCGGCCAGGTAGGCCATGCGGCCGGCGACAATGGCGTGCTTCATGGCCTGGGCCATCAGCACCGGGTTCTGTGCGTGGGCGATGGCCGAGTTCATCAGCACCGCTTCGCAGCCCAGTTCCATGGCAATGGTAGCGTCCGACGCGGTACCCACGCCGGCATCCACCAGCACCGGTACCTTGGCTTCTTCCAGAATGATCTGCAGGTTGTAGGGGTTGCAGATACCCAGGCCGGTGCCAATCAGGCCGGCCAGCGGCATCACCGCGATGCAGCCGATTTCGGCCAGCTGGCGGGCGATGATCGGGTCGTCGCTGGTGTACACCATCACGTCGAAACCGTCCTTGACCAGCACTTCGGCGGCCTTGAGGGTCTCGATGACGTTGGGGAACAGGGTTTTCTGGTCGGCCAGCACTTCCAGCTTCACCAGGTTGTGGCCGTCCAGCAGTTCACGCGCCAGGCGGCAGGTGCGCACGGCTTCCACCGCGTCGTAGCAGCCGGCGGTGTTGGGCAGAATGGTGTAGCGGTCAGGCGGCAGCACGTCTAGCAGGTTGGGCTCGCCAGGGTTCTGGCCGATGTTGGTGCGGCGCACGGCCACGGTGACGATCTCGGCCCCCGAGGCTTCGATGGCCAGGCGGGTTTCTTCCAGGTCGCGGTACTTGCCGGTACCGACCAGCAGGCGCGATTCGAAGGTACGGCCGGCCAGGATAAACGGCTTGTCGCTAGGCAGATTGCTCATCGTCATTCCTCTCGAGGGTTGAAGGGGTACAGCAGGCGGTGCGCCGCAGGCTAGCCGCCGCCAATGGCATGGACCACTTCAACCTGGTCGCCTTCGCGCAGGGCAGTGGCTTCGTGCTGGCTGCGCGGCACGATGTCCAGGTTCAGCTCTACCGCGACCCGCCGGCCGGTCAGCTCGAGGCGGGTCAGCAGCGCCGCGACGGTTTCGCCGTCGGGCAATTCAAAGGGTTCACCGTTCAACTGAATGTGCATGCAGGCAGCAGCCATCATTTCAAAGGGGGCCAGCATTCTAGCCCGTTCGCCGCCCGCCACCAACACAAACCCGGCCCATTCGTCTCAGGCCTTGCCCAGGTTCCATGCCGCCATGCCCAGGCAGGCCCAACCCACCAGGAACGCCAGGCCGCCAAACGGGGTGATCACACCGAACAAGCGCACGCCGCTGAGGGTGAGCGCATAGAGGCTGCCGGAAAACAGCACGATACCAATGCAGAACATCACCCCTGCGGCATTCACCAGCCGGCCCGGCACTTGGACGCTCAAGACCGCCACTGCCAGCAAGGCCAGGGCGTGAATCAGCTGATAGTTCACGCCGGTGTGGAACACTGCCAGGTAATCGCTGCTCAAACGGTCCTTGAGGCCATGGGCGGCGAACGCGCCAAGCCCTACCCCGGTAAACCCGAAAAAGGCAGCCAGCATGAGAAATTGTCGCAGCATTGACGAACTCCGGTTCGATAGCACAGGGTCTGTATAATGGCCCGCTCACTGCATCCGGCCAAGTCATCCATGCTGAGTTCGATTTTCACCCTGCTGCGCAAAGTGGCACTCTGGTTCATCGTCGGCAGCATCCTGCTGGTGGTGCTGTTTCGCTTCGTGCCGCCGCCCGGGACGATGCTGATGGTGGAGCGCAAGATCGAGTCCTGGGTGGACGGCGAGCCCATCGACCTGCAACGCAGTTGGCGGCCTTACGGGGAAATCTCCGATTCGCTGAAGATCGCCGTCATTGCCGGCGAAGACCAGCGCTTTGCCCAGCATTGGGGTTTTGATTTCGACGCCATGCAGGCGGCGTTCCTGCACAACGAACGCGGCGGTTCCATTCGCGGCGCCAGCACCCTCAGCCAGCAAGTGTCCAAGAACCTGTTCCTGTGGTCCGGCCGCAGCTATTTTCGCAAAGCGCTGGAAGCCTGGTTCACCGCCCTGATCGAGACCTTCTGGTCCAAGCAGCGGATTCTGGAGGTGTACCTCAACAGTGTGGAATGGGACGACGGCGTGTTTGGCGCCGAAGCGGCGGCGCGCCACCACTTCGGCACAAGCGCTGGCGCCCTGTCGGCACAGCAGGCCAGCCTGCTGGCCGCCGTGCTGCCCAACCCCCGGGTATGGAGCGCCAGCCACCCAAGCAACTACGTGGCCCGCCGGGCCGGGTGGATTCGCAAGCAGATGGGGCAGTTGGGCGGTGATGCGTACCTGACCGACCTCAACCACTCGCGCAGTGCAACGCCTTGGGCGATGTGACCGCATTCCCTATCAATCGCGCCTGCGGGGGTGCCTGATACTGCGCGGCGAGTGGGACGCGGCCGGGTCCGTTGCTACAGGTTAGTCGGCGCGACTTCAGGCGTGCCGTGAATGTAAAAAGCCCCGGCACTTGGCCAGGGCTTTTCGTTTCAACGGGCTGATCAGGCGGCGATGGACACCTTCAGCTTGTTCATCGCGCTTTTTTCCAGCTGGCGGATACGCTCGGCCGACACGTTGTACTTCTCGGCCAGCTCATGCAGCGTGGCTTTTTCCTCGGCCAGCCAGCGCTGGTAGAGAATGTCACGGCTGCGGTCGTCCAGTACTTCCAGGGCCTGGTGCAGGTTGCTGTTGGAGCTGTCGCTCCAATCGGCGTCCTCCAGCTGACGCGCCGGGTCGTAACGGTGGTCCTCCAGGTAGTTGGCTGGCGATTGGAAGGCACTGTCGTCGTCCGCTTCCGCAGCCGGGTCGAAGGCCATGTCCTGACCGGTCAGGCGGCTTTCCATCTCGCGCACTTCACGCGGCTCCACGCCCAGGCTTTCGGCCACACGGTGGACTTCCTCGTTGTTCAGCCAGGCCAGGCGCTTCTTCTGGCTGCGCAGGTTGAAGAACAATTTGCGCTGGGCCTTGGTGGTCGCGACCTTGACGATGCGCCAGTTGCGCAGGATGAACTCGTGGATTTCCGCCTTGATCCAGTGCACCGCAAAGGACACCAGGCGTACGCCCATTTCCGGGTTGAAACGCTTCACGGCCTTCATCAGGCCGACGTTGCCTTCCTGGATGAGGTCGGCCTGTGCCAGGCCATACCCCGAATAGCTGCGTGCGATATGCACGACGAAACGCAGGTGGGCGAGCACCATCTGCCGAGCCGCCCCAAGATCCTGCTCATAGTAGAGACTCTCGGCCAGTTCACGCTCCTGCTCCGGCGTCAGCAGTGGAATGCTGTTCACCGTGTGCACATAGGCTTCCAGGTTCTGACCCGGGACCAAGGCATACGCAGGTTGCAAAGAAGTGGTCATACGAAAAAACCTCCGACTCACGAATTTGTGCATTAAAGCACAGACGCATAGACCGGGAACCGCGAAACAAGTTCCCTAAAGTTAATTTCACCAAAGGTCAATGCTGGCAAAAAAATATTACCAAAAATTACCGTGGAGCCAGCTCGCGCAAATGGCGCGCCACTGCGATCCACGCACCGATATACCCCAACAACAGGGCCCCAAGCAAGAGGGACAGACCATCGGATGATGGCACCCCGGCCAGGGCAAAGTCACTGCCATACAGCCCGGAGAGCCCTACCACGGCGTCGTTCAGCCAATTCAGGCCGAATGCCAGCACGCCCCAGGCGAAAACCCCACCGCCCAAACCGTAAATCGCCCCCATGTACAGAAACGGCCTACGCACGTAGGCGTCAGTGCCGCCCACTAACTTGATGACCTCGATTTCCGTGCGGCGGTTCTCGATGTGCAGACGAATGGTATTGCCCACCACCAGCAGCAACGCCGATACCAACAGCACGGTCAGGCCGAACACGAAGCGGTCACCCAGCTTGAGGATGGCCGCCAGGCGCTCCACCCACATCAGGTCCAACTGCGCCTGCTGCACCTTGGGCAGCTCGGCCAATTGACCGCGCAGGGCCTCCAGCGCGGCCTTGTCGATCTCCAGCGGGGTCACCACCACCACGCCCGGCAGCGGGTTGTCGGGCAGCTCCTTGAGCGCCTCGCCCAGGCCGGACTGCTGCTGGAACTCGGTGAGGGCCTTGTCCTTGTTGATGAACTCGGCATCGGCGACGCCGCTCAGGCCTTTGATCTGGGTCACCAGGGCCTCGCCGTCGCGGTCACTGGCATTCATGTCCAGGTACAGGGAAATTTGTGCCGCGCGCTGCCATGAACCGCCCAGGCGCTCGACGTTCTTGAGCAACAGCGACAGGCCCATGGGCAGGCTCAGGGCGACCGCCATCACCAGGCAGGTAAAGAAACTGCCGATGGGCTGCTTGCCCAGGCGTCGCAGACTGTCCAGCAGGCTGGCCCGGTGGCTTTCCAGCCAGGCCTTGAACAGCGTGGCGAAGTCCGGACCGTCGTCTTCCTCGTGGGGTTTCTTCTTCGGCGGCAACGGGTCGGCATTCTTCGGGGCGACGCGGTCTGCCACCTTGGGGCTACGGGTACCAGTCATTGCGCGGCCTCCCCGTCACCGATCAGGCGGCCACGCTGCAAGGTCAGCATGCGATGGCGCATGCGCGCGATCAGGGCCAGGTCGTGGCTGGCGATCAGCACACTGGTGCCCAGCCGGTTGATGTCTTCGAATACACCCATGATCTCCGCAGCCAGGCGTGGGTCGAGGTTACCGGTCGGCTCGTCCGCCAGCAGCAAGGCTGGCCGGTGGACGATGGCCCGGGCGATACCGACCCGCTGCTGCTGGCCGGTGGACAGGTCACCAGGGAACAGCTCGGCCTTGTCGGACAGGGCCACGCGTTCCAGCGCCGAATCCACGCGCTTGGCGATCTCGGGCTTGGACAGCCCGAGTATCTGCAGCGGCAGGGCGACGTTGTTGAACACCGTACGGTCGAACAGCAACTGGTGGTTCTGGAACACCACGCCGATCTGGCGGCGCAGGAACGGGATCTGCGCATTGCTGATCTGGCCCAGGTCCTGGCCGGCCAGCAGCAGCTTGCCGGAGGTGGGACGTTCCATGGCCAGCAGCAGGCGCAGTAGGGTACTTTTACCGGCACCGGAGTGGCCGGTGACAAACAGAAACTCGCCACGACGTACTCGAAAGCTCAGCTCATGCAAGCCGACGTGTCCGTTCGGATAGCGCTTACCGACCTGTTCGAAACGAATCATGAACGCTCCCGCTCGGCAAACAATGCCTGGACAAAGGGTTCTGCTTCAAAGGTACGCAAATCGTCGATGCCTTCGCCCACGCCGATATAGCGAATAGGCAGGCCGAACTGCTTGGCCAGGGCGAAGATCACCCCACCCTTGGCGGTGCCGTCCAGCTTGGTCAGCGCCAGGCCGGTCAGGGCCACGGTCTGGTTGAACTGCTTGGCCTGGTTGATGGCGTTCTGGCCGGTACCGGCGTCGAGCACCAGCAGCACTTCGTGAGGCGCGTCGGCGTCGAGTTTGCCGATGACGCGACGAACCTTTTTCAGCTCTTCCATCAGGTTGTCTTTGGTGTGCAGGCGGCCAGCGGTGTCGGCGATCAACACATCGATGTTACGGGCCTTGGCGGCCTGCACGGCGTCGAAGATCACCGAGGCCGAGTCGGCGCCGGTGTGCTGGGCGATGACCGGAATCTTGTTGCGCTCGCCCCACACCTGCAACTGTTCCACGGCGGCGGCACGGAAGGTATCGCCGGCGGCCAGCATGACTTTCTTGCCTTCCAGTTGCAGCTTCTTGGCCAGCTTGCCGATGGTGGTGGTCTTGCCGGCACCGTTGACGCCTACCACCAGGATCACGAACGGCTTGTTCTGCGAGGCGATCTTCAATGGCTGCTCGACCGGGCGCAGCAGGTCGGTGAGCTCGCCCTGCAGCGACTTGTACAGCGCGTCGGCATCGGCCAGCTGCTTGCGGGCAACCTTCTGGGTCAGGTTCTGCACGATCAGCGAGGTCGCTTCAACGCCGACGTCTGCGGTCAACAGGCGGGTCTCGATCTCTTCGAGCAGGTCGTCATCGATGTTCTTCTTGCCCAGGAACAGGAACGACATGCCCTCGCCCAGGCTGGCGCTGGTCTTGGCCAGGCCTTGCTTGAGGCGGGCAAAGAAGCCGACCTTGTTGCCGGCGTCAGCCTGGCCAGCGGCTTCTGGCTGGTGCTCAGGCTCGGGGGCTGGCTGCGGCGCGGGCACCGCCACTGGGGCTGGGGCAGCGGCCACTGGCGCCGGGGCAGGCTCTGGAATGGGCTGCGGCAGCACTTCGGCAACGGGCGCATGAACTGGCGCCGGCTCGGGCTCGGCGACGACAGGCGCAGGGACCGTTTCAGGGACCACAACGGGCGCGACCACCGGCTCGGCCCGTTCGAGAACGGGCTCGATGACCGGCTCGACGACAGGGGCCACCACTTCCGCTACCGGCGCGATCGGCGGGGGTGCGTGGGGTTCCAGGTCTGGCACCAGGGCCACCGGCTCTTCCGGCACTGGCAGCACCAGGCCGGCCGGCGCGGGTGCGGCAGTTGGCTCGGGCTCGGCCACTGCCTGAGGCGCAGGCGCCAGCGCTGGCTCGGGTGCTACCTCGACGGGGAGCTCGGGAGCCACGGTTTCAGGGGCTTTGGGCTGCTCGACCGCTTCTTGCTGCGGCTTTTTGCGCAGCCAGCCGAACAGGCCTTTCTTCTCGGGGGACTTTTTGTCGTCGTTGGAACCAAACATGGAGGACGGCTATCTCAAGGTAGCGACGCGCCAATGCGGCGCCTCAGGAAATTCTAATAACGCAGAACAGACTGTATTTTTCCCGGCTCGTTCATGCGCAACATTTTGTAGAGAGCCCGCAGGCCATTCTCTGCAACCAGGCATGGTCGCCAGGTAACCGGATCAGTATCCTAGCACCTCCTCGCCCGTGGACGCTAAGACCAAGCGGGCAGTCCGACAGGTTAAAAAACGAATGAATGCTCTAGCCCGCCGTGCCGCCGGCCTGCTGCTCAGCTCGGTTTGTCTGCCTTTTGCAGCCCTCGCCGCCGATCCCCAACCCACCACCGAGTTCACCCTGGACAACGGCCTGAAGGTCGTGGTGCGCGAAGACCACCGGGCGCCGGTGGTGGTTTCGCAGATCTGGTACAAGGTCGGTTCCAGTTACGAAACCCCTGGCCAGACCGGCCTGTCCCACGCCCTGGAACACATGATGTTCAAGGGCAGCGAGAAACTCGGCCCGGGCGAAGCCTCGCGGGTGCTGCGCGACCTGGGCGCCGAGGAAAACGCCTTCACCAGCGACGACTACACCGCCTTCTACCAGGTGCTGGCCAAAGACCGCCTGCCTGTGGCCATGGAGCTGGAAGCCGACCGCATGGCCACCCTGAAACTGCCGGCCGACGAATTCAGCCGCGAGATCGAGGTGATCAAGGAAGAGCGGCGCATGCGCACCGACGACAAGCCAAATGCCAAGGCCTTCGAGCTGTTCAAGGCCATGGCCTACCCGGCCAGCGGCTACCACACGCCGACCATCGGCTGGATGGCTGACCTGGACCGCATGAAGATCGAAGAACTGCGCGACTGGTACAAGGCCTGGTACGTGCCCAACAACGCCACGCTGGTCGTGGTGGGCGACGTCACCCCCGACCAGGTCAAGGCGCTGGCCCAGCGTTTCTTCGCCGGTATCGCCCGGCGTGCCACGCCGCCGAGCAAGATCCCGCTGGAACTGGCAGAGCCGGGCGAGCGGCAGATCACCGTGCACGTGAAAACCGAACTGCCCAGCGTGGTCTACGGTTTCAACGTGCCAGGCCTGGCCACCGCCACCAACCCCCGCGACGCCCAGGCCCTGCGCCTGATCTCGGCGCTGCTGGACGGCGGTTACAGCGCGCGCCTGTCCACGCAGCTGGAACGCGGTGAAGAACTGGTCACCGGCGCTTCGGCCAGCTACAACCCGTTCACCCGCGGCGACAGCCTGTTCATGCTATCGGGTACGCCCAATACCCAGAAGAAAAAGACCCTGGCCGACGTCGAGAAAGGCTTCTGGCGCCTGCTGGACGAACTCAAGACCAAGCCGCCGACCGCTGACGAACTCGAACGCGTGCGCGCCCAGGTCATTGCCGGCCTGGTCTACGAGCGCGACTCCATCAGCAGCCAGGCTACCACCATCGGCCAACTGGAAACCGTGGGCCTGTCGTGGAAGCTGATGGACACCGAACTGGATGACATCAAGAGCGTCACCCCCCAGGACATCCAGAACGCTGCCCGCACCTATTTCACCCGGTCACGCCTGAGCGTCGCCCACGTATTGCCAGAGGAATCGGCGCATGAATAAGCGCATTCAACCCCGCCGTGCCCTGCTGGGCGCCGCGCTGATGGCGGCGCTGATGGCCGGCCAAGCCATGGCCGACACCGCCAGCGCGCCTGCCCAGCCGCTGGACAAGCTGCAGACCCTGAAGGAAATGGACACCAAGGCGCCCAGCCACCGGATGATGGACATCCAGACCTGGCAGACCGCCGCCGGCTCCAAGGTGATGTTCGTCGAGGCCCGGCAGTTGCCCATGTTCGACCTGCGCCTGACCTTCGCAGCGGGCAGCAGCCAGGACCAGAAGAGCCCCGGCATCGCCCTGCTCACCAACGCCATGCTCAACGAGGGCGTGGCCGGCAAGAACGTCGAGGCCATCGCCCAGGGCTTCGAAGGCCTGGGCGCCGACTTCGGCAATGGCGCCTACCGCGACATGGCCGTGGCCTCGCTGCGCAGCCTGAGCGCCAGCGACAAGCGCGAACCGGCGCTCAAGCTGTTCGCCGAGGTGGTGGGCAAGCCGACCTTCCCCGCCGACTCCATGGCACGCATCAAGAACCAGTTGCTGGCCAGCTTCCAGTACCAGAAGCAGAACCCTGGGAAACTGGCGGGCAATGAGCTGTTCAGCCGCCTCTACGGCGACCACCCGTACGCGCACCCCAGCGACGGCGACGCCAAGTCCATCGCCGCCATTAACGCTCAACAGCTCCGGGCCTTCCACAACCGCGCCTACGCGGCGGGCAATGCCGTGATCGCCATCGTCGGCGACCTGTCCCGGGACGAGGCGGCGAAAATCGCCGAACAAGTGTCTTCGGCGCTGCCCAAAGGCCCGGCGCTGCCCCACATGCCCGATCCTCAGGCCCCCAAGGCTGGCCTGACGCATATCGAATTCCCTTCCAAGCAAACCACCATGCTGCTGGCCGAACTGGGCATCCAGCGTGACGATCCGGACTACGCCGCCTTGTCGCTGGGCAACCAGATCCTCGGTGGCGGCACCTTCGGTACACGCCTGATGAGCGAAGTGCGCGAGAAGCGCGGCCTGACCTACGGCATCTACTCGGGCTTCACCCCGATGCAGGCCCGCGGCCCCTTCTCCATCAGCCTGCAAACCCGCGCCGAACTCAGCGAGGGCACCCTGGGGCTGGTGCAGGACATCCTGCGCGACTACCTGAAAAACGGCCCGACGCAGCAGGAACTGGACGACGCCAAGCGCGAGCTGGCCGGCAGTTTCCCGCTCTCCACCGCCAGCAACGCGAGCATCGTTGGGCAATTGGGGGCCATTGGCTTCTATAATCTGCCCCTGAGCTTTCTGGAAGACTTCATGCAGCAGTCGCAGGGCCTGACGGTCGAACAGGTCAAGGCGGCGCTCAACCGCCACCTGGACGCCGACAAGCTGGTGATCGTCACCGCCGGCCCCACCGTGCCCCAGAAGCCATTGCCACCCCCTACAGACAAACCCCAGGAACAACCCATGGGCGTTCCGGAGCATTAATGGCCAATCCTTCTGCAAAACCTGTGAAACACAACGGCCAGGGCCAGCTGCGCATCATCGGCGGCCAATGGCGCAGCCGCAAGCTGAGCTTCCCCGACGGCCCGGGCCTGCGCCCGACACCAGACCGGGTGCGTGAAACCCTGTTCAACTGGCTGGCCCCCCACGTCGAAGGCGCCAAGGTGCTGGACCCGTTCTGCGGCAGCGGCGCCCTGTACCTGGAAGCCCTGTCGCGCGGCGCCAGCATGGGCCTGGCCCTGGACAGCAACGCCCAGGCCATCGCCAGCTTGCGCAGCAACCTCGACCTGCTCAAGTGCGGTACTGGCCAGTTGCTGCAAAGCGATGCACTGCGCTACCTGGAAACCCAGGCGGCCAACGCCTTCAACCTGGTCTTCCTCGACCCACCGTTCCACCAGAACCTGCTGGCGCCAGCGTGCGAATTGCTGGAAAGCCGTGGCTGGTTGAGCGAAGGGGCTTGGGTGTACACCGAGAGCGAAACGCCGCCTTCGGCATCGGGGCTGCCGCAGAACTGGCGGCTGCATCGGGAGAAGAAGGCTGGCCAGGTGTACTACGCGCTCTGGCAGCGTGGCTGAAACGCAGTCAGCGCTGCCCGCAAAATCCCCGACACACCTTCCTCCAATCATGGCACCCTACGCCAGTAATTGGAGGAAGAAACACCCGTGGACACGTCTACCGCGCAACCCGTTGCGCCTTTCCGCCCCGCCCGGGGCTTCGGCAACCCGCACCTGCAGACGCTCTGGGGCCCCACACTGCGCCGCCAGCCTGCACTGGCGCGCGAACGTCAACGCCTGTGGCTGGCCGACGGCGACTTCATGGACCTGGACTGGCATGGCCCCCACAGCCCCGATAGCCCGCTGGTACTGGTACTGCATGGCCTGACCGGCTCTTCCAACTCTCACTACGTGGTGGGCCTGCAACGTGCACTGGCCGCGCAAGGCTGGGCGAGCGTGGCGGTCAACTGGCGTGGGTGCTCGGGCGAGCCCAACCTGCTGGCGCGCAGTTACCACTCCGGCAGTAGCGAAGACCTGGCCGAAGTGATCGACCACCTGCACCGCCATCGCCCCATGGCGCCGCTGTTCGCCGTCGGCTATTCCCTGGGCGGCAACATTCTGCTCAAGCATCTGGGCGAAGCGGGCGGCGCCAGCCAGCTGCAAGGCGCCGTGGCAGTGTCAGTACCTTTCCGCCTGGACCAGTGCGCGGACCGTATCGGGCTGGGTTTTTCCAAGGTCTACCAGGCGCATTTCATGCGCGAGATGCTCGCCTATGTGAAAGACAAGCAGCGACGCTTCCAGCACGACGGCAAGCAGGACGGCCTGGCCACGCTGAGCAACCTGGGCCCGCTGAAGAATTTGCGTACCTTCTGGGACTTCGACGGCAAGGTCACCGCGCCGCTCAACGGCTTCACTGATGCCCACGACTACTACCGTCGTTCTTCCAGCGGTTACTACCTGGCGCAAAACCAGACGCCAACGCTGATCATCCAAGCCGAAGACGATCCCTTCGTGTTCCGTCACAGCCTGCCGCAGCCGGGCGAGTTGTCCGCCAGCACCACCTTCGAGCTGCATGAGCACGGCGGGCATGTGGGCTTTGTCGACGGGCGCCTGGGCAAGCCGGGTTACTACCTGGAACGGCGTATCCCGCAGTGGCTGATGGGGCTGGCGTGATGACCGGCAAGGCAGGTGAATCCATCCACTTCTGGCAGGCACCCCCCTTGGCGGGTGTGGAGTTGCTGTCGGCACGCTACATCGAACAACGCTTCGTGCCCCATGTGCATGACGGCTTCGTGATCGGCATGATCGTCGACGGCGCCCAGCGCTATCGCTATCGCGGCGCCGACCACCTTGCACCACGGGGTACTCTGGTGCTGATCAACCCGGATGAGGTGCACACCGGCAGTAAGGGCCACGACCAAGGCTGGCTGTACCGGGCTTTCTACCCGCATAACACCCGGCTCGACAGCCTGATGCAAGAGCTGGACATCAGCACCTGCGCTACCCACGCGTTCAGTGAAACCCTGTACCGCGACCCCGACCTGGTCGCCGGTTTCCACCACCTGCACCGGCTGCTGGAAAACGGAAGCGAAGCGCTGGAACAGCAGACCTTGTGGCGGGAAATGATGCTGGCGCTGTTCGCCCGTCACGCCAAGCTGCGCCTGCCCGGCGAAGCAGGCCGCGAGCCCAGGGCGATCGCCCGGGCAAAGGAGCTGCTGCTGACGCATCTGGCCGAGCCACCTTCACTTGAAGCACTGGCCGAGGCCGTGCACCTGTCACCGTTCCACTTCGCCCGCTGTTTTCGCAAGGCCACTGGCCTGCCGCCCCACGCCTGGCTGATGCAACAGCGCATAGCCCGCGCCCGCGCCTTGCTGCGCGACGGCTGCCTGCCGGTGCAGGTGGCCGTGCAACTGGGGTTCGCCGACCAGAGCCACCTGAGCCGGCAATTCAAGAAAGTCTACGGGGTGGGCCCCCGAGCCTACCGTGACGCCGGGGGTCAGTCGCCGGTAGCCAGTGGGCGCTGAGGGTCGGTGATCCACTCGCTCCAGGAACCGGCGTACAGCGGCGCCAGCGGGTAGCCCGCCAGGCACAGGGCGAACAGGTTATGACAGGCCGTCACCCCGGAGCCACAATAGGCCACCAGCGATTCCACCGGCCGCCCGGCCAATCTGCTTGCGAAGCGCTGCTTGAGCTCGTCCACGGGCAGAAAGCACCCATCGGCCCCCAGGTTGTCGGTAAATGCCGCGCACTGGGCGCCCGGAATGTGCCCGGCTACCGGGTCGATGGGTTCCACTTCACCCCGGAAACGCGGCAATGCCCGAGCATCGAGCAACGTCAGGTCGGCCTGGCCCAGGCGCTCCTGCAACTGCCTGGCGGTTACCAGCAGGCTGGGGTCCGGCTTGCCATGCAGGTGGCCCGCGGTGTTACCCGGGGCATCCAGGCTCAAGGGCAAGCCAGCCGCATGCCAGGCCTTCAGGCCACCATCGAGAATCGCGACACCGCTGCGCTTGCCCAGCCATGCCAGCAACCACCAGGCGCGGGCCGCGAAAGCACCGGGGCCGTCGTCGTACAGCACCACGTTACTGTCGGCGTTGATGCCCCAATGCTGGAAGCGCTCCAGCAGGCGGCCCGGCTCGGGCAGAGGGTGGCGCCCGGTCACCCCTTTCACCACTCGGCCACTGAGGTCACGCTCCAGGTCGGCGAAATGCGCGCCGGCGATGTGCCCTTCGGCATAACTGCGCTGGCCGTAGTCGGGGTCTTCAAGGGAAAAACGACAATCCAGTACCACCAGCGAGGGCTGCTCACGCTGAGCAGCCAGTTGCTGGGGGGTGATCAATTGCGCGATGGGCATGGCAGCCTCCCTGGAATCATGAACGAAAAGACGTGTGGGCTGGCAGCTTAGTCCGGCTGTTCCAGCGCCTGGTTCAGTGATACATGAAACTCGCCGCACAAGGCATCCACGGCCGCCTGGTAAGGCGGTGCCACGTACCCGAGTTCCAGCACCAGTACTTGATAGACACCACGACGCACGGCTTCTTCGCTCAAATGCGTGGCGTTTTCCCGCGTGGTGCACAGGAAGCGCACCCACGAGCTGAGAATAATCCAGGCGTTGAGGGTCACCGCTTCGATCTGGGCATCGTTCATGCGCAGGATGCCGGCCTCGACGAAACCCTTGTAGATGAGCTGTCCCTGCACCATGCAGCGTTGGGAAAAACGCCGATAGCGTTCCGCCAGCTCCGGGTCGCTGTCCAGCAAGTGCTCCAGGTCACGGTGCAGGAAGCGGTAGTTCCACATGGCCGCCAGCACGGCCCGCAGGTAGCGGCCCTTGTCTTCCACCGTAGCCGAGCGCCCGGCCGGCGGCCGCAGGAAGCCGTCCACCAGCGTCTGGTACTGGTCGAAGAGTACGCTGATGATTTCCTGCTTGTTGGCGAAATGGTAGTAGAGGTTGCCGGGCGAAATTTCCATATGCGCAGCAATATGGTTGGTACTGACACTGCGCTCGCCTTGCTGGTTGAACAACTCCAGACTGTGCTGAACGATGCGCTCGCGGGTCTTGGGGCGTGCAGCCATGTGCAGTTCCTGGCCATGGTCTTGAATGATGCCACCAGTGTAACAGTTCAATAATCTAGAGTATAAACTCTAGAATCAGAACAGAAATGGAGCCTTCCATGTCGGCCCGACTGCACGAACAGCCCGATGCCTTCGCCTTGCTGGAGCCCTTGTTCCTGGACCAGCGCCAGGCCTTCGCCAGCAACCCGATGCCCCCTGCCGCCCAACGTCGCCAATGGCTGAAAAGCCTGCGCGAACTGTTGGTCAGCGAGCAGCAGGCGTTGATCGAGGCCCTGCGCAGCGATTTCGGCAACCGCAGCGCCGACGAGACGCTTCTGGCCGAACTGCTGCCAAGCCTGCAAGGCATCCAGTACGCCAGCCGCCACCTCAAAGGCTGGATGAAAGCCTCGCGGCGCAAGGTGGGCCCGGCATTCCAGCCGGCCTCGGCCAAGGTGGTGTATCAGCCACTGGGCGTGGTGGGCGTGATCGTACCGTGGAATTACCCACTGTTTCTGGCGATGGGCCCATTGGTTGGCGCGCTGTCGGCCGGCAACCGGGTGATGCTCAAGCTCAGTGAAGCCACGCCCGCCACCGGCCTGTTGCTCAAGCGTTTGCTGGAGCGCGTGTTCCCCACCGATCTGGTGTGCGTGGTGCTGGGTGAGGCTGACACAGGCATGGCCTTCTCGCGCCTGCCGTTCGACCATTTGCTGTTCACGGGTGCCACCAGCATCGGCCGGCAGGTCATGCGGGCTGCCGCCGACAATCTGACCCCGGTGACCCTGGAGCTGGGCGGCAAGTCCCCCGCCATCGTCAGCCACGAGGTACCGCTCAAGGATGCCGCCGAACGCATCGCCTTCGGCAAGACCCTGAACGCGGGGCAGACCTGCGTGGCGCCCGACTATGTGCTGGTACCCCGCGAGCGGGTGAACGCGTTCGTGGAGGCCTATCGCCAGGCAGTATTGAGTTTTTACCCACAGGTACAGGGCAACCCCGACTACACCTCGATCATCAACGACCGACAACTGGCTCGCCTCAACCGTTATCTGGATGACGCCCGCGACAAGGGCGCCCAGGTCGTTGACCTGTACCCAGCGCAGCAGCATCCCGGGCGTTGCCTGGCACCCCTGGTGCTGCTGGGCGTGAACGAAGAGATGACGGTGATGCAGGACGAGATTTTCGGCCCCTTGTTGCCCATCGTTCCCTATCAGCACCTCGACGAGGCCCTGGCTTACGTCAACGCCCGCCCGCGCCCCCTGGCGCTTTACTACTTCGGCTATGACAAGGGCGAGCAGCAGCGGGTGCTCGAACATACCCATTCCGGCGGGGTCTGCCTGAACGACACGCTGCTGCACGTGGCCCAGGATGATCTGCCCTTCGGCGGCGTGGGGCCATCGGGCATGGGGCACTATCATGGTCATGAAGGTTTTCTGACCTTCAGCAAGGCCAAGGGCGTGCTGGCAAAGCAGCGGTTCAATGCCGCCAAGGTCATTTACCCACCCTATGGGAAAGCACTGCAGAAACTGGTTTACCGGTTGTTTATCCGGTAGGCCCAAGGGTTTTGCCGGGCCTTGGGAAAAGCTCGCCGGCAAGCCAGCGCCTGCGAGCAAGAGCTAGCAATCAGGTTGGCGCAAAGGTGTCTATAGTCCCTTATACCCTGAACACCGACTTGGCCGACCGGGATTGCTGCGATACCATCCCAGTCCCCAACGGATTCCCGCCAGGACGACGCGATGAACCGAGTGTTGTACCCAGGTACCTTCGACCCCATCACCAAGGGTCACGGCGATCTGGTCGAACGCGCCTCGCGCCTGTTCGACCACGTGGTCATTGCGGTGGCCGCCAGCCCCAAGAAAAACCCGCTGTTCCCGCTGGAACAACGAGTTGAACTGGCGCGCGAGGTCACCAAGCATCTGCCCAACGTCGAGGTGGTCGGCTTTTCCACACTGCTGGCGCACTTCGCCAAGGAGCAGGGAGCCAATGTATTGCTGCGTGGCCTGCGCGCCGTGTCGGACTTCGAATATGAATTCCAGCTGGCCAACATGAACCGCCAGCTGGCCCCGGACGTGGAAAGCCTGTTCCTTACCCCGTCGGAGCGTTATTCGTTCATTTCCTCGACCCTGGTCCGGGAAATAGCGGCATTGGGCGGTGATATCACCAAGTTCGTGCACCCTGCGGTGGCCGAGGCCTTGACCCAGCGCTTCAAGAAGTAAACTCCGGCCGCCCCCATAAGCGTGCACTGCGCGCGCTTATGCGGCACAATTGCGCACATTAGTGTTCATATGCCCGGGCCAAGGCCCCGGCCGGAGTACCCATGTCCCTGATCATCACCGACGATTGCATCAATTGCGACGTCTGCGAACCCGAGTGCCCGAACGCCGCCATTTCCCAGGGCGAGGAGATCTACGTGATCGACCCGAACCTGTGCACCCAATGTGTCGGCCATTACGACGAGCCCCAGTGCCAGCAAGTGTGCCCGGTCGACTGCATCCCACTGGATGAAGCGCACCCGGAAACCGAAGAGCAACTGATGGCCAAGTACCGCCAGATCACCGGCAAGGCCTGATTCTCGGATTGGGGCAAGGCCCCGATCCAACAGGGTTGACGCAGGCCGGTAACCGCGGACTTTTCAGACAAGGCAGGAAGCGATGTCGAAACCCTATTCATTACTGTTCAGCGCCCTGCTGCTGTGCTGCGCCACCCTGGCCGACGCACAACCGCTGCCAACCGCCGCGGCCATCGCCAGCCCGCACCCCCAGGCCACCGCCGCCGGTCAGAAGGTACTCTCCGAAGGTGGCAATGCCTTCGACGCCGCCATCGCCATCAGTGCTGCCCTGGCCGTCGTAGAGCCCTATGCCTCGGGCCTGGGTGGCGGCGGTTATTTCCTGCTGCGCCAGGCCGGTACGCCTGTCAGCTACCGGTTCCTCGATGCCCGCGAAAAGGCCCCCCTGGCTGCCACGGGCGACATGTACCTGCGCGACGGCAAGGAAGTGCCCGGATTGTCGACCACGGGCGCCCTGGCCAGCGGCATCCCCGGGCTGCCGGCCGCGCTGGTAGAGCTGGCGGCCCATTACGGCGCCCTGCCGCTGAAGGACTCCCTGGCCCCAGCCATCCGCCTGGCCAACAAAGGTTTTGCCGTCGACCGCGTGTACCGCGCCTGGGCCACGGCCCGCCTGGCGGCCATGCGCGACGACCCGGAAACCGCCCGCCTGTTCTTGCGCAACGGCGAGGTACCGGCCATCGGCGAAGTGCTGCACCAACCAGAACTGGCGCAAACCCTGACTCTGATTGCGCAAAAAGGCCATGACGGTTACTACACCGGCGCCACGGCCCAGGCGCTGGTCAAGGCCGTGCGGGCCAGTGGCGGTATCTGGACCCTGAAGGACCTGGCCGACTATCAGGTTGCCACCCGCGCACCGTTGCGCTTCGCGCTGGCCGGCCAGCATGAGCTGATCACCACGCCACCGCCCTCTGCCGGCGGCGTTGCCCTGGCGCAATCGCTGGCCATGTTGCAACAATTGCCATGGCAACAGGCTGAACCCGTGCAACGGGTGCATTACGTGGTGGAGGTGCTGCGTCGCGCCTACCGCGACCGTAGCCAGCTAGGCGACCCGGACTTCGTCAACAACCCGATCAACGCACTGCTGGCACCGGACTACCTGAAAAGCCTGGGCGCCAGTATCGACCCTCGGCAGGCCACGCCGAGTTCCGCGCTGCCACCAGCGCCGGCCTCCCACGAAGGCGAGCACACCACTCACTTCACCGTCCTCGACAACCAGGGTAACGCCGTGGCGGCCACGCTATCGGTGAACCTGCCATTTGGTTCCGCCTTCACCGCCGCCGGCACCGGGGTGGTGCTGAATGATGAAATGGACGATTTCGCGGCCGACCCCCACGGCAGCAACGCTTATGGGCTGGCCGGCAGCCAGGCCAACGCCGTGGCGCCCGGCAAGCGGCCGCTGTCGAGCATGAGCCCCAGCTTCATCGAAAGCCCTACGCAATTCGCATCATTTGGCACGCCCGGTGGCAGCCGCATTCCCAGCATGGTGCTGTTGTCGATGCTGCAATACCTGGATGGCCAGCCTGTGCCCACCTGGCCCGCAGTTCCGCGCTACCACCACCAGTACCTGCCCGACGTGGTGGAGTACGAACCCGGCGCGTTCACTGCACCGCAGTTGGCCGAACTCAAGGCCCGCGGTTACAGCGTGAAGGAAACCGGGCGGGCCTACGGCAACCAGCAAGTGCTGCTATGGCACAAGGACGACGGTCAGGTGGAAGCTGCCAGCGACCCCCGCGGCGTAGGGGTCTCGGAAGTGATGCCGCGCCAGTAGGGCGTTACTCGCGCTTGCCGTAGCCGTCACCGGTGCAACCCAGGCAGCGCACGAACGCCGCCTTGCCTGGGTCCACCACCAGTGCCTTGCCGGCATCCTTGACGTTACCACCCAGCGCAGTGAAGGGCAGAGACACCACGAAGACCACCGCGCCGACCGCCGTGGCGGCTACCAGAAACGGCCGGGCGATCACCAGGTCGGCGATCATCGAATACGCCGGAGGGCTCTGCACCTGGTACACGGGGTCACCGCTGCCACTGGCGATCTGCTCGTCATCCGCCAGGCTGGGCATGGCCTGCAAGCCCAGGCAAAGCGTCAGGAACAGAGCGAGGGAGCGGAAGCAATTCATGGCGCAAGTCCTTTCACGGGCTGTTGATGGGTGCTGTGGCGAACACCTGTCTTTGGCGGCGCACCCCGGTTGACTATTAACTATATCAGGCGGCGCGCCCTTGTCAGGCCTGAGCCGTAACCACTTACTTCTGGCAACGCGGGCAATACACGCTGGCCCGCTGGCCCAGCTTCACCTCGCGCAGGGTGCTGCCGCACACCTTGCACATCTCGCCCCCACGCCCGTACACGAAGAGCTCCTGCTGGAAGTACCCCGGCTGGCCGTCACCGCCGATGAAATCACGCAGTGTAGTGCCGCCGCGCTCAATGGCCATGGCCAGGATGCGCTTGATCTCGATCGCCAGCTTCAGGTAACGCGCACGGGAAATACCCCCTGCCTCGCGACGCGGGTCAATGCCCGCGGCGAATAGCGCTTCGGTGGCGTAGATATTGCCCACCCCCACCACCACGGCGTTGTCCATGATGAACGGCTTCACCGCCATGCTCTTGCCTCGCGACAGCTGAAACAGCCGCTCACCGTCGAACAGCGCCGTCAGGGGTTCCGGGCCCAGGCGCACCAGTAGCTCATGGTTGAGCGGGTCCAGGCTCCAGAGCATGGCGCCGAACCGCCTGGGGTCGGTGTAGCGCAAGGCCAGGCCCGATTCCAGCTCGATGTCCACGTGCTCGTGCTTGAGCGCCGGAAGGCCCACTTCCACCAGGCGCAGGTTGCCAGACATGCCCAGGTGGCTGATCAGCGTGCCCACTTCGGCATTGATCAGCAGGTATTTGGCCCGCCGCTCCACCCCGGTGATCAACTGACCCGACAGGCGCGTGTCCAGGTCCTCGGGGATCGGCCAGCGCAGCCGCCGGTCACGCACGATCACACGGCTGACCCGCTGCCCTTCCAGGTGCGGCGCAATACCTCGGCGGGTCGTTTCGACTTCAGGCAATTCAGGCATGGATGACTCGACGCTGGGAAATGGACGACCTCAGCGGGCGCCTAGTTCGCGGATGGATTCCTTCAGGTTCTCGAAGTCGTAGTCCGACAGGCCCACATAATCGAGCACCAGATGGCTGATGGTATTCCACTCGTGGTCTTCGTTCTGGTTGCCCAGCACGCGGTAGGACGAGCAGATATGTTCGGCCATCTTCAGGATCGCCAGCAGATTTTTCAACTGGCTGTTGCGGTTGGAGTCGTCGCTGAAGATCGCCAGGGCATTGTGGTGGTTGGCGATGGCGTTGCCCAGGTGCTCGGGCAGGCGCCAGGATTTGGCGGTGTAATACCCCACCACCGAGTGGTTGGTGTTGTACACCTGGTTCTCGGTGTCGACGATGCGCGACTCGGGCCCTGCGTTGGCGTACGCCTGTTCCAGGGTGCTCATGTAGTCGGGAAAACGCTTGAGCATCAGCGGAATGCCGCAGTCATGGAACAGGCCAAGGGCGTAGGCTTCGTCCACGGCCTGGGAGCCGATGCGCTTGGCCAGCGTCAGGCAGGTCATGGCCACGTCCTGGGCGGTGTCCCAGAAGCGGTTGAGGGTGACGATGGTCTCGTCGCTCATCTCGCCCTTGATCGACTGCGCGTTGATCAGGTTGATGACCGAACGGCTGCCCAACAGGTTCACGGCGCGCTGGATGGAAGCGATCTTGTTCGTCAGCCCGTAGTAAGGCGAGTTGACGATCTTCAACAATGCGCCAGACAAGCCTGGGTCCTGCGCTATCAGGCGAGCGATCACTTCCAGGTCCGGGTCGGGCATGTACTGCTCCATCTGCAGGTCGACCATGATCTGCGGTTGGGGCGGCACGCTGATCCCTTGCAAGGCTTGCTGGATCTGCTCTTCGGATAACTCTTGGGACATAAGTACTTACTCTGGGCTGAGGCGCGATTTTAACCCTTCCGAGGCGCAGCGCACACAACCGCTAGCTATTTCTTCATGATCCGCGGCTCTGTGCCTGTGAGACCCGGATTGCCAGCGCCTGCAAAAGCAGGACCGCGGATCCTCACCCGGGCCATCGGGCAGCGTTCCACGCTATACTCCCGCTCTTTTTTCCCCGGAGCGACTTCATGTCCCTGCCCAGCCTTCGCCTCAAAGCCAATGCCGACCGCCGCCTGCGCGCCGGTCACCTGTGGGTCTACAGCAACGAGATCGACGTAGCCGCCACGCCACTGCATGGTTTCAAGGCCGGCGACCAAGCCGTGCTGGAAGCCGCCGGTGGCAAGCCGCTGGGCATCGTCGCCATGAGCCCCAACAACCTGATCTGCGCCCGCCTGCTGTCGCGCGACGCCAAGCTGCCACTGGACAAGTCGCTGCTGGTACACCGCCTCAACGTCTGCCTGTCCCTGCGCGAGCGTCTGTTCGACAAGCCGTTCTACCGCCTGGTCTACGGCGATTCCGACCTGCTGCCAGGCCTGGTGGTCGACCGTTTCGGCGATATCCTGGTCGTGCAACTGGCTTCGGCCACCATGGAACAGCACAAGGCCGACGTCATGGCCGCGCTGATCCAGGTCATCAAGCCCAGCGGCATCCTGTTCAAGAACGACTCGGCCGCCCGTGATGCCGAAGGCCTGGAACGCTACGTGGAAACCGCCTTCGGCGTGGTCCCGGAGTGGGTCGACCTGGAAGAGAACGGCGTGAAATTCCAGGCTCCGGTCATGGAAGGCCAGAAAACCGGCTGGTTCTACGACCACCGCATGAACCGCGCCCGCCTGGCCCCTTACGTCAAGGGCAAGCGCGTGCTGGACCTGTTCAGCTACATCGGTGGCTGGGGCGTGCAGGCCGGCGCATTCGGCGCCAGCGAAGTGTTCTGCGTCGACGCGTCGGGCTTCGCCCTGGACGGTGTCGAGCGCAACGCCGCCCTGAACGGTTTCGCCGAGAAAGTCACCTGCGTCGAGGGCGACGTGTTCGAAGCCCTGAAGCAACTCAAGGCCTCGGAAGAGCGCTTCGACGTGATCGTCGCCGACCCGCCCGCCTTCATCAAGCGCAAGAAAGACCTGAAAAACGGCGAAGGCGCCTACCGCCGCCTGAACGAGCAAGCCATGCGCCTGCTCAGCAAGGACGGCATCCTGGTCAGCGCCTCGTGCTCCATGCATCTGCCCGAAGACGACCTGCAGAACATCCTGCTGACCAGCGCCCGCCACCTGGACCGCAACATCCAGCTGCTGGAACGCGGCGGCCAGGGCCCGGACCACCCGGTGCACCCAGCTATCCCGGAGACGCGCTACATCAAGAGCATTACGTGCCGGTTGTTGCCGAATAGCTAAGGTAAGTCCAGACCTGCAGCCGCTGCCGCCGTGTTTTGCTGGCCCCATGCCTCGCTGGAGATATCCAGTGTGCAGACGGGCCTGCATAGCCTGCGGTAGCGGCTACGATAACTCCTACAAAAATTTAGGAAATTTCGCTAACTGGCCGCTATCGCCTCCAATCGCGCAACACCGTAGCCTTGTTCCAAAAAGGCTCATTTCATGTCCGCCCTACCGAAACGTTCCATACTCACCTTGCTCCTGGCCATGGTGCTGCTCGGCGTCTTTCCCCTCGACGTCATCCTTCCCTCCTTTCCCGCCCTGTCCGAGCATTTCGCCACACCTTCAAGCGAAATAGCCCTCTCCATCAGCCTGTTCGCACTGGGCGTTGCCATCTCGCAGTTCTTCCTGGGCCCCCTTTCCGACCGAATCGGCCGCAAGGGCCTGCTGGTGATGGGACTGGCTGTTTCCATCCTCGGCGCTATCGGCTGCGCCAATGCCACGCAGTTCATGACCTTCATGCTCTTCCGCACCCTGCAAGCCATCGGCTGCGGCTGCTTCGTGCTGCTCAACGCCCTGGTCCAAGATCTGTTCGCCGGCACCGAACGGGACCGTACCCGCATCTTGGTCACCAGCGCCAGCGGCGTATTCATCTCCACCTCACCGCTGGTTGGTGCCCTGCTGCAGCACCTGGCCGGCTGGCAGGCAAGCTTCTACCTATTCTCCCTGATCGCGCTGATGGTACTGATTCAAGCCATCCGCATCCTACCGCCTACCTGCGGCGCCAATCGCCAGGCCAAAGGCTTGATCAGTGCCTACCTTGAACTGCTGCTCAATCCTGCCTTCATGGGTTTCTCGCTGATCGTGGCCATCGCCTTCACCTGCCACTTCGCCTTTATCGCCATCTCGCCGCTGATCTTCCTCGACCACTTCCAGCTCAGCCAACTGCAATTCGGGCTGACCCTGCTCAGTTACGGCGCCGCCTACGTACTGGGCGGCCTGATCGCCAGCCGCATGAGCCGCAGCGTCAGCTACCGTCAGCAACTATGCGCAGGCCTTGCGCTCATTGGGCTGGCCGGCGTGACGATGCTGGCATTGACTTTGCTCACCGAGCGCAGTGTGACGACCGTCTTGCTGCCCATGATGATTTGCACCGCAGGCACCACCATCACCCGCCCCGCCGCCACTTCCCGAGCGATGGAGTGTGTGCCAGGGAGCGCCGGTGCCTCGGCTTCAGTGCTGAATACGCTGGTGCTGGTGGCGGGCGGGGTGGGGAGTGCGGCGATCAGTGTGGTGGCGGAGGATTTCGAGCGAGTGTTGGGGACGGCTTTTATGCTGTTGAGCATGGCAGGGCTGGCAGGGACTGCCCGGTTCTGTAAAGCAGCGTAACCGTTCGCCCTGCTGAAAATCGCCGACGACCAGAAGCATCTCATGGGTCGTGGCTCGGGAATAATTCGAGAGCCGCTGCCGCAGGCTGCGCCTACAGTCGGGACCAATACCTAGGTCACAACTGCAAAACCACCGAAGCAATCCCGAAATACACCAACACCCCCGCCGCATCGGCAATCGAGGTAATCAACGGCCCGCTGGCCACGGCCGGGTCCATGTTCAGGCGGCTGAACAGGAAAGGCAGGCTCATGCCGATGACGCTGCCCACCAGCACGATCACCAGCATGCTGCTGGCAACCACGAAAGAAATGTCCCAGCCGCCACGCACTGCGCCCAGCAAGGCAACGGCCACCGCCATGGTCACCCCCAGGGCCAGGGCCACGGAGCATTCGCGCCAGAGCAGGCGCAGCCAGTCTTTCATCACCACTTCACCCGTGGCCAGGGCGCGCACCATCAGGGTCGCCGATTGGGCGCCGGCGTTACCGCCGCTGTCCACCAGCAGAGGCAGGAAAAACACCAGTACGATGTTGGCGGCGATCACGTCTTCAAAGGCAGCGATGCCGGCGCCGGAGAACAGGTTGCCGAACACCAGCAATACCAGCCACAGCACGCGCTTGCGGTACAGCAGGCCGATAGTGGCGGTGCTGAGGTTGCCCAGGGGCGTGGATATCAGCGCGCCTTTGTGGAAGTCCTCGGTGGCTTCCACCGCGGCCTCCGTTTCGAGGCGGCTGAGGACGTCGGCGCGCTTGTCTTCGGGCAGCGCCTGCAGGTGGGCCGCGATGTCGGCGGCGGACAGGTGGGCCAGGGATGCATCGTGTTGCGCAAGGTCGAAGGTAGTCATTGAGTCTCTCCAGGCGGCGCAGGGCTGCCTGGCGAGCGGACGCGTCAGCTCACAGGCAGGCCCGCCGCCGCTGCGGTCGGTGCCAGGATCGGGTTCTCGAAGGAACTTGAACTGGGGTGGTCCATTGGGTGATTTCTCGTCGGCCGCACATGCGGCGCAGGGATAGTAGCCAGCGTGCAGCGGCAAAAATAGCCACTGACGCAAATTCAGAAATGTCCTACAAGCCCGCCCCTGATCGGTCTCGGCATTCCATCCCGCCGCCAGCGGTGTAGAATCGGCCTATTCATCGCCAATCATCCCCCGGCGGGTTTATGAGCTCCGGTCGAGCGCGCAGCGATCCTGTGGCGTCACCGACCTCATCCGCAACGGCAGCTACCTGTCGCCGCTGCAAAGGACAAGAGAAGCTCACTCCCTTACTGATACCTGATTAGCCGCCCGGAGTGTTCCATGCCTGACTATCGTTCGAAAACATCCACCCACGGCCGCAACATGGCCGGCGCTCGCGCCCTGTGGCGCGCCACGGGGATGAAGGATGCCGACTTCAAGAAGCCGATCATCGCCATCGCCAACTCGTTCACCCAGTTCGTCCCGGGGCACGTGCACCTGAAGGACCTGGGCCAGCTGGTTGCCCGCGAGATCGAACGCGCCGGTGGTGTGGCGAAGGAATTCAACACCATCGCGGTCGATGACGGCATCGCCATGGGCCACGACGGCATGCTGTACTCCCTGCCGAGCCGCGAGATCATCGCCGACTCCGTGGAATACATGGTCAATGCCCACTGCGCCGACGCCATCGTGTGCATCTCCAACTGCGACAAGATCACCCCCGGCATGCTGATGGCCGCCCTGCGCCTGAACATCCCGGTGATCTTCGTATCCGGCGGCCCGATGGAAGCCGGCAAGACCAAACTGGCCAGCCACGGCCTGGACCTGGTAGACGCCATGGTCATCGCCGCCGACTCCAGCGCTTCTGACGAGAAGGTCGCCGAGTACGAGCGCAGCGCCTGCCCTACCTGTGGTTCGTGCTCCGGCATGTTCACCGCCAATTCCATGAACTGCCTGACCGAGGCCCTGGGCCTGGCCCTGCCGGGCAACGGTTCCACCCTGGCCACCCACAGCGACCGCGAGCAGCTGTTCCTGCAGGCCGGCCGCACTATCGTCGAGCTGTGCCAGCGTTATTACGGCGAGAACGACGAGTCGGTACTGCCGCGAAATATCGCCAACTTCAAGGCGTTCGAAAACGCCATGATGCTGGACATCGCCATGGGCGGCTCCACCAACACCATCCTGCACTTGCTGGCCGCCGCCCAGGAAGCCGAGATCGACTTCGACCTGCGTGACATCGACCGCTTGTCCCGCAGCGTGCCGCAGCTGTGCAAGGTGGCGCCGAACATCCAGAAGTACCACATGGAAGACGTGCACCGTGCCGGTGGCATCTTCAGCATCCTCGGTTCGCTGGCCCGTGGTGGCCTGCTGCACACCGACCTGCCCACCGTGCACAGCCGCAGCATGGAAGAAGCCATCGCCAAGTGGGACATCACCCAGACCAGCGATGAAGCGGTGCACCACTTCTTCAAGGCAGGCCCGGCCGGTATCCCGACCCAGACCGCCTTCAGCCAGTCGACCCGCTGGGAGACCCTGGACGACGACCGCGAAAACGGTTGCATCCGCAGTTTCGAGCACGCTTATTCGAAGGAAGGCGGCCTGGCCGTGCTGTACGGCAACATCGCTCTGGACGGCTGCGTGGTGAAAACCGCTGGCGTGGATGAGTCGATCCATGTGTTCGAAGGCAACGCCAAGATCTTCGAAAGCCAGGACAGCGCCGTGCGCGGCATTCTGGCCGACGAGGTGAAAGCCGGTGACATAGTCATCATCCGTTACGAAGGCCCGAAAGGCGGCCCGGGCATGCAGGAAATGCTGTACCCCACTTCGTACCTGAAGTCCAAGGGCCTGGGCAAAGCCTGTGCCCTGCTGACCGACGGCCGTTTCTCGGGTGGTACCTCGGGCCTCTCCATCGGCCACGCCTCGCCGGAAGCCGCCGCGGGCGGTGCCATCGGCCTGGTGCAGGATGGCGACAAGGTGCTGATCGACATTCCGAACCGCTCGATCAACCTGTTGGTCAGCGACGAAGAACTGGCGGCCCGCCGCGTCGAGCAGGACAAGAAAGGCTGGAAGCCTGTTGAAGTGCGCCCACGCAAGGTGACCACCGCGCTGAAGGCCTACGCCCTGCTGGCAACCAGTGCCGACAAGGGTGCGGTGCGCAACAAGGCAATGCTCGACGGGCTGTAAGCGTTAGCCATCCCCCTGTGGGACCGGGCGAAACTCGGGAAGCAGATACCGCGTAATACCAGCCTGCCCGAGCTTCACCCGGTCCCGCGAGGGATCGCGTGGAGCGAGGGTTACTGGATTTCCTCAGGCTTTACGATCACCCAGTTCTTGTCCGCCGTCACCGGCAACCCTTCCTTGGCCTGCGCTGCCGCGTTCTGGCTGATCATGCCATTGAGCTGGTCCATGTACTTGGCCTTGCGGTTCACCCACAGGTGCACACCGCCCTTGGCCACGTCCACGCTGTGGAACAGCATGTAGCCGTCGCTCGACGGAGTGTCGCCCCCCACCAGCACCGGCTTTTTCCACTGGTCGATATAGGTCAGGATCGCTGCCTGCTTGCCCGCCATCCAGGTGGCCGGGGTCCACAGGTACGGCGTCACTTCCAGGCTCATGTTCGCCTTGGGGTCATACTTGCCCGCTGCGATCTGCTTGCGCGCGGTGGTCAACTCGCCGGTCTTGGGGTCTTTGAGCAAAGTGGTCACGCCAATCACGTTCTGCGGCTTTACGTTATAGCCGTACTTGGGGTCGGCAGCGATCATGCGCACCAGCTCCTCGGAAGCAGCCGTCACCACGTACACGTCGATGCCGTTTTCCATCAGCTTGTTGTACAGCTCGGCCTGACCGGTGAAGACTTTGGGCGGCTCGACATCCATCTTCTTGACCACGTCACCATCGAAATACGTGGTCGGAATGGGTTTGCCTGACGCCATCATGTCATCCACGTAGCCCTTGAGCTGCTGCAGGGTGAAACCGGAAAACACCTGGGCCACCCAGGGGTAGCAGACCATGTCGTCGACTTCACACAGGCGGTAGTAGTAGCTGAACAGGCTTTCCTTGTGCTCGGCGGTGTCCTTGAAGGGAATCAGCTTCAGCGATGGGTCGAGCTTCTCGCGGGTCAGAATCCCCTTGTTTTCCAGGTAAGGAAGCAGGGATTCTTCCACATCGTAGCGGTAGCTGGTGTTGTCCATGTCGAACACCGCGTAATTGCCCTTGTTCGCATTGGCGGCAATCATTGCGTCGAGCTGTTTGGCCTGTGCCGCGGGCCAGTGCTTGAGGTCGGTGGCGAAGACAGGGCTGGCCAGCGCCAGGCCAAGGGTGACGGCAAGCAGGTTGCGCAGTGGCTTCATCGGTGGTGCTCCCCAGTGAGATCCGGTGGACCGTAGCAAATACTCATGACAGATCTCGCCTGCAGGCGACCGCCAGGCACTGAATCGCGCCATGGGCTTACCCATGAACGACCCTGGCTTATTCCAGAAACGACTATGCACATGCGAACTTGGTATAAATGACAGAAAATTCAGGGTGTTAGAGTTTCGGGTTGGCCAGCGCCCACCAGAGGCGCACTCGCCTGGAAACCTTTCACCTGGAGCTTCAATGAATCTGCCCTTGCTTCTCAACCTGCTGGTGTTCCTGGCCCTGCTGCTGGGCCTGGCGCAAACCGCTCGTACCTCGTTCAGCCTGGCCAAAAAAGTGTTGATCGGCCTGGTGCTGGGCGTGCTGTTCGGCAGCGCCCTGCACGCCATCTACGGCCAGGGCAACCCACTGCTCAAGACCACCATCACCTGGCTCGACCTGGTGGGCAACGGCTACGTACAGTTGCTGCAGATGATCGTCATGCCGCTGATCTTCGCCTCGATCCTCAGCGCCGTGGCGCGGCTGCACAACGCCTCTTCCCTGGGCAAGATCAGCTTCCTGACTATTGGCGTGCTGCTGTTCACCACCCTGATCGCCGCGCTGATCGGCGTGGGCCTGACCAATCTGTTCGGCCTGACCGCCGACGGCCTGGTCGCAGGCACCCAGGAAGCCGCGCGCATGCAGGCGATCCAGAACGACTACGTGGGCAAGGTCAGCGACCTCAGCATCCCGCAGTTGCTGTTGTCGTTCGTGCCGCAGAACCCGGTGGCCGACCTGGCGCGGGCCAAGCCCACCTCGATCATCAGCGTCGTGATCTTCGCCGCGTTCCTGGGCGTCGCCGCGCTGCAATTGCTCAAGGATGACGCCGACAAAGGCGCTCGCGTGGTCACGGCCATCGAAACCCTGCAAGCCTGGGTCACCCGCCTGGTGCGCCTGGTGATGAAGCTGACACCCTATGGCGTGCTCGCGCTGATGGCCAAGGTGGTTGCCAGCTCCAACCTGCAGGACATCATCAAGCTGGGCAGCTTTGTGCTGGTGTCGTATATCGGCCTGACGCTGATGTTCATGGTTCACGGTCTGCTGCTGAGCATCGCCGGGGTCAACCCCCTGCGGTTCTTCCGCAAAGTGTGGCCAGTGCTGACGTTCGCGTTCACCAGCCGCTCCAGCGCTGCTTCGATCCCGTTGAGCATCGAAGCGCAGACCTTGCGCCTGGGCATCCCGCAATCGATCGCCAGCTTTGCTGCATCATTTGGCGCCACCATCGGCCAAAACGGTTGCGCGGGCCTGTACCCGGCAATGCTGGCGGTGATGGTCGCGCCCACCGTGGGCATCAACCCGTTGGACCCGCTGTGGATCGCTACCCTGGTCGCCATCGTGACCCTGAGCTCGGCCGGCGTGGCCGGCGTGGGCGGCGGCGCGACCTTCGCCGCGCTGATCGTGCTGCCGGCCATGGGCTTGCCGGTATCACTGGTGGCGTTGCTGATTTCGGTAGAGCCGCTGATCGACATGGGCCGCACGGCGTTGAACGTCAGTGGCTCGATGACCGCTGGCACCATTGCCAGCCAGGTGCTCAAGCAGACCGACCGTGCCGTGCTGGACACCGACGAACACGCCGAGCTCGCTCACCGCTGAACAACTGGCCGCGCCACGAACGCCGACGCGGCCAGGTCCGCTGCCACGAGGTGTGTGGCTTGCAACGCGTCAGGGGCTCAGCGGCGGTCCCAGACTTCGAAGGCGTAGGCCGGGGCGTCGCCCACGGCAGGGTTTTCGGTGTTGGACGCCAGCAGCCACTGGCTCTGGTCATATTCAGGGAAGAACGCATCGCCTTCGGGGCGCGCGGCCACGCGGGTCAGGTACAGGCGGTCGGCCTGTTCAAGGCCCAGGGCATACAACTGCGCCCCCCCGATCAACATCAGTTCCTGCGCACCGTTAGCCTGGGCCCACGCCTCGGCGCGCTCGATGGCGGCCTCCAGCGACGGGTACACCTCGGCGCCTTCCAGCACCAGCCCGGCCTGGCGGCTGACCACGATGTTCAGGCGCCCCGGCAGTGGCCGGCCGAGAGAATCCCAGGTCTTGCGGCCCATGATGATCGGCTTGCCCAGGGTGGTGGCCTTGAAGTATTTGAAATCACCCGGCAGGTGCCAGGGCATGGTGTTGTCTATGCCGATGACGCGGTTCTCGGCGAGCGCCGCGATCAGGCTGAGGGGGAGTGTGTTTTTCATGCCGCGAGGATAGCAGAGCCCAGGGCCTGGCTGGGTTATGCTCTTGGCTGGTTCGATCAATGGATGGTGGCGTGACAGCACTGGACAGACTCTGGCTCACCGAAGCCATACGCCTGCGCGAAGAGCAGGCCGGCCCCCTGGACGACCAGGAGGCCAACCGCCGCGCCCGTCAGCAAGGTGGCGAGCTTGCGGCGCGGGTAGAACATCGAGCGCTGTGGCTGGCGGAGCGCGACGGCCTGCTGACGGCCCTGAAGCATTGGAAGCAGGGTGCGCGGCTGAGTGTCATGCTGCTGGCCGTGCTGGTCGTGGTCAGCGGCGCAGGGCTGGCGTTCGCCGCCCTGGGCAGCGGCCCGGTCAATGTGTTCTGGGCGCTGGGCAGCCTGCTGGGCCTGAACTGGCTACTGCTGTTGGGCTGGGCCAGCGGGTTGCTGCTGGCGGGCGAGCACAGCGCCAGCCTTGGCCGCTTGTGGATGTGGCTCAGTTCCCGCCTGGCCCGTGATGCCAACGCTGTACACCTGGGCCCGGCACTCATTCTGCTGCTGCAACGCCGGCGCCTCAACCGCTGGGTGCTGGGTGCCCTGGTCAACGGCCTGTGGTTGCTGGCCCTGAGCAGTGCCCTGGTGGTGCTGCTGCTGATGCTGGCCACACGGCGCTACGGCTTCGTCTGGGAAACCACTATCCTCAGCGCAGACACCTTCGTGGCCCTGACCCGTGGCTTGGGCACCCTGCCCGCCCTGCTCGGCTTCAACGTGCCGGACGTCGCCACCATTCGCGCCAGCGGCGACAGTGCGCTGGCCATCGACAGCGCCCGCCAGGCCTGGGCAGGCTGGCTGGTAGGGGTATTGCTGGTGTTCGGCATTGCACCGCGACTGCTGCTGGCTGTGGCGTGCTGGGCGCGGTGGCGCCTGGGCCGCGCTCATCTGGATCTGGACCTGACCCTGCCTGGCTACAGTGACCTGCGCGAACAACTGATGCCCAGCAGCGAGCGCCTGGGCGTCAACGATCAAGCCCCGGAACAGTTGCACCAGGTCACCGCCGCCCACACCGGGGAACATACCGATGGCGCGCTGCTGGTCGGCCTGGAGCTGGATGACCAGCAACCCTGGCCGCCCGCCCTGCCGGCCACTGTCGGTAATGCCGGTATCCTCGACAGCCGCGAATCCCGACGCCGCCTGCTGGACCAGCTTGCCCGCTACCCGGCCGCGCGCCTGGCGATTGCCTGCGACCCGCGTCGCTCCCCTGACCGTGGCAGCCTGGGCCTGATTGCCGAACTGGCACGCAGCGCCGGGCGCACCCGGGTCTGGCTGTTGCCTGCGCCACCTGGGCAGCAACTGGACGCCCACCGCCTGGCCGACTGGCATCACGCGCTGGATGCCCTGGGCCTGCCGGTGGTGGAGCACGCGCCCCTGAACTGGTTGGAGACTGGCCATGACCAAGCCTCTTAAGCTGGCCGTGGTCGGCCACACCAATGTCGGCAAGACTTCGCTGCTGCGCACCCTGACCCGCGACGCGGGCTTCGGCGAGGTGTCGCACCGCCCCAGCACCACCCGCCATGTGGAAGGTGCGCGGCTGTCGGTGGACGGCGAACCGCTGCTGGAACTCTACGACACCCCAGGCCTGGAAGACGCCATCGCCCTGCTCGATTACCTGGAACGCCTGGACCGCCCCGGTGAACGGCTGGACGGCCCGGCGCGCACCGAGCGTTTTCTGCAGGGCAGCGAAGCGCGCCAGCGTTTCGAACAGGAGGCCAAGGTGCTGCGCCAGTTGCTGGCCAGCGACGCCGGCCTGTATGTGATCGACGCCCGTGAACCGGTACTGGCCAAGTACCGCGATGAACTGGAGGTGCTCAACGGTTGCGGCAAACCGTTGCTGCCGGTGCTCAACTTCGTCAGCAGTCCCGGCCATCGCGAAGCCCAGTGGCGCGAGGCACTGGCACGCCTGGGGCTGCATGCACTGGTACGTTTCGATAGCGTGGCGCCGCCGCAGGATGGCGAACAGCGCCTGTATGAAAGCCTGGCGCTGTTGCTGGAACACGCCCGGCCGGCCCTGCAACGCCTGATCGAAGACCAGCGCAAACAGCGCCTCGCGCGTCAGCAGGCGGCCCTGCGCCTGATCGCTGAACTGCTGATCGACTGCGCCGCGTGCCGGCGCAGCGTGGCCGGTGAGCCACACGACGCCATTCAACAGCTGCGCGAAGCCGTGCGCCAGCGCGAGCAGAAGTGCGTGCAGGCGCTGCTCAAGCGCTATGCGTTCCGCCAGGAGGACGCCACGGCCAGCAACCTGCCGCTACTGGACGGACGCTGGGGCGATGACCTGTTCAACCCGGAAACCCTCAAGCAACTGGGGGTAAAGGTGGGTGGCGGCATAGCGGCCGGCGCGGCCGCCGGGGCCGGGGTGGACTTGCTGGCGGGCGGTATCACCCTGGGCCTGGCCGCCTTGGCGGGTGCCATCGCCGGTGGCTTGCTGCAGACCAGCCGTGGCTATGGCGGGCGACTGCTGGGCAAACTCAAAGGCCAGCGCGAGCTGACCGTGGACGATAACGTGCTGCGCCTGCTGGCCCTGCGTCAACGCCAGTTGCTGCAGGCTCTGGAGAACCGCGGCCACGCCGCCATGGGCAGCATCGAAGTGGCCACGCCCCAGGACCAGACCTGGCGCGAGGGTAAGCTGCCTGACGCACTGAGCAAGGCCCGCGCCCACCCGCAGTGGTCGTCTCTGAACCCCCACCCACGCCTGAACCAGGCAGAGCGCCAGGAACAGCTCGAACGCCTGGCCGCGCAGCTGTAGCAGCGGTCCGGGCCATTCCGGGCCATGTCGGCGGTACGGAGGTAGGCCTGATGCTGCGCGGCGTTCGTGACGCGGCCAAGTCCGCTGCTACGGGCCATTGAGCAGGGTGGTGGCCTTGGCCTTCAGCAGCTCCAGGTCCAGCACCGGTACATCGGGGCGCTTGGCTGCTTCGTCCCAGTGTCGCAAGCGCAGGCTGGCCTGGCACAGCGGGTCGCGTTCGAAGGCGTCGGCCTCTTCAGTGCTCATTACACCACCCTGATACTCCAGGGTACGCCGGCTGGCTTCGCTCAGGCGCTGGTAATAGCCCGATTCACGCAGGGTCAGGTAACGCTTGGCCTGGACGTGGTACTCCACCAGCTTCGCCAGGCGCTCACTGAAGCCTTGGCGGCGCAGATAATCAGCGCCCAGGCGCTCGTGGCTGACCACGCCGTAACCGCCCATGTTCTCCACCTGATCGGCGCAGATATGCCCTATATCGTGAAAAAAAGCCGCTAGCACCACTTCATCATCGAAGCCTTCGGCCATGGCCAGCTGCGCCGCCTGGGACATGTGTTCGAGCTGCGACACCGGTTCGCCAATGTAGTCGCTGTCACCATGGCGCTCATACAGTGCGAACACGTCCCGTACTCGCTGTTCGGCACGGGTCATTCCAGTACCTGCAGGCCATGGGGCGCTTCGCCCAGCAGGTCGGCGACGTTCCGCTCGCCCAGCGCCGGGCCCACGCTCATGCCCACGCCAGTGTGCATCAGGGCCGAACTCAGGCCCGGCGCTACCCGCAGCAGCGAAAACGGTCGGCGGCCCTTGGCGCCGTACACGCCCTGCCAACGCTCGACCACCTTGAGTCTGCCGCCCAGGGTCTGTTCGGCCAGTTCAATCATCCAGTCGTCTACCTGTTCGGCGTTGAAGGGCGAGGCGTCACGGCCATAGTGGTGCGAGTCGCCGATGATCAATTCGCGGTATGGCGTGGGGCTGACCAACAGGTGGATACCTTGCTCGACCAGGTGAGGCGTGTCCCTGCGGACCTGCGCCCGCAGCGCTTCGGTCTCCGGCAGGCCGTCGAAAGCGCCGTAATGCAGGCAGCTCAGGCCGGTGAGCACGGACTGTTGCAGGTCCAGCTCGAACTGCGGGCGTACGCGCAGCATCTGCAGGCGGCACACCTGGGGTTCAAGGGCGGCCATGGCGTCACTGAGCAGGGTCTGGTAGTCGTGCCCCGAACACACCACGATGTGCGTACCGGTGAAGGTGCCGGCGGTACTGCGCAGACGCCCCGGCTCCACATCGCGCACCAGGGTGGAAAAGTGAAACTCCACGCCTTGCCCGCGCAGGAACGCCACCAGTGCAGGGATGGCTTCGCGCGAATACAGCTGCTGGTCGTCCAGCCCTAGCAGCGCCGCGTGGTGGTGGCGGAATTGCCCGCCGTACAGCTTGTTCAGCGCCTCACCTTGCAGCAGCTCGACCCTGTAACCGTGCTGCTCGGCACGTTCGGCGCAGAAGCTTTCCAGCAGTTGGTGTTCGAGCGCGTTGCGGGCAAACAGCAGCGAGCCGTGGCGCTTCAAGGCAAACCCGGCCTGTTCGGCCCAGTGCGCCCACAGGCCACGGCTGGCCTTGGCCAACTGGTGCATCTGGCCCACGGGTTGGCCGGTGACCAGCGCCTGGCCGAAGTTGCGCACCGAAGCGCCCAGGGGCGTCGAACTGCGCTCGAATACCCGCACCTTCAGGCCGCGCCTGACGGCGGCGTAGGCATGGGACAGGCCCAGGATGCCGGCACCGACGATGAGCATGTCGCTGTGTTGAGTCATGTCCTTTCCTTGCATGAAGACGTACCGCATGTACGGCACACAGGGATCACCTGTGTGCCGGCCCACAAGGCGAGTTATTGGGCGGCAACCTTCTCGGACTTGCCGTCGTAGCGCTTGCGCCATTCAGCGAGGATGCTGTCGCGGTTTTTCGAGGCCCAGCCAAAGTCGTTCTTGATCAGGCGTTGCTCATAGTCGGCGGGCAGTTCGGTCTGCGGCTTGGCGATGCCCGGCTGGGCCAGCACGGCGAAGTTTTCCTTGTACAGCGCCATGGCCGCGGGGCTGGCGGAGAAGTCGGCCAGCTTCTTTGCCGCCTCTTCATGCGGCGTCCCCTTGATCACCGCCGTGGCTTCGATCTCCCACCCCAGGCCTTCTTTGGGCAGGATGATGTCCAGCGGCGCGCCCTGGCGCTTGAGCTGCACGGCGGGGTATTCGAACGAGATGCCAATCGGAAACTCACCCGAAGCCGCCAGCTTGCATGGCTTGGAGCCGGAATGAACGTACTGGCCGATGTTCTGGTGCAGCCCATCCATGTATGCCCAGCCCTGCTGCTCGCCGTAGGTCTGCAACCAGGCGCTCACGTCCAGGAAACCGGTGCCCGAGGACGCCGGGTTGGGCATCACGATCTTGCCCTTGTACTCGGGTTTGGTCAGGTCCTGCCAGCTCACCGGCCTGGGCAGGCCCTGCTTCTCGGCTTCCACGGTGTTGAAGCAGATGGTGGCGGCCCATACGTCCATGCCCACCCACTTCGGCGGGTTGGCGGCGTCGCGGTAGTTCGCGCCGATCTTGCCCAGGTCCCGGGGCGAATAAGCCTGGAGCATGCCCTGCTGGTCGAGAATCGCCAGGCTGGAAGCCGCCAGGCCCCACACGGCATCAGCCTGCGGCCGGTCCTTTTCAGCCAGCAGTTTGGCAGTGACGATGCCGGTGGAGTCACGCACCCACTTGATCTCGATGTCCGGGTTGGCCTTCTCGAATGCCTCTTTGTAGGTGGTCAGTTGCTCTGGCTCCAGGGCCGTGTATACGGTCAGTTGGGTATTGGCTGCGCTGGCCTGCAGGCTGAAAGCGGCAACAACGGCAGCGACAAGAGCAAGTGGCTTGAACATGGTGCGTTTCCTGAGTCAGTGGAGGTCAGTGTGGTTTGCAGCAATCGATCAGTGGCCAGGTGCGCCCTGGCGCCAGGCCTGGGAGCGGCGCAACAGGCCGCGTGAGGCCCAGGCCAGCAGCACGGACACCGCCGCCGAGGTCAGCAGGATCAAAGTGGACATGGCCGCCGCGCCGCCGACATTGCCGGCGTCGTCCATGTTCAGTACCGCCACCGCTGCCAGGATGGTGTCGGGGCTGTAGAGGAAGATGGCCGCCGACACCGTGGTCATCGCCGACACGAACAGGTAGCGGATGATGTCCAGCAGCGCCGGCAGGCAGATCGGCACCGTCACCCGCAGGTAGTGCCGGTACAGCGGCGCCTTGAGCGACAGCGCCGCCGCTTCGAATTCGCCGTCCAGCTGGCGCAGGGCAGTGGTGGCGGTCATCTGCGCGGTGGTCATGTAATGGGCGATGGTGCACACCACCAGCAGGGTCATGGTCCCGTAGAACACGTGCAGCGGGTTGCCGCCCAGGTTGAAGAAGAAGACGTAGCCCAGCCCCAGTACCAG
This sequence comes from Pseudomonas sp. RIT-To-2, assembly GCF_029623465.1. Taxonomy (NCBI): domain Bacteria; kingdom Pseudomonadati; phylum Pseudomonadota; class Gammaproteobacteria; order Pseudomonadales; family Pseudomonadaceae; genus Pseudomonas; species Pseudomonas sp. RIT-To-2. The sequence continues at coordinate 119,231 of NZ_JAPYKM010000001.1, read as the reverse complement.
GCCCGGCACGGCCATCGGCACGAAACTGAGCAGGCGCAGCAGCAGGTTCAGGCGGCGCAGGCCCTGGGTTTTTTCCATCAGGTAGGCGCCGGTGAAGATCACCGCGCTGCCGATCAAGGCTGTGCCAAGGGCCATCTTCACGCTGTTGCTGTAGGCCAGCCAGCCACCGCCGGCGGTGGTATCGAACCGGTAATGCACCAGCGACAGCGACAGGTTGTAGGGCCAGAACTTCACCAGCGACGAGTACACCGCCATGCCCACCACCAGCAGCAAGGCAGCGCAGACCAGCAACACCAAGGCCAGGTAGCAGCCGTCGCGCAGCCTCGATGGCGCCGGGCGAAACACCTGGGCGCGGCCGCTCATGGCCTCGCCATGGCGGCGGCGCAGCCAGGCGTCAACCGCAAAGCTCAACAGCGCGGGCAACAGCAGGACCATACCGATCAGCGCACCGCGGCCGAACTGCTGCTGCCCGACCACGGCCTTGTAGGCCTCCAGTGCCAGCACCTGGTAGTCGCCCCCCACCACTACCGGCACACCAAAGTCAGTGATGGTCAGGGTAAACACCAGGCAGAACGCTGCGAACACTGCCTGGCGGGTGGCCGGCCAGGTAATGCTGCGGTAGGCACGCCACGGGCTGGCCCCCATGCTGGAAGCGGCATCGAACAGCCGGGCATCGGCCAGTGACAGCGCCGACAGCAGGATCATCAGCGCATGGGGAAAGGTGTAGATCGCCTCCCCCAGCACAATCCCCCAGAACCCGTAGATGTTGTCGGCTACCAGCCCGCGCAGCCAGCCCTGGTTGCCGAACAGGTAGACCAGCGCGATGCCCGGGAGCATCGATGGGGCCAGCAGCGGCAGTAGGGAGATGCCGCGCCATACGGCCTTGCCGGGGATCAATGTGCGCTGCAGGGCGTAGGCGAACAGGTAGGCGACCGGCACCACAATGCCAGCCACACTGAAAGAAACCTTGAGGCTGTTGCCCAACAACCAGTGGAAATTATCACTGGCCAGCAGTTCCTTCGCCGCCATCCATCCGCCGCCAGCGACCGGCGTAAACCCACGCCAGAAAATGGCCAGCAACGGCATCAGAACCGCGACGCAGAGGAAGGCCAGCAACAGCAACTTGCCGCCGACCACGAACAACCGGTCACCCAGCGCGCCCGAGGACGACTGCGCCGGCACCTTGGCATTGGCCACTGGCAGGCTCATTGGCGCGGCCATCTCAGGCAAACACCTGAAGGCTGCGCGGTGGCAAGGCTACCCAGATGTCGGGGCTACCCAGGCGCGGCATTGATTCGGGCGCCACTTCGGCCAGCAGCGCATGGCCGGGGAACTGGTTGAACTCAAAGCTCATGCGGCAGCGGTTGCCCAGGAAAGTGATTTCCCGCACGCGGGCCGGGAACAGGTTTTCCTCGTGCACGGTGGGGTTCACGCTGATGGCTTCCGGGCGACAGAACAGCCGGCCGCTATGGGCGCGGCTGGCATCCGGGGCCAGGCGCATGTCCATGCCGCCGACACGTGCATGGCTGTCGCTGCTGCGCTGGAATGGCAGCCAGTTGCCCTGCCCGACGAACTCGGCGACGAACGGGGTGGCGGGTTTGTCGTAGATTTCCTGGGCGCTGGCGTATTGCTCGACCTGACCATTGTTCATCACGGCAATGCGGTCGGCCATCAGCATGGCCTCGTCCTGATTGTGGGTAACCATCAGCGTGGTGATACCCAACTGGCGCTGCAACTGGCGCAGCTCGGTGCACAGGTGCTCGCGGACTCGAGCGTCCAGCGCCGACATCGGTTCATCCAGCAGCAGCAACGATGGTGCCGGCGCCAAGGCGCGAGCCAGCGCCACGCGCTGTTGCTGGCCGCCGGACAACTGGCCGGGGAATTTCCTTTCGCTGCCCAGCAGGCCCACCAGTTCCAGCATATCGCCCACGCGCTTGCGGGTTTCCTCACGGCTCAGCCCCGCCAGGCCATAGGCGATGTTGGCTTCCACGCTGAGGTTGGGAAACAGTGCGTAGGACTGGAACAGAATGCCGTAGTCCCGGGCCTGGGGCGGCAACAGGGAGACGTCGCGGTCGCCGATGAACAACTGGCCTCGGTCCTGGCGCTCCAGGCCGGCGATGCAGCGCAGCAGCGTGGTCTTGCCACAACCCGAGGGCCCCAGCAGGCACACCAGTTCACCGGCGGCGACGTCCAGGGACACGTCGTCGAGCGCCGTGAAAGCCCCGAAACGCTTGTGAATGCCGCGCACGGCCATGCGGGCGCCGGGGGTGTTGATAGTGTTCATGGACGGACCTCATCGAGCAGATGGGCTCATCCTAGGCAGCGATTGCTAACCTGCTGTGGCAGTAAGGCAAAAGCTGCCGATAGTGGTATTGGCGGATTTGGGTTGTAGCCGTGACCGGGCGCTGTCCCCCGCGAGTGAAGCAGCTGCGTGCGGATCAGAGCGCCGATACTTCCTGCGCCAAACCCAGAAAGGCCGCAGGCAAGCGCGCCTGACGGCGTTCCTTCAGGCAGTACAGGTACTCGTGCATCACCGGCGCATTGTCGATGGTCAACACCTTGAGGTCGGGGTTGTGCGGCACTTCGTGGCGGGCAATCAGGCTGATGCCGATGTTGCGCAGCACCGCTTCACGAATGGACTCGCGGCTACCGATCTCCAGCAAGGTGCCGTAGTTGACCTGTTCGTTTTTCAACCACGCCTCGGTCAGGCTCCGGGTGGTCGAGCCGCGCTCACGCACCAGCAGGCACTGCCCGGCCAGGGCGCTCAGGGGCACCTGGCCGTGCACGGCCAGTGGGTGGCTGCGGTGCACGGCCAGCACCAGCGGGTCGGTGCCAAGCACCCGGCGCACCAGGCGGGTGTCTTCCAGCAATTGGGACGAGGCGGCGATATCGACCCGGTAGTCTTCCAGCATCTCCAGCACCTGCTGGGAGTTGCCGATTTCCATGGACACCTCCACCTGCGGCAGGCGCTGACGGAATATCTTCACCAGGTCGAGGATGTAGTACGGCGCCGTGGCAGCGATGCGCAGCGCGCCTTCGGCCTGCCCACTGTTGCGCAGGAAGAACTCGATGTCGGCTTCCTGCTGCAACAGTGTCTTGACCATCGGCAACAGCCGGACGCCGTCGTCGCTGAGGGTCAGGCGCCTGCCACCGCGGTAGAACAGCTCTACCGCGTACTGGCTCTCCAGATGGCGGATCTGGGTGGTCACCGTCGGCTGGCTGAGCCCCAGCTTCTTCGCCGCCAGGGTAATGCTGCCCAGCCGGGCCACCATGTAGAACGCCTTCAGCTCGGCACTGAGCATCACCACCCTCTTACTTGCGCAACAGCCTCAAACCGTTGAAAACCACCAGCAGACTGACGCCCATGTCGGCGAACACCGCCATCCACATCGTCGCCAGACCCGCGAAGGTCATGCCCAGAAACACGGCTTTGATCACCAGGGCGAGCACGATATTCTGCATCAGTATCGCCCGAGTCTGGCGCGAGAGCCTGACGAACGCGGGTATTTTACGCAAGTCGTCGTCCATCAGCGCCACGTCGGCCGTCTCGATGGCGGTGTCGGTGCCCGCCGCGGCCATGGCAAAGCCCAGTTCGGCACGGGCCAGGGCCGGCGCGTCATTGATGCCATCGCCAACCATGCCCACGCGGTGGCCTTGGGCATAAAGGGCTTCGATGGCCTGCAGCTTGTCGGCTGGCAACAGGTTGCCCCGGGCTTCGTCGATGCCCACCTGGGCGGCGATTGCCTCGGCCGTGTGCGGGTTGTCCCCGGTCAGCATCACCGTCTTGATGCCCAGGGCATGCAGCTGGGCTATGGCCTCACGGCTGGTGTCGCGCACGGTATCGGCCACGGCGAAGAAGGCCAGTGGGCCGCTGGCGTCCAGCAGCACCACCACGCTCTTGCCCTGACGCTCCAGGCTGTCGAGCTGCGTTTCCAGTGCCGGCGAGCAAAGGCCCAACTCTTCCACCAGGCGATGGTTGCCCAGGTGGTAGACCTGGCCCTCGATGCTGCCCCGCACGCCGCGGCCAGTCAGGGCCTGCAAGTCGGCCACTTCCAGCAACGCGTCACCCGCCTCCAGCGCCGGCCGGGCTATGGCCTGGGACACCGGATGGTCGGAGCGCGCGGCCAGGCTGGCGGCGATCTGCTCGGCATGCGTGGCGAATGCAGCCTTCAGGGGTACGAAATCGGTCTGCACGGGCTTGCCATGGGTCAAGGTGCCAGTCTTGTCCAGCGCCAGGTAGTCCAGACGGTGCCCCCCTTCCAGGTGCACCCCCCCTTTGATCAGGATGCCCTTGCGCGCCGCCGCGGCCAGGCCGCTGACGATGGTCACCGGCGTCGAGATGACCAGGGCGCACGGGCACGCGACCACCAGCAGCACCAGCGCGCGGTAGATCCAGTCGAACCAGGTACCGGCCATAAACAACGGTGGCAGCACCGCCACGGCCAACGCCAGGGCGAATACCGCGGGCGTGTAGTAGCGGGAGAAGTTATCCACAAAGCGCTGGGTCGGCGCCCGGGCACCCTGGGCCTGTTCCACGGCGTGAATGATGCGCGCCAGGGTCGAATTATCCGCCAACGCGGTTACCCGGTACTCCAAGGCGCCCGCCTGGTTGATGGTACCGGCGAACACCTTGTCGCCCACGGTTTTCTCCACCGGCAGACTTTCACCGGTGATGGCGGCCTGATCGACACTGGATTGCCCCGTCACCACCTCGCCATCCAGGGCGATGCGCTCGCCGGGGCGTACCCGCACCACGGCGTCCAGCGCGATATCCTTGGCTTGCTGTTCGGCCCATTGACCGTCCGCCTGGCGCACCGTGGCCCGCTCGGGGGTCAGTTGCAGCAGGCTGCCGATGGCGTTGCGCGCCCGGCTCAGGGAGCGAGCTTCGATCAATTCGGCCACGGTGAACAGGAACATCACCATGGCCGCCTCGGGCCACTGGCCGATCAGCAATGCACCCGTCACGGCGATGCTCATCAGGGCGTTGATGTTCAGGTTGCGGTTCTTCAGGGCAATCCAGCCCTTCTTGTAGGTACCCAGGCCACCGCTGACGATGGCCAGCAAGGCCAGCCCGGCGATCCCCCATTGCGGCACCATGCCGCTGAAATGGGCAGCCTCGGCCGCAACCGCCGCCACCCCGGACAAGGCCAGCGGCCACCAGGGCTTGCGAACGGGGATGCTGGCAGCGCCGGCCCTTTCGCCGTCCAATGGTTCGGCCTGCATGCCCAGGTCGGCGATAGCCGCGACGATCGCTTTGTCATCGGCCAGGGCATGGCGCACACCCAGCACCCGGTTGATCAGGTTGAACTGCAGTTCCTCGACCCCGGCCAGCTTGCCCAGGCGGTTCTGGATCAGTGTCTGCTCGGTAGGGCAGTCCATCTGCTCGATGCGGAACCGGCTGAGCCGCGCATCGGCGCTGGCCTTGGCGCCCAGGCGCACAGTGGCCGGCGCCTCGCTGGCGCAACAGCCACCATGGTCATGGCTGGCGTGAAGGCTCACGGCAGCATGGGCGTGTTCATGCTCATGCTCATGGTCGTGTTTGTGGTCGTGCTTGTGGCTGTGTGTGGGCTGGCTCATTGGTCAGGTCCGTAGAAGTGCCTATTGCCAAGTGAACACCCTGTAGCCACTATAGGGTCAAGCACCTTTGGAGGGCGCAGCATGAAAATCGGGGAATTGGCCAAGGCCACCGACTGCCAGGTCGAGACTATCCGTTACTACGAGCGTGAGCAGTTATTGCCGCCACCGGCCCGCACCGACAGTAATTACCGGCTGTACACGCAGGCCCACGTGGAGCGCCTGACGTTCATCCGCAACTGCCGTACCCTGGACATGACCCTGGACGAAATCCGCAGCCTGCTGACCCTGCGCGACAGTCCGCGCGACCAGTGTGAAAGCGTCAATGCCCTGATCGACGAGCATATCCACCACGTGCGTGCGCGCATCGACGGCCTGGTAGCGTTGCAGGCACAACTGCTGGAGCTGCGCCAGCGCTGCGGCACGGCGGGCAGCAACGACCAGTGCGGCATCCTTCAGCGCCTTGAGGTCAATGGCGCGGTCACGGCCCCGGAAGCTGAACACTCCCACGTGGGCCGCAGCCACGGTCACTGAGGCAGAGGGCTGGCGACAGCCTCCAGCACCACTTCCACCCGGCGGTTCTTCGCCCGCCCGGTGGCCGACTCGTTGCCAGCCAGCGGGTGGGTATCGCCGAACCCGACCGCTCGCAAGCGCTGGCCATCGACGCCATTGGCTTGCAGGTAGCGCACCACGGTCGCCGCTCGGGCACTGGACAGCTCCCAGTTGGACGGGAAGCGCGGGTTCTGGATCTTCTCGGCATCGGTATGGCCTTGCACCAGGATCGGCTGGCTGTTCTTGCCCAGCACCGCCAGCAACGGCTTCAGCGCATTGATGCCCGCAAGGCTCAGGTCAGCCTGCCCCGATTCGAACAGCAATTCGCTGCTCAGGCGAAAACTCACGGTCTTCTGCGAGATATCCACTTCGATGTCCTTGCCCAAGGCATCCAGGCCCAGATTTTTCGCCAACTCATCCGGGCCCGGTGGGGCTGGCGGTGTCGGCGGGGTGGGCGCTGGTGGCTCGACCGCAGCCGTCGTGGCCACCACCGGTTTCACCACCTGGGGCCGACCCAGCAGGGCCAGCCCGTGGGGCAACAGGCCCTGGCCCATGAAGGGCAAAGATGGTGGCGGTGGCGGCGGCACGGTGCTGTGCAGGCGAGTGCTGATGGCAAGCATCGCCATGGTCACCACCAGCAGCAGGGTCATCATGTCCAGGTAGGTCATCATCCAGCTGTCTTCGTCGCCTTCCACGGCCAGGCGGCCCAGGGCTTCCAGGGGCCGGCTCATGGCCCGACGCGCCCGTTCAGGCGCGGGGTAATGCGCAGCGGCTCACGGATCTCGTCGGCGTGGTGAGCGACGAACGTGCTCAGGGTTTCGCGAATCAGGCCCGGGCCGCGCTTGTTGCACATCATCGAAACGCCCTGGATCAGCATGTTCATCTGCAGCACTCGCTGTTCGGTACGACGCTCCAGTTTCACCGCCACCGGCTTGAGCACGAGGTTGGCGAGCAGCACGCCGTAAAGGGTAGTCATCAGGCCCACCGACATCTGGTGGCCAATAGTGACCATGTCGCCGTCGCCCAGCACGAACATCAAGTTCACCAGCCCCACGAGCGTGCCGAGCATGCCGAACGCTGGCGCGTAGCTGGCCATGACCCGAAACAGCTGCGCCTCGGCGCGCTCCTTGGCACGCATGCGCACGATGCGCCATTGCAGCAGCTCGATGATCTCGGCCTCCGCGGTCTTGTCGATCACCAGTTGCACGCCGGAGCGCAGGAAGGGGTTGCGGGTAGTTTCCAGGGCCTTTTCCACCGCACGCAAGTCATCGTCCAGCCACAACCGTGCCATGGTCACCAATTGCTCGATATCGTCATGGGCGTGTGCCGACTCCTTGCGCATCACCGTGGCAAACAGCCCCAGCACCCGGCGCACTTCGGCCAGCGGGTAACTCAGGCAGGTGGCGGCAAACGTGCCGATCAGCACGATGCCAAGGCTTGGCAGGTCGATGAACATCAGGGGGTGCTGCGCCGAGAACAACAGCAGCAAGGCCAGCAGGACCAGGCCAGAGAGCAGGCCGATCAGGGTCGAGGGATTCATCACAGGCTCCGGGAAGTGAACAGCGGCAGCGGGTTTTATAACGCGCGCGCGGGCGTTTCAAAGGCCCTAACACAAGGCGTTTCCCTATCGAAATCCGCCGACCGCCGCGACACCTGAAAAAAATCCGGTGGTTTTCTAAAGCTGACCAGGGTGTTGCCGATCTTCGCGGTTAAAAGGCCCAGGCCGCCAAAGACCTGGGCCCCAGGCCACCACCAAGAAGGAAGTGCAGCATGTCCGTCATCAATACCAACATTACGTCCATGATCGCTCAGAAGAACCTGAGCTCGTCGGAAAGCTCCCTGAGCACCTCCATCGAGCGCCTGTCCTCGGGCCTGAAAATCAACAGCGCGTCGGACGACGCCGCTGGCGAAGCCATCGCTAACCGCATGAGCTCGCAGATCACTGGCCTGGACCAGGCCAGCAGCAACGCCAGCGACGGTATCTCCCTGGCGCAGACCACTGAAGGCGCGCTGGACGAAGTGAACGACAACTTGCAGCGTATTCGTGAGCTGTCGGTACAGGCTGCCAACGGCACCAACTCGCAGTCCGACCTGCAGTCGATCCAGGATGAAATCACCCAGCGCCTGGACGAAATCGACCGTATCTCTTCGCAAACCGCGTTCAACGGCGTGAGCGTACTGGACTCCGACCAGACCATCACCATTCAGGTGGGCGCCAACGATGGCGAGACCATCGACATCAAGCTAAGCGAAATCAACAGCTCGACCCTGGGCCTGAGCGGCTTCAACGTCAACGGCTACGACGGTTCCGTCAGCGCAGCCTCGGTAGAAGACGAAGCCGGCAGCTCCCTGTCGCTGTCGAGCACCAACACAACCATCACTGACAAGTCGGGCACCGCCATCAGCTACGGCAGCGGTAGCACCGGTGGCACGCTGGTACAGGACGAGGACGGCGACTACTTCCTGCAAGTGGGCAGCGGTTCGAGCGCCACCTACTACGCCGCCGACGTAACAGTCACCGGCAGCGGCTCCACTGCCACTGTGGCGGTGAGCGTCGATACCGAAAACGAAGTGACCAAGAAGTCTACCAACACGCTGACCACTCTGGACTCGGCCCTGAACACCGTGGACTCGATGCGTTCGGACCTGGGTGCGGTGCAAAACCGGTTCGACTCGGCGATCTCCAACATTTCCACCACCGAAACCAACCTGACCTCGGCACGTTCGGGCATCGAAGACGTGGACTACGCCACTGAAGTATCGGCCATGACCAGCGCCCAGATCCTGCAACAGGCAGGTACCTCGGTACTGGCCCAGGCGAACTCCACCCCGCAGCAAATGCTGTCGCTGCTGCAGTAACCGCGGTAAGCGGAACAGGCCCCACCCGGGGCCTGTTCTTCACGCATCGCCGAGGGCCCAACCGCCCTACCCTAGTCTTTTCAACCGAATTCCATGGGGACCATCGAACCATGACGGCGCAACCCTTCAACTGGAATTTCCAAGGCCGGCTGGTCGCCCTCGACCAGGGTGCCGGCCTGGCGAGCCGCCCGGATTTCGCCGCCCTGATGGCCCTGGACGCCCTGAGCGTCATCATTTTCGACCCGGCCAGCCGCCTGCACGGCTCGCGCTTGGGCGAACACCCGCACGTACAGATTTTCAACGGCATCACCCTGGGTGATGGACGTCCATTGACCCTGCATGCCTGCCTGGACTCGCAACTGAGCAGTACGCGCGCGCCGCAACCGCTCACCACCTTGCCCACCCCTTTGCAGCGCGGCACCCAGGTACTCGCGCGCCTGCCGGTTCGCAGCGCCAGGCTCGACGACCTGGAAGGCCTCAAGGCCCTGGACTGGCTGGTGCTGGACGACCGCCACGACAACCTGGGCATCCTCCAGCACGCCAGCGCCACGCTGGGGCAACTGCTGTTGGCCCAGGTCAGCCTGTCGATGCTCACGCCCCACGCCGGGGATTTCGAGTTCGCCCCACTGTGCCAGCGCCTGGCGGAAAACGACCTGCGGTTCTACCGTTTCCACGCCCCAAGCCACCTCAGCCAGTTCCCCGCCGAACTGGCCCTGGCCGAACCACGGGCGACCCAGTTGCATAGCGTCCAGGCCCTGTTCATTCCGACCCCCGAGCGCCTGGCGCAGTTGCCGCCGCAACGCCGCCTGAAGCTCGCATTCGTTTTGGATACCGCCTACGGCCTGCATGACCTGGCCTATAGCCTGCTGGCAGGGGTAGACCAAGGCCAGGCCGCCGCCTACCTGCAAGCGCGCCACTACCTGCCAGCGGCCAGCCACGCGGCCACCACCTTCACGCTTACCGCCGAGTACAGCCCAGCGCCGTGGTAAGTGCGCGCTCGCTCAGCTCTCCAACCGGGGTCCACCATGTCTCGCACCGCCAGAAAAACCTGGAGCAACAAAACCGAAGACGCGGCCAACGCCTACATCAACAGTGGCCGTAACTTGCTCAAGCACCAGCGTACTGACGAGGCCATCGCCAGCTTTCGCCAGGCGCTGCCCTTGGCCCCCCGCAACGCCCGATTGCACGCGGACCTGGGCCTATTGCTGGCGAAACGGAAAAAGACCGCTGAAGCCCGCTTGCTGCTGGAGCGCGCCCTGGAGTTGGACCCCGACCAGGTACAGGTGCTGGTGAAACTGGGCGAGCTGCATAACCAGGAGGAGGACAGCGCACGGGCCGAAGGCCTGGTGCAGCGGGCCCTGGAACTGGCGCCGCGCAGTACTTCGGCGCGCTTGGTGATGGGCGTGATCCGCCACCACCAGGCACGCCTGCCCGAAGCCCTTGACTGCTACCGCGAGGCCTTGGCCCTGCGCCTGGAAAAGCCCATCAGCATCGCCCCCAAGGCCCCACGCGACGACTTCAACAAACCCCAGGTCGAGCAATTGCTATGGGACACCCTGGCCGCGCTGTGCCTGGCCGGTGTACATGCCTTCGCCGCCTACGGCACGCTGCTGGGCCTGACCCGCGAAGGCGGCCTGCTGCCGTTCGACAAGGACATCGACTTCGGCCTGCCCCACTGCGAGATAGCCCGCGCCACCCATTGCCTGATCCGCCATGGCTGGGTCGAGCCAGTCGGCTCCCACCGGCTCACCAACCCCAAGGCGTTCTACCACCCGGTCCACAAGATCTCCCTGGACCTGTCCGGTTTCGTGGTAGACCGCGGCGGCAACACCTGCACGGGTTTCTGGGTCAAGGACGGGCTGCAAGAGTGGCACCGCCAGACCCGCTACCCCACCCTGCACCTGAGCAGGGGCCGCACCCCCGACGGCCGACCGCTGTGGTATCTGGAGGATGCGGATACCTGGCTGACGGCCGTGTACGGCGACTGGCGTACACCCGATGCCTTCTTCGACACCGTGATCGCGGCGAAGAACCTGCAAAGCTTTTCCCTGCTGACCGAATGCTACGCCGTATCGCGAATCTACTCGCATATCGAGAGCGGCCACCTGCACAAGGCCCGGGCCCTGACCTGCCACGCACTGGCACACCGCCCCGAAGACAGCCTGCTGCTGGCAGCCCGGGCGGCGCTGGACAAGGTGCTCGCCTGATGAGCCGCATCGTCATCACCTACGGCACCTTCGACCTGTTTCACATCGGCCATCTCAACCTGCTGCGCAACTTGCGCGCCCTGGGTGACCGGCTGATCGTCGGGGTGTCCACCGACGAGTTCAACCGCCAAAAGGGCAAGCAGACGGTCATCCCCTACGCCGACCGTCTGGATATCGTGCAGTCGCTCAAGTGCGTGGACATGACCCTGGCTGAAACCAGTTGGGCACAGAAGGCAGACGACATTCGCCGCCTGGGCGTATCGGTGTTCGGCATGGGGGATGACTGGAAAGGCCACTTCGACACGCTCAAGCCACTGTGCGAAGTGGTGTACCTGCCGCGCACGCCGGGCATCTCCAGCTCAGCACTCAAGCACTGCCTGGCGCGGCCGGCGCCTGCGGCCTAATCGGCCAGGGCGTCACGCAGGCGCGAGACCGCCTGGCTGTGCAGCTGGCAGACCCGCGACTCACTGACGCCGATCACGGCGCCGATTTCCTTGAAGTTGAGCTTTTCCTGGTAATACAGGGCAAGCAGCAGACGTTCGCGCTCGGGCAACGCATCGAGCGCCTTGATGAACCGGTCCCGGTTGCGCTCCTGCACCAGCTCGACAAAGGGGGAGGCACCATACCCACTGCTGACACCACTGGCATCGTCTTCACCCATTTCTTCGATGGGCATCAGCTGGCAACCGTTGATATCCAGCAGCAACTGGCGGTATTGCTCCAGCGACAGGTCCATGGCCTGGGCGATTTCACGCTCTTCGGGTGCGCGGCCCAAAGCCTGTTCCAGGCGCCGGATGATGCCCTTCAGGGCACGGGCGTTGCGGCGTACGCTACGCGGGGCCCAGTCGCGGCTGCGCAGCTCGTCGATCATCGCCCCGCGGATACGCTGCGAGGCGAAGGTGCCGAACGTCGCACCCTGAGTCGTGTCATAACGCGCCAGTGCGTCCAGCAGGCCAATACTGCCGGCCTGTATCAAGTCATCCAGATCGACATTGGCCGGCACCCTGGTTTTCAACTCAAGCGCGTGCCGGCGTACCAGCGGCAGGTACTGCTCCAGCAACTCGCTTGATTTTAGTTTTCCCTGAGCTGTGTACATCCTGCAGGCCTGGAGTGATGAGGAAACCGAGGGCATGCCCGGCCACGCGGGTCACGCAGTGGCGGGCGGGTCATGGGCGCGGGCATTATTACTGCTTACCCCGGGTAGGTAAGGGCGGAATAGCCGTTGCGTTTGGTGGCTTTTCTGCCAATTGAACTATTTCAGCCGGGAGAGGTCTTGCTGGCGCTCTGCCACGACCAGCAGCTCCACCCCCAGAAATCGCGCAGTGGCATGGCACAGGTTGTCGACCTGGGCGCGGCGCGCGGCCAGGCCGCCATGCAGCAGCAACAGGCGACGAGGGCCGCCGGCCAACGCCAGGCGCCGCACCTGCAAGTAGGCCTGCCGGCAGTCGTTCGGCCCCGCGCCCAGCCAGAGGCCCCAACGCGGGTATTGGCGCGCCCATTCAGCTACCCGTGGGCCATCGGCCGCCAGCGCCAGCATGTGCCAACGCGACGGCTCACCCACCCAGCAATGGCCTGCCGCCCGCCAGCGCTGCAGCGTGGCCTGGGCCTGGCGCACCACAGACGGCGGCCCGACCACCACCAGTGTCTGCTCGGCACCGGTGGCTTGCAGGGCCTGACGCTCGGCCCAGCGTCTCAGGCCCTGAGCCTGGTCACTCATGCGCCAGTTGCACCAGGGCGGCACGGGTGGTCAGCAGGTGCAGCAGGCTTTCCAGCAACACCAGCGGGCTGCACGCACGGCGCTTGCCGGACAGTTCCAGCAACTGTTGGCGCACCACCGGTCCCCACTCGGCCTCCACCTGGTCAAGGTGGCAGGCGCAGGCAGCCAGGGCCGTGGCCAGGAACAGGCGCAGGTCGGCGTTCACGGGGCCGTGCCGCTCACCCAGGATATTCCATGCCCTCAGGGTCAGCGCCGGCAATGACTCGCACACTTGCAGGCGGCCCAGGCTGGCGACCTGTTCGGCCAGGCTGCCAACGCTGTCCGCCAGCCAGTAGCGCTGGCCCAATACCTGGTCGTTGTCGCAGTGGCGCAGGGTGCCAAACCAGGCGCGCACCTGCTGCCCAGGAGCGCTGGGCAGGCTGACCGGCAAGTGCGCCAGCTCCAATCTTACCCAGCGGCCGCGCTGGCGCAGGGCATGGCAGCCATGGGCGACGCCGCGTTCGACCAGTTGCGCCAGCGCCAGGGATTCGCCCCCCTGCATCACCCGCTGGCCGCGCTGCACGCTGGCCACCCACGGTTGCCCGGCGTTTTGCAGGCGTTGCAGCAATTCGCGGCTGGGGTTGCCCGGCCACAGGTGGCTTCTGGAGCCCAGTGTCGTGGTGCTCCATTCCAAGCGCTGCTGCGTGCCGATGGGCAACGGGTGCGCCAGCCACGGGCGAATCTGCAAACTGCCTTCGGCGGTAAAACTCAACACCGGCATTTTCCAGGTGGCGCCCACTACCGGACGTTCCGCACCCCAGAGGATCTGACGGTTCGCCGCGTGGCCCACCGGGGCGTCGGCCAATAGCTGGGCAAGCGCATGACTTTGCCCGGCGGGGGCCAGATCAGCCATGTGCCAGGCATCTTCCAAAAGGGCGAAGTCATTGATCTGCCGATGCAGGCTGGCACGCAGGGTGCCCAGCAACCTGCCGTGGCCGAGCATGTTGCGTGCCAGGGTGTCGAGCTGCTGCCCCTTGCCGTTGCCGGGCATGGGGTCCGCGCCGTACAGGGACGGTCGCTCGCGCTTCAGGGCCTGGCCCATCAGCGCCGGCGGGTCAGCCAGGTGCAGGTCTTCCGGCACTTGCTGGCCGGTGGACAGGTAATTGAGCCGCAGGTCGTGGCGTATAAGCACGTCCAGCACTGGTCCCAGGCGCGGGGCTTCGTCGCATTTGCTGATGATGCAGTCGCGCAGTGTGGTCCCAGCACTCAGGGCGGCACGGCGGTAGGTGTCCACCACTTCGTCCAGGGTGTCGCCATGGCTGGCGGCGTTGAGCACCAGCATCAGCCGCACCAGGCTGTCGCCATTGGCCAGGCGCTTGATCTGCGCCAGCAGGCGCTGGTCGCGCTGGCTCATGCCTACAGTATCAATGATCACCAGGCGCTTGCCGGTGAGGCTGGCGAGCAATTGCTCGATATTGTCCTCGGCCCCCAGGGCATGCACCTCGCCGCCCAGCAGCTCTGCGTAAATGCGCAACTGTTCGTGGGCGCCGATGCGGAAACTGTCGGTGGTCACCAGCGCCAGGCCACCGGCACCGTGGCGCATTACAAAGCGCGCCGCCAGCTTGGCGGTGGTGGTGGTCTTGCCCACGCCAGTGGGGCCAACCAGGGCAATGATGCCGCCCTCTTCCATCAGCGGGCCATCGTCGGGCAATACCGATAGCCGCGCGCCCAGGCGTTCGGCCAGCCAACGCGCGCGGCCAGGGCCATCCAGGGTGGGCAATGCCGGGGTGCCGTCCAGCAATTCCTGGCTCAGGCAGTGGCTGAAGCCGCTACCCAGCAGGTCTCGCAGCAATGCCTGGCGGCTGTCGTCGGCGGGTGGCTGTTGCTGCTTGAGCAGTTGGCGCATCTGGTCCATTTCGCCGCGCAGTAGCTGGCTCAGGGCGGCGAAGTCGCCGGCGGGCATGGGGGCCTCGGAAGAGCTCGCGGGCAAAGCAGCGCCTGCCACCTGCCTGGGTTGAATGGCAGGCGCATCCTGCGTGGCAGTTGGTTCGCCAGAGGGCCGCGCAGGGCCTCGCGGGTCGCCAGTGCTCATGTGCGCATAGGCGGCCGCCGCGCGGCGCGGGCTGAGGGGCGCAGGCTGGATGTCATCAGCCACCGCCATGATCTCCACCCCCTCCTCCACACTGCGGCTGGACAGGATCAGCGCGTCCTCCCCCAGCACCAGGCGCACCTGGTGCATGGCCTCGCGGCTGTTGGCCCCGACAAATCGTTGCATGCCCATCAATTACCCCCTCCGATCAGGCTGGTTATACGCAAGGTCCGGCCTTCCGGAATTTCCGCCAATGACATCACCACCAACTGGCGCAGGCGCCGACGCAGGAAGCGCGCCAGCAACGGCCGCAATTTGCTTGGCACCACCACTACGGCGGGGTGGTTGCCCACTTCCTGACGGGCCAAGGCAATTTCGGTCTGTTGCATCAGGTTGTCCGCCAGGGTCGGCTCCAGGGCGCCACCACTGGTGACGGCTTGCAGCAGCACTTGCTCCAGGTTGGAACCAAGGCCAATGGCATGCAGCTCGGTCTGGTTGGGGAACCACTGCTGGGTGATCGCCCGGCCCAGGGCCACGCGTACCACGGCCGTCATTTCCTGTACGTCAGCCTCGGGCTGGGCAGTGACGAACTCGGCAAGGGCATCAAGAATGCTGCGCAGGTCACGGATCGAGACCTCTTCTTCCAGCAGGTTCTGCAGAATGCGCTGCAAGGTGCCGAGGGAAATCAGTTTGGGGACTACCTCTTCCACCAGCGCCTTGTTGTCCTTGTTGAGCTTGTCCAACAGCTTCTGCACCTCGCCACGACCGAGCATGTCCTTGGCGTGCAGGTACAGCAGGTGGTTGAGGTGGGTGGCCGCCACGGTGCTGGCGTCGACCACGGTGTAGCCGAAGATCTGCCCGTGTTCGCGCATGCTCGAATCGATCCAGATGGCCGGCAGGCCGAAGGCCGGGTCAACGATCACCTCACCTTCCAGCTTGCCGCTGACCTGGCCCGGGTTGATCGCCAGCCACTTGCCGGGGAACAGTTCGCCCCGCCCCACTTCCACGCCGTTGAGGCTGATGACGTAGGTGTTGGCCAGCATGTCGACCTTGTCACGCACCCGCACCACCGGTGGCAGGAAACCCACGTCCTGGGCGAATTTCTTGCGCACGCTCTTGATGCGCACCAGCATCTCGCCCTGTTGGCGACTATCCACCAATGGAATCAGGCGATGGCCGACGGTCAGCGCCAAGGTATCCACCAGGCTGACGTCGTCCCAACTGGCTTCTGAGCTTTGCGACGCGGCCTTGGGCACCACCTGTTCTTCCGGCGCGGCGGCCTGGGTCCGGTCGCGCTTGCGCAGCCACCAGCCGAGCCCGCCAAGCAGTACGGTGAACAGCAGAAACACCAGGTTGGGCATGCCAGGTACCAGGCCCAGCAGGCCGATCACCGCCGCGGTGAGGATCAATACCTGGGGGCGGATGAACAACTGGCCGATCATCTGCTGGCCCACGTCCTCCTCGGTGTTGACCCGCGACACCGTGACGCCGGCGGCGATCGAAATCACCAGCCCGGGGATCTGGGCCACCAGGCCATCGCCGATGGTGAGCATGGTGTAGGTGTGCGCAGCGTCAGCGAAGGCCATGTCGTGCTGCAGCATGCCAATGATCAGGCCACCCACCACGTTGACGCCCATGATCACCAGGCCAGCCATGGCGTCACCGCGCACAAACTTGCTGGCACCGTCCATGGAACCGTAGAAGTCAGCTTCCTGGGCCACTTCACGGCGACGCTTGCGCGCTTCCGGCTCGCCGATCAGGCCAGCGTTGAGGTCCGCGTCAATGGCCATCTGCTTGCCGGGCATCGAGTCGAGGGTAAAGCGCGCACCCACTTCGGCGATACGCCCGGCGCCCTTGGTGATCACCATGAAGTTGATGATCACCAGAATCAGGAACAGCGCCATGCCGACGGCGAAGTTGCCGCCCACCAGGAACTCGCCGAACGCCTCGATCACGCGGCCGGCGGCGTCCGGGCCCTGGTGCCCCTCCATCAGCACCACCCGGGTGGAGGCCACGTTCAGCGATAGGCGCAGCAAGGTGGTGAACAGCAGCACTGCAGGGAACGCCGAAAAGTCCAACGGCTTTTCGGTGAACATGCTGACCAGCAGCACCATGATCGCCAGCGCGATATTGAAGGTGAACAGCAGGTCGAGCACGAAGGGCGGCAGCGGCAAAATCATCATGGACAGGATCATGACGATCAGCACAGGGCCGGCCAGCAGTTTCAGGTCGGCCTTGGCCAGCCAGGAATCGGGGCCCAGCAATTGAGTCATGGCGTTCATGGGTTGGGTGTTTCCTCGGCGGTGGCCCCCAGGGGGCCAGGCTGATCCATACCGGCGGGCACCAGCAGGTTTTTCGGTTTGGGCGGCATCAGGCCGCCGGTTTCACTGACACGCTTGAGGCGCATGGCCCAGGCCAGCACTTCGGCTACAGCGGTGTACAGCGAGCCGGGAATTTCCCGGTCGATGTCCACGTGGAAATACAGGGCACGGGCCAGGGCCGGTGCTTCGAGCATGGGGATGCGGTGCTCGTCGCCCAGCTCGCGGATGCGCGCGGCCACTTCGTCGGCACCCTTGGCGATAACCCGTGGCGCCGACATCTTGTCCTGGTAGGCCAGGGCCACGGCGTAGTGGGTGGGGTTGGTGATGATCACGTCGGCCTTGGGTACCTTGCTCATCATCCGTGAGCGCGCCATCAGCTGCTGCTGGCGGCGAATGCGCGCCTTGATGTGCGGGTCGCCATCGGTATCCTTGTGCTCCTGGCGCTGTTCCTCGCGGGTCATGCGCAGCTTCTGGTAGTAGGTGTAGAACTGGAACGGCACATCCAGGGCCACTACCAGCACCAGGGCTCCGACAACCAGTGCGCAGGCTTTGGCCACCAGGCCCATGGCCGTTGCCAGGGCCAATTCCACCGGCATGCCGGTGAGGTCCAGCAGCAGGCGGGCGTGGCTCTTGAGGAACAGCACGGCCACGCAGCCCACCAGGAAAGCCTTGGCCACGGCTTTGCCGAGGTCGGCCAGGGCTCGCAGGGAAAACATCCGCCCAAGGCCTGCGATGGGGTTCATGCGGGCGAAGTTGGGCTGCAGCGCTTTGAGGGTAATCACCAGGCCGCCCAGCAGCATCGAGGCCACGACCCCGGCCAGCATCAGTACCAATAGAAACGGCATCACGGTCAACAGCCCGAGTTGGCCCAGCCCCAGAGCGGCCTGAACCATGCGGGTACTATCGAATGCCTGAGCGCGCTCGAACAGCAGGCCGTGCTCGAGTACCTGGCACAACTGGCCGTAAAACCAGCCGCCCCCGCCCCATAGCGCGGCCACACCGGTCAACAGCACCAAAAACGTGTTGAGCTCACGGGAGCGCACGACCTGGCCCTGTTCACGGGCCTTCTCGATCTTGCGCGGTGACGCCGATTCGGTTTTATCTTCGTTGCTACTGTTTTCCGCCATGGCGGTTCATCGGCTTTTGATAAGGCCGGTATTTTGCGCAGCCGGCCGCCCGGCCCATCCTCGGAACAAACGCAGAATTGGGGCGTATTTAGGGCAATGGCCGCCGCTGCGCCCCCTGTGGAACCAGGTCATTCGTTGCGGCTGAGAATTTTCCGAGCGACCTGACTGTCCAGCACGGTGATTTCGATACGCCGGTTCGCCGCATCCGGCGGCGCTGCGTCGCGGGTGGGAATGCGGTCGGCCATGCCCGAGATGCGCAGCAGCTTGCCCGAATCCAGACCACCACTGACGAGCTCCACGCGCGAGGCCTTCGCCCGGTCGGCCGACAGTTCCCAATTGCTGTAACCCGCCTCGCCGCCCGCATACGGGTGGCTGTCGGTGTGCCCGCTGATCTGCACGCTGTTGGGCAACTCGTTGAGCACCGGGGCGATGGTGCGCAGCAAGGTGCGCATGTATGGCGCCACCCGTGCGCTGCCCAGCTCGAACATGGGCCGCTGCTCGCTGTCGATCAGTTGCAGGTTAAGGCCTTCGGGGGTCAGTTCCATGAGGATCTGCTTGCTCAGGTCCTTGAGCGCCGGGTTCAGCTGGATCACCCGCTGCAAGCGCTGGCGCAACGCGGCCAGACGCTTGAATTCTTCCTCGGACAGCGGCCGTGCCGGCAGTTCGATGGGGTTGAGCGAAGTCTCCTTGAACGCCAGCGCCGGGGTGCCGCCAGGGATGGGGTTTTCGCTGCGATTGATGGCGCTGAGCAGCGGCGTGCTGAAGTAGTCGGCCACGGCGTTTTTCTGCGACTTGCTGGCGTTGGACAACACCCACAGCACCAGGAACAGCGCCATCAGCGCGGTCATGAAATCGGCGAAAGCGATTTTCCAGGCGCCGCCGTGGTGGCCGTGGACAGCGCTTTTGCGCCGCCGCATGATGATAGGGCGCTCGCTCATCCCAGGGCCATCGCGCCGACTGACGTACCGCGCACGTAGCTTTCCAGTTCCAGTGCGCTGGGCCGCTCACTGTGGTGCAGGGCCTTGCGGCCGAACTCGACTGCCAGCATCGGTGCCATGCCCTGCAGGCTGGCCAGCAACGTCATGCGCATGCACTGCAACATCTTCACGGCCTCGGCCACCTGGCGATCGACGCGGCTGGCCAGCGGCGCGATGACGCCATAAGCCAGGTAGATCCCCAGGAAGGTGCCCACCAGCGCATGAGCGATCATCTCGCCCATCAGGTCCGGCCCCACATTCACCGCGCTCAAGGCCTTGACCACGCCCATCACCGCGGCAACGATGCCGAACGCCGGCAATGCATCGCTGACCTTGTACAGGGCATCGGCAGGAATATGGGCTTCGTGCTCGAACGCTTCGATTTCATGCAACATCAGCTCGTCCAGTTCATGGGGCTGCATTTGCCCGCTGAGGATCAGACGCATGTAATCGGTGATGAACGTGATGATCATCGGGTCGTCGAGCAGTTCGGGGTAGTCGCTGAACAGCGGGCTTTGCTGGGGCTCGTCAATATCCCGCTCGACCGCCAGCATGCCTTCGCGCCGGGCCTTGCCCAGCAGGTGGTAAAGCAGCGCCATGACTTGCAGGTAGCAGGCCTTGTCGTAGCGGGTGCTGCGCTTGAGCCGTGAAACCGTGGTGAGGGTCGCCTTGATCGCCTTGCCGTTGTTGGCCGCGATGAAGGCCCCCACGGCCGCGCCGCCGATCATGAGCATTTCCGTGGGCTGGTACAGCGGCCCCAGGCTGCCGCCCGACAGCGCGAAGCCACCGAATACCGACAGCAGGATAGCGATAAGTCCTAGAGCGATGAGCACAGGCCGTTCCTTTTATGACGCCAGGGGTGACCTGGGCAAACATCGGCGCTCGAGGGCCCAACTTTAACCACGGCCGGTCACGCCCTTCGTAGCAGCGGACCTGGCCACGTCGGCGATGCATACGGTACACCTGACACCCCGCAGCGCCGCTTGTCAGGCGTTGGCCTGGCGCATGGGCGCTTCGTCTTCCAGCTCTTCGTTCTCGCGGCGCTTGAGGGTTTTGCCGGCCCGCGAAGGCGGCTGGCAAATACCGCATACATAGCGCTGGGCCGGGCCGTGGGAGTGGGCCACGAACTGGCCGCTGCACGATGAACAGCCCACCAGCTCCAGCATGTCACTTTCGAAGAAACGCACCAGCGTCCAGGCACGGGTCAAGCCCAGCACCACTTCGGACTCCTCATCGCCGCCCACCTGCTCAAGGTACAGCCGGTACGCCTTGATGAAGGCCTCGATGCGGTCGCAGCCAATTTTGGTCAGGCGCAGGTAAATGCCATAGAACAGCGAAGAATGAATGTTGGGCAACCAGGTCACGAACCAGTCGGTGGAAAACGGTAGCATGCCCTTGGGCGGCGATACCCCGCGCACCTCCTTGTACAGACGGATCAACCGGCCACGGCTGAGGCTGGTTTCCACTTCCAGTACCTGCAACCGCGCCCCCAGTTCGATAAGCTCGATGGCCAGCTGCACCTGGAACATTTCCTCGACCAGGCTTTTTTCAGACATGCGTCTGCCCCACACGTCCTCCCGTGTCGCCCCCGACATCGACCGACGCCATCAGCAACGACGAGTGAATTTCCACCAGGCCCAGCTCCCGCGAATTGCCCAGCACCCGCGACAGGCACTCGGCTTCATCGAAAACCGGGCGGCAGACCAATTGGTTGATGCGCGCCAACTGGGTAAGCTGCTTGCTGGTCAACTTGACCAGCAGGTCGGCCATGCCCTCGGTCAACTTCAGGCGGAACATGGCGGTAGCGCGGTCCTTGCGCAACAGGCGCTGTACCAGCAACAAATAAGAGAAATTCAGATCCTGAATATCTTCCAGACCTCGATCAGCGTTCAGCACTTCCCACTCCCCTGTACTTTTCGCACTCTTCAATTCAACTGACGTGAATGGTTTGGTTCAAACACACCGCCCTAGCGGCAACTTGTCGCAGCCCTGACTCAAACTTCCGGACGCACAACCGATCTAAATAGTGGCCTAACAGTGGCAGTTGGCCTGTATGCCTTGCCCTGTCCGCGCTTTAAACGCCCAGCCAATATAAGTGCGCCCAGGTGACTCTGACGGTCGGCCAGGCACTTGCGAACTTCAACTTCCAACTCCAGGATCTGCTTGATCAATTCAAACTTGCGCCGACGGTGTTCTTCGTCCAGCTGGACCCCCGCCTCCTGGCGTCGCAAGGTTTCCTCATCGATCAACCCCTGGGACTTCAACAGCAGAATCTCTGCCCAGTCCCCCTGCAACGCACACTCATGCATGCGTTGCGACTGCGCCAGCAACCGCTCGTACGACTCAACCACCTGCGCTTGCGACATCGCCATCCTCCCCCTCGACTCGAGGTCCTATCTGCCGCCACGCGGAACCAATGTTTTCAATCAGGCTTGCTGCCACATTCAGGACCTCCTCGTCGTTATGCAGATTGGCCCGCAATAACAGCCGCACCACCGTGTCGTAGAGCTGGTCCAGGTTGGCGGCGACCTCGCCGCCGCGCTCCATGTCCAGCGAACCGCGCAGTCCGCGGCTGACGATCTTGATGGCAGACGTGATGGCCTTGCCTTTGCCCGCCATGTCGCCGACCTGCATGTGCAGCCGGGCCGTGCGGATAGCGGCCTGGTAGCTGTCGAACAACATCACGATCCGTTGGTACGGGGAGGCAGCCAGAATGCCGCTCTCCAACCCCACCGCCGCGTAGGCATTTGCTCCGCGCAATACACTCACAACCTCGCTCCCATCTACTGAGGATTAATCATCACTGCTCAACGCATCGAATTGGGTGGTGAGGTAGTCCGCTGTCGAATCAAGCTCGGAAATCAGGGTGTCCAGGGCCGTGAATTGCTCGGTATAGCGGTCCATCACACTGTCGATGAAGTCCTGCTTGTCTTCGTATTTCTCTTCAAGGTCATCGAGTTGATCGTTCAGGTCATTGACCACCGACACGATCGAGCCATCGTCCTCGTCCAGGAACGTGTCCAGGTCGGTCGCCATCTGGGTGGCGAACCCCGCCGTATCATCGGTACCCACGAAGAAATCGGTTACGTCGCTGAGGTTGTTGGTAACCGCGTCTTCCAGCGTGTCGTCGTCGATGGTCAGGGTGCCGTCCACTTCCAGGGATATGCCCAACTGGGAGAGGTAGCTGAACGTGCTGTTGGAAATCGAGTTGTACAGGTCCTTGCTCAAGGTGCTGTCGACACGCCGGGTGGTGGAGTCGCCCAGCAGGGCGCCCGCCGTGTCGTCGTCGGCGTCGTACTCGGTCAGCGTGTCCATGGTCGAGGCGTACGAATTGTAGGCGTCGACGAAATCGTTGATGGCATCGATGATCGAGTCGGTGTCGCGCTTGATGGTCAAGGTCGAGGTACCCGTGTCGGTGACGCTCAGGGTCACGCCCTGCAAGGCTTCCTCCACGGTGTTGCTCTGGCTGGTCACGCTCAGCCCGTTCACCGTCAGCAGGGCATCGGCCGCCGCGACAGTCTCGGTCATGTTGTTGCTGTCACTGTCGGCGCTGTAGCCGAACAGGTCCGCGGCGTCACCCGTGCCGTCGTACGTCACGGTCATTTCCGATTCGGTGCCGGTGTCGTTCGAGGTCAGCACCAGGCGGTATGGCGTGTCGCTACCATCGTTGACGATGGACGCCGTGATCGAGCCGCCGGCGTCATTGATGGCGTCGCGGATACCTTCCAGCGTGTTGTTGCTCGACGTCAGGTCGATACTGATGCTTTCGTCGTCACCTACTGTAATAGTCAGGGTACCTGTACCCAGCGCTGTTGTAGAATCGGCGATACCATCGGTGGCCAATGTCTGCGCGCTGGCCAGTTGGCTGACCACGATCGAGTAGGTGCCGGCCACCGCATCGCTGGTCGCGGCGGCGGTCACGCCGGTGCCGCTGACGCTGCTGGTCAGGGCATCGTAGGTGTCGGCGTCGGCGAGGGTTTCGACGGCGGTCTGCAGGCTGGTCAGGGCACTGGTCAAGGTGCCGTAGGCAGTGATTTCGGCGTTGATGTCGTCTTCCTGGTTCTCGATCGGCGTCAGCAGGCTTGTTTCCTGCGCTTCCTCGAGGCTATCGAGAATCGAGTCCAGATCCAGCCCCGACCCCACACCCAAAGAGGTAATGGTTCCGCTGGTAGCAGAGGAGGAAGAAGTGGAAGTGGTCGTCGTCATATAGTCCTCACAGGTCCGCGCCTATTAAGCAGGGCCAATCAAAAATTACCCCATCACAAATGAAACATTCGCAATGACGCAGAGGAAATCGGCAGCCGAATATAAAACTTTAACGACACATGTCTATTTATTTTTTAAGTAACGCCTTTTAAACAAAGGCTTTTTTCGCAACTTTCAGACTTACCATCTCTCGCACCCGCAGTACTTTCATTAGTGCAACCTAAGTAATAAGCCGGTTACACAGCTTTACCCTCAAGCCCTGAGTCCACCCACTGCCTTAGTTCGATCCTGAATTTTTTTTCATCGAGACGGTCAGGCACTCAAACGTATCGATTGCCGTACAGGAGGATACTTTTGCGTAGGTAGCAATACCTGGCCTATACCTGCATCGCCATCACGTCCTTATAGGCAGTCACCAGCCGGTTACGCACTTGCACCCCCATCTGGAAGCCGAGGGCGGCTTTCTGCATGTCCACCATCACGTCGTTGAGCGCTACGTCCGGGCTGCCTACCTGAAAGGCGTTGGCGTGCTGCGTCGCGGTTTGCTGAAGCTGGTTGATGCGCCGGAGCGAGGCCTGCAATTCGCCTGAAAAGCCACCGTTTGCCCCTGCCCCCGCCACTGACGAAGTCGCCCCCTGGGACTGGCTGGCCAGCAGGTTGAGTTGCTGCAGGGCAGCCTGCAAAGCAGATGTATTCATGGCGCGAACATGTCCGAAGTGGAAAAGGTCAGGATGATGGCTCGAAAGGTTAACAAGGCAAGCCGTACCGACAAGCAACCAATTGGCTACAAAAGCGCTGGCTTTTCCGACCTTTGGATACGGGCCGGGTCGAGATAATAGCCGCCCTGCGATACCTGCCAGCGCTGGCACCGGGCGGCACTGCCGCAGCCGATGCCACAGCTTCTCGACCACCTTCGACACCGGAACGAGCAATGTCTTCTGTAGCGCCCCTACCCTCGCCTGCGAGGTGCGTGTGAGTAACGCGGCCCAAGGCAAAGGCTCCGCCAGAGTCGCCCCCGACAAGAACAAGGCCAGTGCGCTGGAACCGCTGCTGGCACGCTTGCGCGGCCAATCGCTGCCCCTGCTGCTGGCAGGCGCGGCAGCCGTTGCGCTACTGGTGGTGCTGGCCCTGTGGGCACGGCAACCGGAGTACCGCGTACTGTTCTCCAACCTCAGCGAGGCCGATGGCGGCCAGGTAATCAGTGAGCTGGAAAAGCGCCAGGTCCCCTACCGCCTGAGCGAAGGCGGCCACGCCATCCTGGTACCCGCCACACAGATGAATGCCCTGCGCCTGCAACTGGCCGAACAGGGGCTGCCCAAAGGCGGCAACGTCGGTTTCGAGTTGATGGACAAGCAGGCTTTCGGGGTCAGCCAGTTCGCCGAACAGCTCAACTATCAGCGCGGCCTGGAAGGTGAGCTGGCGCGCACCATCGAGTCCTTGGGGCCTATCGCCAGTGCCCGGGTACACCTGGTCATGGCCCGCCAGTCGGTGTTCGTGCGTGAACGCGAGCCGGCCCGCGCCTCGGTCATGGTCAACCTGCAACCAGGCCGCGAACTCGGCCAGAGCCAGGCCAATGCCATCGCCCACCTGGTGTCGTCCAGTGTCGCCGACCTGAGCATCGACGGCGTGACCATCGTCGACCAGAGTGGCCGCCTGCTGTCGCAGAACCCCGGTGACAACGGCGGCCTGGATGGTACTCAACTCACCTACGTGCGCGACATCGAACGCTCTTATCAGCGGCGTATCGAAGACATTCTCGCGCCCCTGCTGGGCCGTCAGAATGTGCATGCCCAGGTGGTGGCCAAGGTTGATTTCGCTAGCCGCGAAAGCACCGCCGAACACTACGAGCCCAACCAGGCGCCCGACCATGCAGCCGTGCGCAGCAAGCAGATCAACGAAAGCCTGGCAGGCAGCGATGCCGCGGCCCGCGGCGTACCCGGCGCACTGACCAACACCCCGCCCAACCAGCCCCCCGCCACCCGCGCTACGGCGCCGGCGAAACCGGGTGAAGGTACCCAGGCCAGTACCGATGACAGCGACACCAGCGCCTCGGCACGGAGCAAGACGCTGCACAGCGAGCGAATGACCAACTATGAGGTCGACCACAGCGTCGAGCACGTGAAGCAGGCACAGGGGGAAGTCACGCGCCTGACCACCGCCGTTGTCATCAACTACCGCGCCACCGAGAAAGACGGCAAACCCGCGCAGGAACCCCTGAGCAAGGACGAACTGGCCAACATCGACAGCCTGGTGCGCCAGGCCATGGGCTTCACCGAGGGCCGCGGCGACGAACTGAAAGTGATCAACAGCCCATTCGCCGTGGAGGACAGCAGCGGTCCGGAACTGGCCTGGTGGCGCACACCGGAGTTCTACGCCCTGGCCATGAGCCTGTCGCGTTACGTGCTGGTGGCCTTCATCGCCCTGCTGCTATGGCTGATGGTGTTGCGCCCCATGCAAAAGCGTCATGCCCAGACGCTGAAAGCGGCCCAGGCCGACGAAGAGCCGCAGACCATGGTCACCGAAACCGGCGAAACCGTGGAAGTGCCGGCCGGCAAACGCAAGGCCCTGGGCTACGAAGCAAACATGAAACGCCTGCGCGAGATCTCCGTGGAAGACCCACGCCTGATCGCAATGATCATCCGGGGGTGGATGAAAAAAGATGACAAATAAAATGACCGCAACGCGCCGCAGCGCGATCCTGCTGCTATCACTGGAAGCCGATGAGGCCGCCGAGGTGTTCAAGCTGCTGCCCAGCCCGGACGTGGAAAGCATCAGCATGGAGATGGCGCGCTTGAGCCAGGTGTCGCACGACGAGATGCGCAAGGTGCTCGAAGAGTTCATCGACGAGACCGAGCAATACGCGGCCATCAACATCCAGTCCAGCGAACACATCCGCGCGGTGCTGACCAAGGCTCTTGGCAGCGAGCGGGCGGCCAGCCTGATCGATGACATCCTGGAGGCCAACGATGGCGGCTCGGGTATCGACAAGCTGAACCTGATGGAGGCCTCGCTGGTGGCCGAGATGATCCGCGACGAACACCCGCAGATCGTCGCCACCATTCTGGTGCACCTGGACCGCCACCAGGCCTCGGACATCCTTGAGCTGTTCGAGGAGCGCCAGCGCAACGACATCATCCTGCGTATCGCCACCTTCAGCGGGGTGCAGCCGGTGGCCTTGCAGGAGCTGACCGAAGTGCTGGGCGGCATGCTCGACGGCCAGAATCTCAAGCGCAGCAAGATGGGCGGCGTGCGCACCGTGGCCGAGATTCTCAACCTGATGAATTCCAGCCAGGAAGAGTCGGCCATCCAGACACTACGCGCCCACAACGAAGACCTTACGCAAAAAATTCTCGACGAGATGTTCCTGTTCGAGAACCTGCTGGAGATCGACGACCGCGGCATCCAGACCATCCTCCAGGAAGTGGAGACCAACTCCCTGTCCATCGCCCTCAAAGGCGCGCCCACGGCGCTGCTGGACAAGTTTCTGGCCAACATGTCCCAGCGTGCGGCGCAGCTGTTCCGCGAAGACATGGAGGCCCGTGGGCCCACGCGCATGTCCCAGGTGGAAGCCGAACAGAAAGCCATTCTGCAGGTGGTGCGACGCCTGGCGGACAACGGCATCATCGTGACCGGCAATGGGGACGATACCTATGTCTGACGGCAACCCCTGGGCTGACGAGCCCAACCAATGGCAACCCTGGCGCATGACCGTGCTCCCCAGTGAGACGCTGCCCGCACAGGACCTGGATGAAGGCCAGGCCGAGGCCCAACGCAAGCATGCCTTTCAGCGCAAACTGGAGTTGCAGGCGCGCCGCGACAAGGCACGCCAGGAAGCCATGCGCCAGGGCCATGCCACAGGCCTGGCTGCCGGCCACGCCGAAGGCTATGCCCAGGGACTGGAAGAAGGCCGGCTGGCTGGCGAAGCCGCGATGCAAGAGCAGATCCAGGCAACCCTGGCGCCACTGTCGAGCCTCTGCGAAAGCTTTGCCCAGGCCTTGCGCCATTTGGATGGCCAGGTGCTGGGCCAACTGGTGGAGTTGGCGCTGGGCACCGCACGGCACATTGCCGGCCAAGCCCTGCAAGCACACCCCGAACAGGTAGTGAGCACCGTGCAGACCTTGCTGCAGCATGAGCCGGCACTGACCGGCAAGCCACGCCTGTGGCTGCATGGCGACGACCTTGCGCTGGTGCAGCACGCCCTGGGCGAGCAACTGGGTGCCGCTGGCTGGAGCCTGTTGGCAGACGCCAGCGTGGCCCGTGGCGGTTGCCGCGTCAGCAGTGCCAGCGGCGAACTGGACGCCACCCTGGAAAGCGCCTGGGCAGGCATTCGCAGCAGGCTGCTCGACGGCCTGCCGGCCACATCATGAGCCTGGACAATGCCTTTCTGCACGGCTGGGAACAACGTCTGGCCAACCTGCGCGGCGATATCGCCCACGTAGCGCGCTATGTTCACAGCGGACGCATCGTGCGGGCCACCGGCCTGGTACTGGAAGCGGTCGGCCTGAGCATCCCGCTGGGCGGTGCCTGCCGCATCGAGACCCAGCCGGCGCAAGCAGGCCTTGGCCCCCGATACGCCGAGGCCCAGGTCGTCGGATTCGCTGCCGACACCCTGTATCTGATGCCGCTGGAAGAAATAGGCGACCTGCAACCCGGCGCCCGGGTACTGCCGCTGGACGAACGCCAGACCGGCGGCGCCGCGACGCGCCAGTTTCCGTTGGGGCCGGCGCTGATGGGGCGGGTGCTGGATAGCCGTGGCGAACCACTGGATGGCAAGGGCGCACTGGCCGACGTGCGCCATTGCCCGCTCAACACACCACCGCTGAACCCGCTCAAGCGTGCGCCCATCGACCGCCAGATCGATGTCGGCATTCGCGCCATCAATGCTTTGCTCAGTGTGGGCCGTGGCCAGCGCCTGGGCTTGTTCGCCGGCTCTGGCGTGGGCAAATCGGTGCTGCTGGGCATGATGGCCCGGTATACCCGCGCCGATGTCATCGTCGTTGGCCTGATCGGCGAACGGGGCCGCGAGGTCCAGGACTTCATCGACAACATCCTCGGCGAGGAAGGCCTGCGCCGCGCCGTGGTGGTGGCGGCACCCGCCGATACCTCGCCACTGCAACGCCTGCAAGGCGCCGCCTATGCTACCCGCATCGCCGAAGATTTCCGCGATCAGGGCCAGGACGTGCTGCTGATCATGGACTCCCTGACCCGCTATGCCATGGCCCAGCGCGAGATCGCCCTGGCCATCGGCGAACCACCGGCCACCAAGGGGTACCCGCCATCGGTGTTCGCCAAACTGCCAAAACTGGTGGAACGTGCCGGCAACGGTCCGCCCGGCGGCGGCTCGATCACCGCGTTCTACACGGTACTGAGCGAAGGCGATGACCAGCAAGATCCCATTGCCGACTCGGCACGGGCGATCCTGGATGGCCACATCGTGCTCTCGCGCACCCTGGCCGAAGCCGGGCACTACCCAGCCATCGATATCGAAGCGTCGATCAGCCGCGCCATGACCGCCATCGTCAGCGACAGCCAGCAACGCAAGGCCCAGCAGTTCAAGCAGGTACTGAGCAAGTACCAGCGCAACCGTGACCTGATCACCGTGGGCGCCTATGCCGCCGGCCACGACCCCCTGCTGGACCGCGCGGTGCAACTGAACCCGCACCTGGAGCGTTTTCTGCAACAGCGCATCCAGGAGCGCACCACCCTGGAAGACACCCTCCAGGCCCTGAATCAGCTCTTCCCCGGCAAATAATCAGGAGGCAGTGCCATGACATCGTCCCTCGACCTGCTCGCTGAACTGGCTCACAAAGCCCGCGATGGCGCCGCCCGCACCCTGGCCCAGCAGCGCCAGGCCCTGCGCCAGCTGGCGGGGCAGCTGAAAACCCTGCAGCAGTATCAGCAGGAATACCGCCAAAGCTTGCAGAACACCTTGCACGCGGAGGGCATGAGCCCCCCCAGCTTGGCGAACTACCGGGCCTTCCTTGCGTCGCTGGACACTGCCATGGACCGGGCGCGCAACAGCATGGCCAAGCAACAGGCGGAGATCGACAAGAGCAAACAGGCCTGGCAGGCCGAATGGCGCAAGGCCCATGCGTATGAAACCCTGCTGCAGCGGCGCGCCGCGCAAGAGCAGCAAGTGGCCAACCGCCGCGAACAACGCCAGAGCGACGAACTCGGCGCCCGGATGCGCCAGCAGCCCGGCCAATTCTCCCGTACTTGAGAGCCTCCATGGACATCACAGCATTGCTGGCCAGCCCCACGACCGCCGGTACACCGCTGGCCGCCGCCACCGGAACCGACGGCAGCGTCTTCGCCCAGGCGCTGGATGCGGCTACCCAGGCGCAACCGGTGGAAGCCGAGCCGACCGCCGCAGTTGCCGCCGTCGAAACAGCGGCCGAAGCAACAATGGCTTTGGCCGAGCCGAGCCCGCCGACGGTAGATACCGAGATGCCCGCCGTCGACCTGCCTGAACCCACGGTTGCCGAGCCACAACCTGCGGCTCAGCCGATCAGCGTACCCGCCTTCGCCACCGCTATGGCCAAGCCCCAACCGGCTGCGGTGCAGCAAGAGCCGCAAGAGGTTGATGTTCCCGAGCCCGCGATGCCGCTGGCAGACACAGTGGCCGCCACCGGTAGCGGCGGTGACGACAGCGCGAACAGCCAATTGCAGCATATCCGCGAGCGGATGCGTCTGATCGACAACGCGGGCACGCCCGATGCCAGTGCCGTCCAGGTCTTTGTGGCGCCCGAGGCCGTGGCGGTTACCGTGGAGGGCCCCGTGGCTGCCGAGGCGGCACCGGAGGCAACACCGCTGGCCAGCCAGCGCAGCACTAACCTGCCTGGTATCACCAGCACCAGCACCACCGCCAAGACCGACACCCGGCCAACCGTGACGCAAACCGATAGCGCCCCGGCAGAAACGATCACCACGACCGCTGTCGCGGCCGCGACGGCTACGCCTTCCCAGGACACCGACACCAGCGCCGACAGCGATACACCCAGCCCGCAGCCGCTGGACACCCTCAGCGCCTGGGCACCCAGCGCCACCCTTGCGGTCAACCAAGAACCCCCGCAAGTGAACACAAGCAACCCCACCCTGACGGCTGCCGTGGGCAGTTCGCAATGGCAGACCGGCCTCAGCCAGCAGGTGCTCAACCTGCACCAGCGCGGCAAGCATCAGGTGGACCTGCAGCTGCATCCCGCCGACCTGGGACCGTTGTCCATCAGCCTCAAGCAGGACAGCAGCGGCACCCAGGCCCAGTTCGTCTGTGCCCACCCGGCCGTGCGCAGTGCCGTGGAACAGGCCTTGCCACAGCTACGCGAAGCCTTGGCGGCCCAAGGTATCACCCTGGGGGAAACCTCGGTCAGTGACCAGCCTTCGGGCCAGGCGCAACGTGAGCAGAGCGCCTATACCCCACCTGCGGGCAGCGCTGTGGCCGTGGCCGAAGAAGAAACCAGCGAGGCTCAGGCTACCCCGCTTCTGACGCGCATCGACCTGTACACCTGACAGCGCCCATGCCACAGCAAAACGCCAAGATACGGCGTATTGGGCGGCTTTATCGGGCCATGGTCGGGGCGCGGCGGTGGTCATACTCGCGGCTTGTGTGATCAGACCCTACGAAGACACCGGCCATGAGCACGACCCGCAAGACCCCTTGGCTACCCATGATCCTGTGCGTTGTGCTGCTGGCCGCCGCCAGCATCGCCGGCACCTGGTACTACGTGACCCGCCTGCAGGCCCCGGCCCAAACAGCCGTCGAACCGCCGGCCGCGCCGCAGCTGGTGAACATCGCACCGCTGACCGTCAACCTGCAGAACCCACAGCACGAACAGCGCCTGCTGTATGTCGGCTTCGCCATCAGCGTGGGCGACAAGGCCACCCAGGCCTTCCTGCAGCCCTACGTGCCACAGATCCGCAGCCAGCTGTTCAAGCTGCTGGGCGAACAGGACAGCACCGCCCTGATGACCAGCCAGGGCAAGAGCGCCCTGGCCGCCAGGGTGCTGGACCTGGTCAAACGCCCGCTGACAACACCCCAACCCGAGCTTTCCATACTCGACGTCCTTTACACCGACTTCATCGTGCAATAGCCCATGCCCTTAGAAGACCTGTTGTCGCAGGAAGAGATCGATACGCTGCTCAACGGCGTCAGCGGTGACGACGAGTCGTCCGCCGGCACCGAGCAGATGCCCTGGGATGCCCACATCCGCCCCTATGACCCGGCCACCCAGCACCGGGTCATCCGCGAGCGGCTGCACGCCCTGGACATCATCAACGAGCGCTTTGCCCGCTATTTCCGCATGGGCCTGTTCAACCTGATCCGGCGCAGTGCCGATATCACCGTGGACAGTGTGCGCTACCAGAGCTTCAACGATTTCTCGCGCCACGTGCCGGTACCCACCAACATCAACCTGCTGGCGATGAAACCGCTGCGCGGCACGGTGCTCACGGTGTTCCCGCCCAACCTGGTGTTCATGGTGGTGGACAACCTCTTCGGCGGCGACGGGCGCTTCCTGGCCAAGTCCGAGGGCCGCGAGTTCACGCGCACCGAGCAGCGCATCATCCGCCGCCTGCTGAGCCTGGCCATCAACGCCTACCAGGACGCCTGGAGCTCGGTGTACCCGCTGGAAATCGAATACCTGCGCTCGGAAATGCAAGCCAAGTTCGCCAACATCACCAGCTCGCCCAACGAGATCGTGGTCAACACCACGTTCCACCTGGAAGTCGGCAACCTGGCCAGTGATTTCAACATCGTCATCCCCTACCTGATGATCGAGCCACTGCGCCAGCTGCTCAACGGCCCGCTCACCGACAGCGACCCCGACGCCGAGAAGGCCTGGAACCGCCAGATGGCCGGCGAAATAACCCAGTCGCATATCGAGCTGGTGGCCGACTTCACCGAGATCGACACCAGCATCGGCCAGGTCATGGCGCTGCAGGTGGGCGACGTGCTGCCCATCGAGCTGCCCGACACCCTGGTGGCCAAGGTCGACGGCGTGCCGGTGTTGACCTGCGAATACGGCAGCCAGAACGGCCTGTGCGCCCTGCTGGTGAAAGACCTCATCGACCACTCGCCCGTAGGCCCCGAAGCCGCCAGCTTCGTGAAAGGCCCCGTGCCCCCTGCCAAGGACTCCGCCCATGACTGAACCGACCACCCCCGAGCCCACCCCGGCGCAAGACCCATCGCTGGAAGACGAATGGGCCAGCGCCATGGCCGAGCAGGGCGATGATGCCGAACTGGACGACCCCTGGGCCCAAGCCCTGGCCGAACAGGAAAGCGCCCCGGCCGACGCCCCCGCCGCGGCACCTGCCAAGGTGTTTCGCCCCCTGAACAACCAGGGCGGCGGCGCCGTGAGCCGCGACCTGGAAATGATCATGGACATCCCGGTCAAGCTCAGCGTGGAACTGGGGCGCACCCGGGTGACCATCAAGCAATTGCTGGAACTGGCCCAGGGCTCGGTGCTGGCGCTCGATGGCCTGGCAGGCGAGCCGATGGACATTCTCATCAATGGCTACCTGATCGCCCAGGGCGAAGTGGTGGTGGTCGATGAGAAGTATGGCATCCGCATCACCGAGATCATCACCCCGTCCGAACGGGTACAGAAACTCAACCGATGACCAGCGCGCCCTCCTCACCCGACAGCCTGCTGGGCCTGGCCTTGCTTGGCAAGACCGGCTTGGCCTTCGCCGTGGTGGTAGCCAGCATTCTGCTGTGCGGCTGGCTGGCCAAGCGCTTGCGCCCCGGCCACACCCGGCCGGGCACGCACCTGCGGTTGGTCGGCAGCACTCAGGTGGGCCAGCGCGAGCGCGTGGTAATCGTCCAGGTGCAGGGGCGGTGGCTGGTACTGGGAGTCACACCCCAGCACATCAGCGCCCTGTCGGAACTGCCGGCCCCGGCCGATGAACCCGCCGCACCCGGCGCGCCGCTGGCGCCAGCCTTCGCCGAACGTCTGGCCGCAGCCCTGAAACAACGCCTGAACCCTGCCGGAAACGACACGCCATGAACCTGCGCCCCATGCTCCTGGCTGCCACTGTGCTGCCGGCCTTGATCGACACCGCCTGGGCCCAGGAAGCCCCGGGCCTGGCGGCCTTCACCAGCCAGGCCATGGGCAACGGCAGCCAGCAATGGTCGCTGAGCCTGCAAACCCTGATGCTGCTGTCGTCCATGGCCTTCCTGCCGGCGCTGCTACTGATGATGACCGGCTTCACCCGCATCATCATTGTCCTGGGCCTGCTGCGCACCGCCATCGGTACTACTTCGGCGCCACCCAACCAGGTGTTGCTGGGCCTGGCCCTGTTTCTGACGTTCTTCGTCATGTCGCCGGTGCTGAACAAGGTCTACGACACGGCCTGGCAGCCGTTCTCCAACAATCAGATCGGCCTTGAGGAAATGCTCGACAAGGGCAGCCAGCCGTTTCGCGGCTTCATGCTCAAGCAGACCCGCGAGACTGACCTGGCCATGTATGCACGCATCGCCGACCTGCAGGACCTGGACACCCCCGACCAGGTGCCCATGCGCGTGCTGATGCCGGCCTTCGTCACCAGCGAGCTGAAGACCGCCTTCCAGATCGGCTTCAGCATTTTCGTCCCCTTCCTGATCATCGACTTGATCGTCGCCAGCGTGCTGATGGCGCTGGGCATGATGATGGTGCCGCCGGCGACCATTTCGTTGCCCTTCAAGTTGATGCTGTTCGTGCTGGTGGATGGCTGGCAATTGCTGCTGGGCTCCCTGGCCCAGAGCTTCTACACCTGACATCCACCTACGGAGCCTTACCACGATGACACCGGAAATGGTCATGGACCTGGCCTACAGGGGCATGCGCGTCAGCCTGTTCGTCGCCGCACCGCTGCTGCTCACCACCCTGGCCGTCGGCCTGGTCGTCAGCCTGTTCCAGGCAGCCACGCAGATCAACGAATCGACCCTGTCGTTCATCCCCAAGATCGTCGGTATCTGCGCGGTACTGGTACTGGCGGGGCCGTTGATGATGGACATGATCCTGGACTTCACCCGCGACCTGCTGGTGGGCCTGCCGGGCCTGGTGGGCTGACCACCCATGCTGGACATCGACACCGCGCAGTTGCAGCAATGGCTGGCGCTGTTCTTCTGGCCGCTGTGCCGCATTGCCGCGTTCATGCTGGTGGACCCGCTGCTGGGTCACACCATCATCCCCAACAGCGTGAAAATCGGCCTGGCGCTGCTGCTCAGCGTGCTGCTTTCACCGGTGCTGCCGCCCATGCCGGACGTCGCCATCGTGTCCTGGGAAGGGCTGGGTATCGCCGTGGAACAACTGTTGATCGGCGCCAGCCTTGGCATGGTGATGCGCGTGACCCTGGCGGCTGTGGAAATGGCTGGGGAGATCTGCGGCATGCAGATGGGTCTAGCGTTCGCCAGTTTCTATTCGGCGGAAAGCAACACCAACACCATGGTGCTGTCGCGGCTACTGAGCATGACTACCCTGCTGATGTTCCTGGCGCTGGACGGCCACCTGCTGGTGCTGCGCTTGCTGGCCAGTACCTTCCAGAGCCTGCCGGTGGGCAACCTGCATTTCGACCCGTCTTCTTGGGAGATGATCGCCCGCTACGGCAGCCGCGTGTTCCTTACCGGCCTGCTGCTGGCCCTGCCCATGGTGGCGGCGCTGCTGATCATCAACCTGGCCATGGGCATTCTCAACCGCGCGGCGCCGCAACTGACCGTGTTCGCCGTGGGCTTTCCGGTGACCCTGAGTACCGGGCTGGTGCTGATCATGGCGCTGACCAGCCACCTGGGGCATTTCCTCCAGCTGCTGCTGGATGAATCGCTGCACTTCATGCAGATGCTGGTCGGCAACATGATCGTGCCCGGCTGAGCCCGGTCAGATGTAGTCGAACAGGGTCATGTCCTGCACGCTGGCGAAGGTCTGCTGCGCCGCCTGCAAGGCCACTTGCAGGGCCGTGTAGTTGGACACCGAGGTGGTGTAGTCGGCGTCGGTGAGGTTTGACAGGCTGGTGGCATAGGTCAGCGACATGTCATCGCCCACCGTGTCCAGCACATCGATCTCGTTCATGCGCGTGCCCACCGAGGTGCGGACCGTCAGGACGTTGTCCAAAGCGTTGTCCAGCTCTCGGCTGCTGGTGGACAGGGTGTTGCTAAGCGCCGCCTGATCGGCTTCGTCTTCCACCGGGGTGTTCAGAGCCGTGATGATGTTCTGCAGGGTGCTGAACAGGTCCGGGTCGGCCTCGGCGGCCGCGCTGACGCTGATGCTGTCGCCGTCGGCGGGCTCGCCTTCCAGGGTCATGGACAGGCCGTTGACCTCCACGGTATCGCCCGATTCGTAAGCCACCGCGTCACCGCCATCGACGCTATAAGTGGTTGCACCGTCGTCGTCCACGGCGAAGGTCAGGGTGAAGGCGGTACCGTAGTTGGTAGCGCTGCTGTCAGTGATGTCCGGCCCGTCGAAAGTCACCGACCCGCTGTTGTCGGCACTGGCCTGGGCGACGAAGCCGGCGGAGCTGCCAACACTGAGAAACACGCTCTGGCCGGTGTCACCACTGGCGATGGTCTCGGTGGCGCTGACCTGCTGCATCACCGCGTTGTCGTCGCCCTGGTAGGTGAGGTTGCCGTCGGCGTCTGCTACGAACGTCTGGCTCTCGCTCTGGTAGCCGGAAAAAATGTAGTTGCCGTTGCTGTCCGTGGTATTGGCCAAGGACACCAGCGTGTCGTAGATGCCTTGCAGCGAAGTGGCGATGGAGGCGCGGTCATCATCACTGAGGGTGCCGTCGCCAGCCTGGATCAACAGGGTCTTGGCGCTGGTGATGGCATCGCTGATGCTGTCCAGGGCGCTCTCTTCGGTGGACAACGACGTGGTCACCGAGGTGCGCGAAGCGGCGTACTGGTCGTTGAGCGACGAAGCCTGTTGCACTACCACTGCCTGGGCTGCCGCCGACGAATCGTCGGAAGGGTTTACCACGCGCTTGCCGCTGGACACCTCGCTGCTGGCGTCCAGGTAGG
Source organism: Pseudomonas sp. RIT-To-2 (assembly GCF_029623465.1). Taxonomy (NCBI): domain Bacteria; kingdom Pseudomonadati; phylum Pseudomonadota; class Gammaproteobacteria; order Pseudomonadales; family Pseudomonadaceae; genus Pseudomonas; species Pseudomonas sp. RIT-To-2. The sequence continues at coordinate 82,638 of NZ_JAPYKM010000001.1, read as the reverse complement.
CGGCTTCCTGGGTGAGCATGTTGCTCAGGCCCTGGCTGTAGACGGTCTGGGTGGAAATACGCATCGGTCAAGCCTCCTTGTCAGGCATCCATGCTCAGGATGGTGTCGAGCACGGTGGAACCCACTTCGACGATTTTCGCGCAGGCCTGGTAGTAAGCCTGATAGCGCACCAGGTCAGCGGCTTCTTCATCCAGGTTTACCCCCGACGAAGATTGCTGCAGTGTGGTCAGTTGTTCGGTGACGCTGGTCTGGTTGTCCAGTTGCGTGCTGATGGAGCTGGTGGTGCTGCCTACTTTGCTGACCAGCGATGCATAGGCTTCGGTCAGGGTGGACGTACCGCCCACCAGGTCCTGGTTCTGCAAGTCGAGCATTTCCAGGGCGATGCTGTTGTCACTGTCCCCGCCACCGGCGCCCGCAGCGATCAGCGACGGGTCATCGATTTCGGTGTCCAGGGTGCTGGCGGCGCTGCTCAGGGGCTTGACCAGGAAGCTGTCGCCATCGTCGGCAGTGCCGCTGATGGTCACGGTCAGGCCGCCGAAGCTGAGGGTGCCGGTGTCGGCGTCATAGCTGCTGTCCACGGCCTTGCCGGTGCTGGCATCAGTGACGGTGTAGCCGTCGACATCCGAATAGCTGACGGTGTAATTGCTAGTGGTGAGGCTGTCCAGGTCATCGGAAAAGCTCGCGCTCAGGCTTGCGCTGCCGGTGTTGTCGGTATTGCTGTACACCACCGGGTCGGCCACCGAAAAGAATGCGGTGCCGGTGTCGCCATTGAGGTCCGTGCCACTGGTTTGCAGGGCATTGAAAGCGCTGGCCAGGGCAACGGCCATCTGGCCCAACTGATTCTGCGCGGTATCGAGGGTTTCGCTGCGGAAGGTCAACAGGCCACCGATGGAGCCACCGCTGATGGTCGACTCGTCCAGTTCGGTTTCGTTGCCGGCGGCATCCACGTAGCTGACCACCGTCTGCGACGGGTCGCTGGCCGAGGTGGTAGTTGCCAATTCGAAGCTTTGATTACCGGACACCAGCGACAGACCATTGCTCAGGGACAGGCTGTAGCTGCCGTTGTCCTGTACGGTGAGGTCGACATTCACCAGCTCATTCAAGGAGGTAACCAGGGCGTCGCGCTGGTCCATCAGGGTGTTGGCCGAGTCCGAGTTGCTGCCCAGCGCACTGATCTGCTGGTTGAGGGTAGCGATCTGGTCAGTGATGTCATTGACCTGGTCGACCTGGTCGCCCAGCTGGGAGTTGACGCTGCTCTGCATGTCATCCAGGTAGCTGCCCAGGGAATTGAACTGGGACACCAGGGTTTCTGCCGAACCTATCACCTCTTCGCGCGCCGCCGAGTCGCTGGCATCGCTGCTCATGGTCTGCACCGAGGAGAAGAAATCCTGCATCAGGGTGTCGAGGTCCGAGGTGCTGTCGGCCAGCAGGTCATCGACTTGCGAAACTTGTGTCGAGTAGGTGCTCAACGCGCTTTCGGTGCTGGTGGACGCATTCAGCTGGGCCGCGATAAACTGGTCGAACGTACGATCGACACTGGTTACCTCCACGCCCCCCGTGGTGCTCGCGGCCAGCGATGCGGACTCCAGGTTGTAGCCATCGGTATACACGTTGGTGATGTTGTTGCTGCTGGTGCTGAGGGCCACTTGTGCCGCATTCAGACCGCTGACACCGATCGATATGATGCTCATAAATAATTCCTACACGACGTGCCACGTGTTATCGGCCGATTGCCTGAAAACTTGAAAAATCAGGCGGTTTTTTTGTGCCCGGAACGTTGCCGTGGCCCCCGTGGGAGCGGGCGCATTCAAGCCGGGTTCAAGGTTCCAGGCGGGCGGTTTGCAGGGGTGGGCGCAGGGGGCCGATGGTAGCCATCACGGCGATCAGCTTGCTGGCGTAGTCGGGGTCGGTGGCATAACCGCCCTTTTGCAAGGCATGCGCCGCCTGCAAGGGGTCGCGGGCCGATAGCACGCCGGCGTAGTTGGCGTTGCCGCCCAGCAGCCGGGTGTAGTCGGCCAGCGCGGCCTCGTCGCTGGGGTAGGCACGGAAACTCTGCAGCTGCTTGCGCATTTCGCCGTCCTGAAACTCCGTGGTCATGACTTCGGTACTCGCCCCACGCCAGCGCCCACCGGCCTTGATGCCGAACAGGTTGTGGCTGTCTTCGCCACTGCCAGTGGGGATCTTGCGCCGGCCCCAATCGGTTTCCAGCGCCGCCTGGGCCAAGATCAATTCGGCGGGAACACCACTGCTGCGCGCAGCTTGCCGGGCCGGGCCGGCCAGGCGCTGGACGAAGTCCTCGACGTGAGCCGCCCGCGCACCCACCTCGCCCACGGCTCGGCGTTGCCAGGCAGCAAACGTCTGCTGCACGTTCGCGACCCTGCCAGACGGCGCGGTCACACGCTGCCCGGTGCTGGCCCCCAGTTGCCGCTCCAGTTGCTCGGCCAGGCCCAGCCCTTTGCCGGCCAGACGCTGTGACCACTGCTCGTCGAGCATCTCGGTGTACAGGCTGGTCTGCGAGTCCTTGTCCAGGTCGGACTTAGGAATCGCCGCGCGCATGCTCTTGAGCATCATCTGCAGGAACATTGCCTCGAACTGCTTGCTGGCCTCCTTGGCACCGGCGGCGCGGTCGGTCTGCGCGGTGCGGCGCAGGTTGGCCAGGCCCTGCATGTCCAGGGCAAAGCCGTCGGTGCTGCTGGCCAGGCTCATCAGATGATCTCCAGCTCGGCGCGCAGGGAGCCTGCCGCCTTCAGCGCCTGCAATATCACCATCAGATCCTGGGGCGTAGCGCCCAGGGCGTTGAGGCCCTTGACCACGTCCATCAGGTTGGCGCTGCCTTCCATGAAGTGCAGCAAACCGCCCTGCTCCTGAATGGAAATGCTGCTGTTGGCAGTGCCGGCGGTCTGGCCCTGGCTCAATGCACCCGGCTGGCTGACCTGGTTGGTGGTATCAATGATTACCGACAGGTTGCCGTGAGCCACGGCGGCACGGCCCAGTTTCACCGCGCTATTGAGCACTACCGAACCGGTACGCGAGTCGATGATGACCTTGGGCCGAGCTTCGGCCGGCAGCACCGAAATGCCCTCGACCCGCGCCATGAAGTTAACCCGTTCGTTGGGCGATAACGGCCCCTGCAACTGAATCACCCCACCGTTGACGGCGGACGCCACGGTGCGGCGGAATTCGGAGTTGATGGCAAACACCACACGCTCGGTGGTGGCGAAGTCGGCCTGGTTCAAGTACAGGCTCAGCACCCCATCGTTGCCCCCCAGGTGCAGCGGCACCTCACGTTCCACCACGGCGCCACGCGGTATACGCCCACCAGCCAGTTGGTTGACGGTGACACTGCTGCCATTGGCCGCCGCGCCCGCGCCGCCTACCAGCAGGTTGCCCTGGGCCATGGCGTAGACGTCACCGTCGGCGCCTTTGAGTGGTGTCATCAGCAAAGTGCCGCCGCGCAGGCTGCGGGCGTTACCGATGGACGACACCACCACGTCGATCTGCTGCCCCGGCCGAGCGAAAGGCGGCAAGGTCGCGGTCAACATGACTGCGGCGATGTTCTTCATCTGCATGTTGGCCCCCTCCGGCAACGTCAGGCCCAGCTGGGACAACATGTTGGTCAGGCTCTGCTCGGTGAAGGGGCTTTGCGTGGTCTGGTCGCCACTGCCGTCCAGGCCCACGACCAGCCCATAGCCCACCAGGCTGTTGGGGCGCACGCCGGCGAATTCAGCGATATCGCGAATCTGCTCGGCCGACGCCGGGCCAGCGATGGCCAGCAACAGCAGGCCACCCAGAAGGGAGCGAATCAGGTCAGCCATGGCAGCAGCCCTCATAGCGGAGAGATATTCAGGAAGAAGCGATGCAGCCAGCCCATGCGCTGCGCTTCGTTGATGTAGCCGTCGCCGACGTATTCGATGCGCGCGTCCGACACCTGAGTGGAGGCCACGGTGTTGTCGCCGGTGATGGTGCGTGGGTTGACCACCCCGGAGAAACGGATGAACTCGGTACCCTGGTTGATGGCGATCTGTTTCTCGCCGCGCACCCGCAGGTTGCCGTTGGGCATCACCTGCATGACCGCCACGGCGATGGTGCCGGTGAACGAGTTGGTGGCCTGGGAGCCGCCGCTGCCGGTGAAGTCGTTGTCCACCGAAGCATCAAGGCCGTAGCTACCCTCCTGGGAGGCACGGCTGGACGTCGCTTTCATGCTCAAACCCACCGAACCGCTGCGTCCGGCATTGGATGCAGAGTTCTTGCTGGCGCTGACCTGCTCGTTCAGGGTGATGGTCAGGGTGTCGCCGACCATGCGTGGACGGCGGTCCTCGAACAGCGGTTGCAGGCCGCGGCGCACCTGGTAAATGGAGCCATCGGCCTGGCGCGGCGGCAATGGCGGCACCACCATGCTTTCGTCCTGCACCACCGGTTTGCGCGGCAGTACATCGCAGCCGCTCACCAGGCCGATGGCGATGCACAGCGCCAGCTTGTTCATGCCGTACCTCATAGCTGTGTCAGGCGCTGCAGCATTTCATTGGAGGCATCCACCGCCTTGCTGTTGATCTCGTAGGCCCGCTGGGTCTGGATCATGCTGACCATTTCCTCCACCACGTTGACGTTGGAGGTTTCCACGTAGCCCGCGGACAACGTACCGGCACCGTTCAGGCCCGGGGTACTTTCGGTCGGCGCACCGGACGCGTCGGTTTCCAGGTACAGGTTCTGGCCGATGCTTTCCAGGCCGGCGGGGTTGATGAACAGCGCCACGTTGAGCTGCCCCACCTGGGTGGAGGTAGACGAACCGGAGTTCACCACCGAGACGATGCCGTCAGTGCTCACCGACACCGAAGTGGCCGTGCTGGGAATAGTGATACCACCGGTCAGGGTATAACCGTTGGACGTCACCATCTGGCCGTTGGCGTCAAGCTGGAAGCTGCCATCACGGGTATAGGCGGTGGTGCCGTCGGGCATGTCCACTTCAAAGAAACCGTTGCCGTTGATGGCCAGGTCCTTGGAGTTGTCGGTCTCGGTCAGGTTGCCCTGGGTGTGCAGGCGCTCGGTGGCCACCTGGCGAACACCGGTACCCACTTGCAGGCCCGAGGGCAGCTTGGTCTGGCTGGTGCTCTGCGCACCAGGCTGGCGCATGTTCTGGTACAGCAGGTCTTCGAACACCGCCCGCGATTTCTTGAAGCCGTTGGTACTGACGTTGGCCAGGTTGTTGGCGATGACGTCCATTTGCGCCTGCTGGGCTTCCAGGCCGGTTTTCGCCGTCCACAGTGATCGGATCATCGATCATTCCTCGTTCAATTCAACCGGTGTTTCAGCCCTGCAGGGACAGCAGGCTGTTGGCGCTCTTGGCGTTGTCGTCGGCGTCGCTGATGACCTTCATCTGCATCTCGTAACGCCGGGAGTTGTCGATCATCGCGACCATGGCGCTGGTGGGGCTGATGTTGCTGCCCTCCAGGTTGCCGGGGCTCAGGCGCATGGTGTCGTCGGCGGGCAGCGGCTGCCGTGTGCCGTCGGGCCCTGCCGGGGCGCGGAACAGGCCATCGGTGCCGGCCTCGACGGTGCCCGGCGGCGCCGAGACCATCTTCAGCCGGCCCACCTGGGCCAGGCCCTTGGCATCGCCACCTTGCTCGCGCACGGTGAGGGTACCGTCGGTGCCGATGCTGACTTCGCTGCCCGGCGGCACGCTGACAGGCCCGCCATCGCCGATCACAGGGCGGCCACCCAGCATCACGTTGCCGATGCCGTCCACCTGCAGGTCACCACGACGGGTGTAGGCCTCGCTGCCGTCGCTGGTCTGCACGGCCAGCAGGCCGTTGATGTCCAGGGCCACGTCCAGGTTGCGGTCGGTACGAGTCACCGGGCCCTGGCTCCAGTCCACGCCGATACCGGTGGCGGACACCGCCACGCGGGTCGGCAGGCCTTCGCCGGCTACCGGCACGGCCTGCATTTGCGCCAGTTGCGAACGAAAACCCGGGGTCACCACGTTGGCCAGGTTGTTGGCCACCACGGCTTGCTGGTCCAGGGACTGGGAGGCGCCGCTCATGGCGGTGTAGAGCATGCGATCCATGATTACGACCCGAGGCTGACCGCTTGCTGGAGGACTTCGCTCTGGGTCTTGACCGATTGCGAGTTGGCCTGGAAGTTGCGCTGGGCAATGATCAGGTTGACCAGTTCCGTGGTCAGGTCGACGTTGGAGTCCTCGGTCACGCCGCTCTCGATGGAGCCCAGTTGGCCGGTGCCGGCCGTACCCAAAAGGGCCACGCCCGACTCGGTCGTGGCGGTCCAGCTGTTGTCGCCCACGGCCTTGAGGCCTTGCTCGTTGTTGAAGGTCGCCAGCACGATCTGGTCGATCACCTGGGTCTGGTCGTTGGAGTAGCTGGCTACCACGTTGCCGCTGGAGTCGATGGTGAAACCGGTCAGGCTGCCGGAGGTGTAGCCATCCTGGGAGCTGCTGGACAGCTCGAAGTCGTTGCCGAACTGCGTGGTACCGGTCAGGTCGAGCTCGATGCTCATCTCGGCGGCGCCGTTGTCCGGGTCATAGGTGTAGGTGGCGGTGGCGCCACTGGTCAGCAGACCGCTGGTGTCGAAGGCCACTTCCTGGCTCAGGGCGTTGCCATCGTCATCGGTGACGGTGTTGCCGTCGATGGCGGTGTAGACGTTCCAGGTGTTGGTGTCATCGCTCTTGGCGAAGTACAGCGTCATGCTGTGGCTGTTGCCCAGCGAGTCGTAAACCGTGGCGCTGGTGGAGTACGAATAGCTGGTCGCGTCGGTGGCATCGAAGGTGCTGGTGATGGCGTCGGAGCTGGAGTCCAGGTTCAGGGTTGCGTCCACCTCGGTGGTAGCGCTGGCCTGCAAGCCGGTGGAGGGGATCTGGATCACGCCATTGGCGCCCACCAGCTTGGCCCCCGAGGCGTTTTCCAGGTAACCGTCGGAGCTCAGGGTCAGTTGGCCGTTGCGCGAATAGGTGGTGGTAGTGCCGTCGTTGAAGACGAAAAACCCATCGCCACTGATGGCCAGGTCCAGGTCATTGTCGGTGGTCGTCAGGCTGCCGGACTCGAAGTTCTGCACCACTCCCGATACCGATGTACCCAGGCCTACTTCAGCGTCGGCATAGACGTCGGCGAACTCGGTGGTGGAGCTCTTGAAGCCCACGGTTTCGGAGTTGGAGATGTTGTTGCTGATGACGTTGAGGTCAGTCGATGCTGCGCTCAAACCACTGAGTGCTTGGGAAAAGCCCATGTGTCGCTCCTTGATGCCGATAAGGACCGGGCAGCCGCAAACGCCGCGAAGGTCACGTTTTTGTGAAAGGTCAGGGGTAAGGCGCTACAGCAGCAGGCGAATGTCGCTGAGGCTGGCGCTGTCGGTATTGGCGCCCAGCTCCAGCACCACGGCGCTGGAATCGTCGGTACTGACACCCGATACCAGTGCGTAATTGAGCGCGGTGGCGGTCACCGCCGTGCCGTCGTCGGTGGCGCTGATGCTCACCGTGTAATCGCCGTCCGGCACGGTGGTGCCGTCGTCCGCCAGGCCGTCCCAGCTCAGCGAATGCACGCCTTCGTCCAGCGCACCCACGTCGATGGTGCGCACTACGTTGCCACTGCTGTCGGTGATGGTGGCCGTGACCGTATCGGCATCACCGTCCAGGTTCACGCCGTAGGTGCTGGCGCTTCCGCCGGAGACGGTGATCGCGTCGCCGTCCACCAGCACGCCCTTGCCCACCAGGGCCGAGGCTTGCAGAGCCTGGCTGGTATCGATCTGCCCGGAGATACTGTCCAGCGTGTCACCCAGGTCGGTGATGCCGCTGATCATGTTGATCTGCGCCAACTGCGAAACCATTTCGGTGTTGTCCATGGGCTCGGACGGGTCCTGGTTCTGCAGTTCGGTCACCAGCAGGGTGAGAAACTGGCTTTGCAGGTCATCCGCCGTGGTGGCCGTCGAGGTACTGGTAGTGGTCGTGCTGGTGTTCATGCTCGACAGCACTGAGCTGCTGATGGTGTTGGTCATGGATCAGGACTCTCCCAGAGTCAGGGTCTTAAGCATCAGTTGCTTGCTCGTGCTCATGACCTCGACGTTGGCCTGGTAGGAGCGCGAAGCGGAAATCATGTTGACCATCTCGCCCACAGGCTCGACGTTGGGCATGCTCACGTAGCCGTCGGCGTCGGCCATGGGGTCGCCGGGGCGGTATTCCTTGCGAAAGTCAGACTGGTCTTCCACCACCTGGCTGACGCGCACACCACCAAGCCCCGCGGCCTGGGCCTCGAACACGGCCTGGCGAGCGCGGTACGGCTGGCCGTCGGGGCCGCTGACACTGTCGGCGTTGGCCAGGTTGCTGGCGGTCACGTTCATGCGCTGGGACTGGGCACTCAGCGCGGAACCGGCGATATCGAAGATGCTGAACATCGACATTGGGGGTACCTGCTCTATTCGGACTGCATGGCGGTCTTGAGCGCCTGCAGCCTGCTGTTCAGAAACGTGAGGCTGGCCTCGTAGCGCACCGAGTTGTCACTGAACTGCGCGCGTTCGCGGTCCATGTCCACGGTGTTGCCGTCCAGGCTGGGCTGGTCGGGTACGCGATAGAGCATTTCGTGCAACGAGGTGCCGCTGAAGTTCGCCGCCAGGTGCCGGTCGCACGTGGTCGCCAGGCTCATGCCGCTGGCCTTGGGCATGCCCTGGCCAAGGGCGCTGGCCAGCTCGTTGGAAAAATCGAAATCGCGGGCGCGGTAGCCCGGCGTGTCGGCGTTGGCGATGTTGTTGGCCAACACCTGCTGGCGCTCGGCGCGCAGGCTCAGTGCGTTCTGCTGAAAGCTGAGCTCGTTGTCGAGCTTGTCGATCATGCTGGCGGCCTCCGACTCGGAATGGGGGTGAGGCGCGCAGAGTAGTCGCAAGGTGGTCAAGCCAAAGGCCGAAACAGACACGCATTTATCGAGCACTTCCGACCTTGCATCACGGCGCGGCGCTCTAGAATCACCTGCACGACCCCACGACGAATTCGCCGCATGAACACACGCATCACCCTTGCCGCGCGCGCCCGGCTCGCCACTGTCGGCGCGTGCCTGGGCACGCTGTTGTGGCTACCTGCCGGCGCCCGGGCCGACGCCGAGAACAGCCTTGAACAGGCGCGCATTCGCGACCTGCTGGTCGCTGCCCTGCCCGCCCACAGCCATCACCCGCAGATCGATCTGGCAGCCAGCACGACCGCCTGCGCCGACCCCAGGCCGTTTCTGGTCCATCCCGAGCAGCGCAGCTATGGCCGAGTGCTGGTAGGCGTGCGCTGTGGCCAGGCCCTGCATTACGTGCAGGCCAAGGTTTCAGTCATGGGTACCTACGTGGTCAGCCAGCAGAACCTCGCCGCCAACCAGGTGGTGGAAGCAAGCATGCTGGTACTGCGGGCCGGGCCCTTGGAACGTTTGCCGGCCAATGCGGCGCTGACCACCCGCGAGGTGGTCGGCCTGCGTGCCACCCATGCGCTCAAGGCCGGCGCGCCGTTGCTTGCCAGCGCCCTGCGCAAGACCTGGCTGGTGGAACAGAACCACCCGGTAGCCATGCAGTTTCGCGGCGCCGGTTTTGTCCTGAGCCGCCAGGGCAAGGCCCTGGACAACGGCTACCTGGGTGACGAGGTGCGGGTGGCGGCCGAGCGCGGCAAGGTATTGCGCGCGATAGTGAGCGGGCCAGATCAACTGATGGTGCGCGATTGAGAAGCGCCATAAATTTGAAATACAGGCGTTCAAGTTCACCCACCCAATGCCGATAGTGGGCAAAAGGGACACTATGAAAATTCGACCGTGAAAATAATCAGCACAGCGCTCAGCAACACACTGCCCAATACCGACCTGACGGCCAACAACCGGCTGCAGAAAAGTGAGGCCAGTGACACGGACCCGGCGGCGAGCAACGCGCTGGAACTCAATGACAGCCTGCAAGGCGCCAACGCGTCCACCGCCGATATCAACATGAATCGGGTGAACGAGATTCGCCAGGCGATCAGTGACGGCACCTTGCAGGTGGACTCGTCACGGATCTTCGACGGCATGGCTGAAAGTGTGATGGAAATGAATGGGCAAGCCACTGAGTGACGCTCGGCCACCGGCCGGACATGAGATTGCCAGAGGCCTGGCGCGCCATCTGCAACGCCAGCAGGTGGCGGCCCAGCGCTTGCTGACATTGCTGGACCAGGAGCGCCTGGCCTTGGCCGGCCCGCGGATAGACGGCGAGCGGCTGACCGAGCTGAGCATCGCCAAGCAGTCCATTCTGGAAGCCCTGGAGCAACTGGAAACCACCCGCCGCCGCGCGCAGCGGTCGCTGGGCCATGCGCCCAACCACCAGGGCGCCATGCAGTTGGCCAAGGACCAGGGCTGCCTGCCTGCCTGGACGCGACTGCAGGACCTGGCCGCCCGCGCCCAGCGCCTCAACCAGCTCAATGGCGATTCGCTGCGGGTGCGCCAGCAACAGAACCAGCGCATCCTCAATTACCTCAATGAAGCCAGCGGCCGTACCCTCTACGGGCCGGATGGCCGCCACGCCGGCCACTCAAGCCGGGCATGAGGCGCCTGCGGCCTGCAGGGTGCGGGCCGCGCAACTGAGCCCCTCGCCCAGCACCCGGCGAAACAGCGCCAGCAAGGTGTTGGCCCGCAGGGGCTTCTGCACGATACCCAGCAAGGGTTGGGCTGGGTGGTGTACCTGACAGGCCAGCAAGGCCGGTGCCGGTACCTGGCCATCGGACAGCAGAATCAGATGCCTGACCTTGTTTTCGGCATAGACCAGCTCGGCCAGGTCCAGGTCGCTCATACCAAAAGTGCCCACGCTGCAGATAGCCACATCGAAGGGCGCCTGGCGGTCACGCAACACGCGGGTCAGTTCGTCCTGGCTCATGGCCGGGGTCAGGTAATGGCAGCCCAGGTCGTAGAGCAGGGTCTGGGTGTCGAACAGTTGAAAGGCGTGGGGTTCTATCAACAGAATCCGCAGCCTGGAATTTTCTAGAAGCTCTCTATCGGTCACGGCAAACCCCGTAGGCAAGGATCGTTGGCGCACCGAGGTTAAAGGCGTCGACGGCTGAACAATGGGCAGAACATCACACCCAAACAGCGCCAATTCCGCTTGCAACTGCTCCCCCCTGCGCCACCGGGCTTGCCCGCGGGTCAGCGGATGAGCATGGCCGCCGCCGCCGCGACCATGATCGTGGCGGCGCCACGGAACAGGCGCTGCTGGGCACGCAAGCTGGACAACAGGTGGCGGATACGGACGGCGCCCAGGATATACACCGCCCCTACGGCCAACAGCACCAGTGCTGTCAGGGGCACCAGCATCAAGCCCCAGGTCTGCAGCGAGACCGACTCCAGGTTGATCACCAACGGCAGTAGCGCCAGGTAGAACGCAATGGTCTTCGGGTTACCCAGGGTAATGGTCAGGCCTGAAACCGCCGCTGACAGCAGTTCCTTGCGCTGTACAGACCTACCGGTTTCGAAGGCTTGAGGCTTCGCAAACCAGAACAGCCAGGCCAGGTAGCACAGGTAGACCGCCGCCGCCCAGCGCACCAGCTGAAACAGCCCATTGAAGTGCTCTGCCACCATCGCCAGGCCGAACACGGCGAACGACAGATACGTCAGGTCGCCAAGAATTATCCCGAACAGCAGGCAAAAGCCCGACAGCGCACCACCACCGACACTGCGAGCCACCAATGCGGCCATGCCCGGCCCAGGGATGGCGGCGGCGACGGCCAATGCTGCGCTGTAGGTCAGTATTTGAGAGGTATCGAGCATGTGAAAGCATCCATGGCAGCGGGTTGAGTCGGAAAATGCTACTCCGCGCACCCGGAAAAATTTCTTCTATGTTTGCCGTCCAAGCGGTTATTTTGGGCAGAAGCTGCCTTTATGAAGCACAAGGAAGAAATGAATGACCAGCGAGCTATTGAGCAACATGGATGTGAAGCTGCTTACCGCCCTGCAACAGGACGGCCGCATGACCAACCAGAACCTGGCCGACGCCCTCGGCATGTCGGCGTCGCCCTGCTGGCGGCGGGTTCGCCACCTGGAAGAGCATCGCTTTATCCAGGGCTACCGCGCCGTGCTGGACCGCCGCAAGATCGGCCTGGGGGTGATGGTGTTCATCCGCATCAGCATCGACAGCCATAGCGAAGCGCAAGCGCGCAAGTTCGAGCAGGAGGTGATGCAGCTGGAAGACGTGGTGGCCTGCTACAGCATCGGCGGCGATGCCGATTTCCTGTTGCAGGTGGTGGCGCGGGACCTGGACTCGTTTGCCGAGTTCGCCATGTCGGTAGTGCGGCGGCTGCCGGGCATCAAGGAGATGCAGAGCATGTTCGTGCTCAAGGAGATCAAGCCGTTCATGTCGTTTCCCGTCAAACGGCCTGAAACCTCCTGACAAGACCTTTGCCGCGCCCTTGCGGGGTCGGGCGCGGCACGGCCCTGACCGACTGTCAGATGGCGACCGGCGCCTTGATGCCCGGATGCGGGTCGTAACCAACGATTTCGAAGTCTTCGAACTTGTAGTCGTAGATCGACGCTGGCTTGCGCTTGATGTTCAGCGTTGGCAGTGCGCGCGGCTCGCGGGCCAGTTGGGTCTGGATCTGTTCCATGTGGTTGGCGTACGCATGGGTGTCGCCCGTGGTGACGATGATCTCGTGGGGAATCAGGTCGCACTGCTGGGCCAGCATATGGGTCAGCAAGGCCAGGGCCGCGGTGTTGTAGGGCAGGCCCAGGAACACATCGGAGCTGCGGATGTACAACTGCATCGACAGGTGCCCTTCATGCACGAAGGCCTGGTACAGCAGGTGGCACGGCGGCAAGGCCTGGCGACCTTCCAGCGCATTCTGCTGCGGGCTCTTGGACTCGTCGGGCAGGTATTCCACGTTCCAACCGTGGAACAGGATGCGGCGGCTGTTGGGGTTGTTCTTCAGGGTCTCGACCATGTAGTCGATCTGGTTGATGGTCTTGCCGTCCTTGGTCGGCCACGCCGTCCACTGCTCACCGTACACCGGGCCCAGGTCGCCGCTTTCGGTCGCCCACTCGTCCCAGATGGTCACGCCATTCTCGTTCAGCCACTTCACGTTGGTGTTACCACTGAGCATCCAGATCAGCTCGTTGGCGATGCTCTTGAAGTGCAGCTTCTTGGTGGTCAACAACGGAAAACCGTTGGCCAGGTTGTGGCGGAACTGGCGGGCGAAGACGGCCTTGGTGCCGGTGCCAGTGCGATCGCCCTTGCCCACGCCGTTGGTGATCACATCGGTCAGGAGATCCAGGTACGCTTTCATTGGGGCCTCAAGTCGGTCGCCAGCAGACGCGACCGTTTACAGAAAAAGAAAAAGGCGGGGCCTGCGCCCCGCCCGTCAATCACACCGCGGCGCTTTTCGGCGCGGCGGGCCGGTTGTAGGCCCACCAGATCAAGCCTAGCCCACCGAGGATCATCGGGATGCAGAGGATCTGGCCCATGGTGACCCAACCGAAGGCCAGGTAGCCCAGCTGGGCATCCGGCACGCGGACGAACTCGACGATGAAACGGAAAATACCGTAGAACAGCGCGAACATGCCGGAAACGGCCATGGTCGGGCGCGGTTTGCGCGAGAACAGCCAAAGGATGATGAACAGCGCCACGCCTTCCAGGGCGAACTGGTACAGCTGCGACGGGTGGCGCGGCAACTGGGCCGGGTCGCTCAGCGGCGGGAAGATCATCGCCCACGGCACGTCGGTAGGCTTGCCCCACAACTCGCCGTTGATGAAGTTGCCGATGCGCCCGGCGCCCAGGCCAATGGGTACCAGCGGAGCAATGAAGTCCATCAGCTCGAAGAACGACTTGCCGTTCTTGCGGCCGAACCACCAGGTGGCCAGCATCACGCCGATCAGGCCGCCATGGAACGCCATGCCGCCTTTCCACACTTCGAAGATAAGCGTGGGGTTGTCGATATACACCTTCAGGTCATAGAACAGCACGTAGCCCAGACGCCCACCGACGATCACGCCCATGGCACACCAGAACACCAGGTCGGAGAGCTTCTCCTTGGTCCAGGTGGGGTCGAAGCGGTTCAGGCGGCTGGAGGCCAGCAGCCAGGCACTGCCGATGCCGATCAGGTACATCAGGCCGTACCAGTGGATTTGAAGCGGTCCGATGGCGACGGCCACCGGGTCGATCTGCGGGTAAGGCAGCATTGCAACTCCTTGACTTGAACAGGCGGCAGGATCGCCCCTGGCGTTCCCGAATGGCCACGGCGGCCAGGAAAACCAGAGACTATGCCCCGCCCGCCTGCCCGCTGCCATGAAACTTGTGTCAGCGAAAACTGGAGCGCATGGTAACGGATGGGGGCATTTGCCTCTACTGTGACGGGATGGAGTGCAACCGTGAACACAAGGCCAACCTCATGTGCTTGATCGTATTCGCCTGGCGCCCCGGGCACCCTGTGCCGCTGGTGCTGGCGGCCAACCGCGACGAATTCTACGCCCGCCCCAGCCAGCCGCTGGGCCAATGGCCCGATGCCGAAGGCGTCTGGGCCGGGCGCGACCTGGAGGCTGGGGGCACCTGGCTGGGATTGGGAAGTGACGGCAGGTTCGCGGCGCTGACCAACATTCGCGACCCCGGGCAACCAGCAGGAAGGCGCTCGCGCGGTGACCTGGTAGCGCGTTTTCTGACCAGTAGCGTCGGCATCGACGACTACCTGGATGACGTGGGCAGCCGGGCCGCGGAGTATTCAGGGTTCAACCTGTTGCTGGGGGCTGCAGAAAGGCTGTGCTACTTCAATCAGCGCGAGCGGCGGGCGGTGGATTTATCCACAGGGGTGTATGGGCTGTCCAATGCGGGCTTGGATACCCCTTGGCCGAAGCTGTTGAAGGCTCGCGCAGCACTGGCCGAGCGGCTGAATGACCCGCAGCCCGAGCAGTTGCTGGAGATCTTGAAAGACAGCGCCCGCGCCGCGGACGCCGAGCTACCGGATACCGGCGTGGGCCTGGCCACGGAATCGTTGCTGTCCAGCGTGTTTATCGCCAGCCCCACCTATGGCACCCGCGCCAGCACGGCGTTGATCGTGCGGGCCGATGGGTCACGGCGCATCGTGGAGCGCAGCTTCGGGCCGTATGGCGGTGCGCTCGGCGAGGTGGACCTGGCCTTGTGAACCATCCCCAATCCCTTGTGGGACCTGGCGCAGCCGATTAAAGCGTCTTGGGCGCGGCGGGGTTGATCATGCGCGCCAGCCCCAGGTTTTTCAGGGCCAGTTGCAGCGAGCTGTGGATAACCTGCGGGTTGTCGATTTTCATCAACTGCGCCAGCAGTTCCTTGGACTTGGCCAGGCTGACCTGGCGCAGCATCCATTTGACCTTGGGTAAGTTGGTGGCGTTCATCGACAGGCTGTCAAAGCCCATGGCCATCAACAACACCGCGGCCGCCGGGTCGCCGGCCATCTCGCCGCAGATGCTCACCGGCTTGCCTTCGGCATGGGCTTCGGTGACCACGTGCTGAAGGGCTTGCAGCACCGCGGGGTGCAGATAATCGTACAGGTCGGCTACCCGAGGATTGTTTCGGTCCACGGCCAACAAGTATTGGGTCAGGTCGTTGGAGCCCACCGACAGAAAGTCGACTTGGCGCGCCAGCTCGCGGGTCAGGTACACCGCCGCGGGAATTTCCACCATCACGCCCACCGGCGGCATCGGCACGTCAGTGCCTTCGTCGCGCACTTCGCCCCAGGCCCGGTGGATCAGGTGCAAGGCTTCTTCGGTTTCATGGGTACCAGAAATCATCGGCAGCAGAATGCGCAGGTTGTTCAAGCCCTCGCTGGCCTTGAGCATCGCGCGAGTTTGCACCAGGAAAATTTCCGGGTGGTCGAGGGTGACGCGAATGCCGCGCCAGCCCAGGAATGGGTTGTCTTCCTTGATGGGGAAGTACGAGAGCGACTTGTCACCGCCAATGTCCAGGCTGCGCATGGTCACCGGCAGCGGGTGGAAGGCAGCCAGTTGCTCGCGGTAAATGGCCAGCTGTTCCTTCTCGCTGGGGAAACGCTGGTTGATCATGAACGGCACTTCGGTGCGGTACAGGCCGACGCCTTCGGCGCCGCGCTGCTGGGCACGGGCGACGTCGGCCAGCAGGCCGGTGTTCACCCACAACGGCATGCGATGGCCGTCCAGGGTCACGCAAGGCAGTTCACGCAGGGCATCGAGGCCCTGGGCCAGTTGGCGCTCTTCCTCGACGACATCAGCGTACTGCTTCGCCAGCACTTCGCTGGGGTTGGTGTAGACCTCGCCCTTGTAGCCATCGACGATCATCTGAATGCCGTCGACCTTGGAATACGGCAGGTCCACCAGGCCCATCACCGTCGGGATACCCATGGCCCGAGCCAGGATCGCGACGTGGGAGTTACCCGAACCCAGCACCGAGATCAGCCCCACCAGCTTGCCTTCAGGCACTTCACCGAGCATGGCCGGGGACAGTTCTTCGCTGATCAGGATGGTATTGTCCGGGTACACCAGGGTCTGTTGCCGGGCTTCCTGCAGGTAGGCCAGCAGGCGGCGGCCCAGGTCCTTGACGTCCGAGGCCCGCTCGCGCAGGTAGGCATCGTCCATCAATTCGAAACGGTTGACGTGCTCGGTGACGACCTGGCGCAACGCGCCCTGGGCCCACTGGCCGGTCTTGATGACATTGGTCACCTCGCTGCCCAGGGAAGCGTCGTCGAGCATCATCAGGTAGACGTCGAACAGTGCGCGCTCTTCCGGGCGCAATTGGGTAGCCAATTTCGCCGAAAGTGTGCGCATGTCATGGCGAACCCCTTCCAGGGCGGTCTGGAACAGCTGCAGCTCGGCGGTGATGTCGGTGACAGTCTTGTCCGGCACCACTTCCAGGTCAGCTGGCGGCAGCATGACCACCGCAGTACCCACCGCCGCGCCTGGCGACCCAGGTACGCCAACGAATTTGGCTTCCTGAATGCCCTTGCCCTGGCGGCCCAGGCCCCGGATCGAACCGGTGGCCTCAGCATGGGCGATAACGCCGGCCAATTGCGCGCTCATGGTGACCAGGAAGGCTTCTTCGCCCTCGTCGAACTGACGGCGCTCCTTTTGCTGGATGACCAACACCCCTACCACGCGACGGTGGTGAATGATCGGCGCGCCCAGGAAGGAGGCGAAGCGCTCCTCGCCAGTCTCGGCGAAGTAGCGGTAACGGGGGTGGTCGGCGGCGTTTTCCAGGTTCAGCGGTTCTTCGCGCGTGCCCACCAGGCCCACCAGGCCCTCGTTGGGCGCCATGCTGACCTTGCCGATGGAGCGCTTGTTCAAGCCTTCGGTGGCCATCAGCACGAAGCGGTTCGTTTCCGGGTCGAGCAGGTAGACCGAGCAGACCTGACTGCCCATGGCCTCTTTGACACGCAGCACAATGATCCCCAACGCCGTCTTGAGATCCTTGGCGGAGTTGACTTCCTGGACGATCTTGCGCAGCGTATTGAGCATGGCTCGGGGTCGAACTCCGTCGTCAGTCGCGCGCCAGCAGGCGCGGGGCAAGCTCTTTGAGAGCGCGGCGATACACCTCGCGCTTGAATGTCACCACCTGGCCCAGCGGGTACCAATAGCTGACCCAACGCCAGCCATCGAACTCCGGTTTACCGGTCAAATCCATTCTCACGCGCTGCTCGTTGGACACCAGGCGCAAGAGAAACCACTTCTGCTTCTGCCCGATGCACAGCGGTTGGCTGTGGGTACGCACCAGGCGTTGAGGTAAACGATAACGCAACCAGCCGCGGGTGCAGGCAAGAATTTCAACATCTTGTCGCTCCAGCCCCACTTCTTCATTCAACTCGCGGTACAAGGCCTCTTCCGGCGTCTCCTGAGGGTTGATGCCCCCCTGGGGAAACTGCCAGGCATCCTGATTGATACGACGAGCCCATAGCACCTGTCCGGCATCATTGGTCAGAATAATGCCGACATTGGGACGGAAACCATCGGGGTCGATCACGGCAGCAACCTCGCAAACGCATGTCTTGGCATTGTTCCACAAAGATCGTCAAGGCAGCAACGCACCCGCATACCTTATGTGCACTGTTGTGAAAAGTCCGTATTCTGTGGGCCTTTTCCAGTTTTTAGACGAGTAACTTCCATGCGCCTGGCTTTATTCGACCTCGACAATACCCTGCTTGGTGGCGACAGTGACCATGCCTGGGGCGATTACCTGTGCGAGCGCGGCATCCTCGACCCGGTGGAATACAAGAACCGCAACGATGGGTTCTACCAGGACTACCTGGCCGGCAAGCTGAACCTGACCGACTACCTGAACTTCAGCCTGGAGATTCTGGCCGCCACCGAGATGGCGCAACTGGCCGAGTGGCATGCCGACTTCATGCGCGACTGCATCGAACCGATCATTCTGCCCAAGGCCCTGGCGCTGCTGCAGCAGCACCGTGATGCCGGCGACAAGCTGCTGATCATCACGGCGACCAACCGCTTCGTGACTGGCCCCATCGCCGAACGCCTGGGTGTGGACACGCTGTTGGCCACCGAGTGCGAGATGGTCGATGGCCGCTATACCGGGCGCAGCACCGACGTGCCGTGTTTCCGCGAAGGCAAGGTGGCGCGGCTCAACCGCTGGATGGAAGAGAACGGGTTCGACCTGCAGGGCAGCTATTTCTATAGCGACTCGATGAACGACTTGCCCCTGCTGGAGAAAGTCGCGAACCCGGTGGTTGTGGATGCTGACCCGAACTTGCTGGCCGAGGCTGAGCGTCGCGGCTGGAAGATCATGTCCCTGCGTTGAGATCGGCGGTGCCTGCGTCCCGAGCCTCGCCCGCTCCTGCACGGATTGCCATGACGTCTGCAGGACCGGGCGAAGCTCGGGAACAGGACACCACCGCTTTAGACAGGTTTGGCCAGCATCAACACCAGAATGGCCACCAGCACCACCAGCGACACGCCGGCGAACACCGTCGCCAGTTTGCGCTGACGCACCACCTGTACCTGGTTATAGGCCGCCGCGGCCTGGCGCCAGCGGATGGTGCGGCGCAGCAACAGCAGAAAACCGAACACCCCCACCACGTACAGCACCGAGCCGCCCAGCAGCCAGGCCTGGCCCAGCGGCCAGCCCACGGTGTGCATCATCCACCAGCCGGTGAACGGAAAGCTCGCCACGCTCAGCCCCATCAGCACCCAGGCATACAGCCATGGGCGTTGCAGGGTCTGGGCGAAGGCCGACTTGTTGCCGGCGCGCCAACCGCGCCAGGTCTGGAACAGCACCGCCGCCACGCTGCCCAGCAGCAGAGCGGTAGCGATGCCATGGAGCATTTTCAGCAGGCTCAGGGTTTCCATGGGGCAGCTCCTGTGCGTGTGGCGATGCTGTACAGCCTAGCAGTCAGCCGAGGAACAGCCGATACGCCGGGTTGTCGGTTTCGTCCCAGAACGGGTAGCCGATTTCCTCCAGGGCCGCGGCCACCTGGCCACGTTCGTGGGCCGGTACCTGCAAGCCTGCTACCACGCGCCCATCAGCGGCACCGTGGTTGCGGTAATGGAACATGGAGATGTTCCAGCGCCCGCCCAGCTTGTTGAGGAAGTTGAACAGGGCACCCGGGCGCTCCGGGAACTCGAAACGCATGACCATCTCGTCGCTGACCTGCACCGCGTGGCCGCCCACCATGTGGCGGATATGCAGCTTGGCCAGCTCGTTGTCGGTCAGGTCCAGCACCGGGAAGCCCTGTTCGGCAAGGCTGGCCACCAGCGCCGAGCGCGGGTCGGTGTCGGGGTGGGTCTGCACGCCAACGAAGATATGCGCTTCACGGCCGGTGTGGTAGCGGTAGTTGAATTCGGTGATCTGGCGCTTGCCAATGGCCTCGCAGAAGGCCTTGAAGCTACCCGGGCGCTCGGGGATGGTCACCGCGATGATGGCTTCGCGGCCTTCACCCAGCTCGGCACGCTCGGCCACGTGGCGCAGGCGATCGAAGTTGACGTTGGCACCCGAATCGATGGCCACCAGGGTCTGGCCGCTGACGCCGTGCAGCTCCACGTATTTCTTGATACCGGCCACGCCCAGGGCGCCAGCGGGCTCGGTGATGGAGCGGGTGTCGTCGTAGATGTCCTTGATGGCCGCGCAGATCTCGTCGGTGCTGACGGTGATCACGTCGTCCACATGGTCCTTGCAGATGTCGAAGGTGTGCTGGCCGATCTGGGCCACGGCCACGCCGTCGGCGAAGATGCCGACGGACGGCAACACCACCCGCTCGCCCGCGGCCATGGCCGCTTGCAGGCAGTTGGAGTCGTCGGGTTCCACGCCGATGATCTTGATCTCCGGGCGCAGGTACTTCACGTAGGCCGCGATGCCGGCGATCAAGCCACCGCCACCCACCGGCACGAAGATGGCATCCAGCTTGCCCGGGTGCTGGCGCAGGATCTCCATGGCCACGGTGCCCTGGCCGGCAATGGTGTGCGGGTCGTCATAAGGGTGGATATAGACGTAGCCCTTTTCGTCTACCAGCTTCAGCGAATAGGCCAGCGCCTCGGGGAAGGAGTCGCCATGCAACACGACCTTGCCGCCGCGCGAGCGCACGCCCTCGACCTTGATCTCGGGGGTGGTCTTGGGCATCACGATGGTGGCTTTCACCCCCATTTCCCGGGCCGCCAGGGCCAGGCCCTGGGCGTGGTTGCCAGCCGAGGCGGTGACCACGCCACGGGCACGTTCTTCGTCGCTCAACTGCGCCAGCTTGTTGTAGGCGCCGCGAATCTTGAAGGAAAACACCGGCTGCAGGTCTTCACGCTTGAGCAGGATCTGGTTGCCAAGGCGTTTGGACAGCTGGCCGGCGGCCTGCAGGGGGGTTTCCACGGCGACGTCGTAGACGCGCGAGGTGAGGATCTTCTTAACGTACTGTTCGAGCATCGGAAGCATCACTGGCGGTTGAGCAAGACCTGTGAGTCTACCCCAGCGTTCCAGCCAAGGACCACAGCAAAGGGGTATAATGCCGCCCTTCCCCCGCTACTTTGTGCCCGCTCCGGAGCCCGCATGACCCAGGACCAACTCAAACAGGCCGTCGCCCAGGCTGCTGTCGACTTCATTCTGCCCAAGCTGGACGACAAGAGCATCGTCGGCGTCGGCACCGGTTCGACCGCCAACTGCTTCATCGATGCCCTGGCCCAGCACAAGGGTGCCTTCGACGGCGCCGTTGCCAGCTCCGAAGCCACCGCTGCGCGCCTCAAGGGCCATGGCATTCCGGTTTATGAACTGAACACCGTCAGCGACCTGGAGTTCTACATCGACGGCGCCGACGAGAGCGATGAACACCTGAACCTGATCAAGGGCGGCGGCGCGGCCCTGACCCGCGAGAAGATCGTCGCGGCCGTGGCCAAGACGTTCATCTGCATCGCCGATGGCAGCAAGCTGGTGCCGGTGCTGGGCGCTTTCCCGCTGCCGGTGGAAGTCATTCCCATGGCCCGCAGCCATGTGGCGCGCCAGCTGGTGAAGCTGGGCGGCGACCCGGTGTACCGTGAAGGGGTTGTGACCGACAACGGCAACATCATCCTGGACGTGCACAACATGCACATCACCGACCCGGTAGCCCTGGAAGTGCAGATCAACGCCATCGTCGGCGTGGTCACCAATGGCCTGTTCGCCTCGCGGCCGGCCGACCTGCTGTTGCTGGGCACCCCGGAAGGCGTGAAAACCCTCACCCAGTAATGCCGCCACCTCCGCCCGTGGGGCCGGACGAAGCTCGGGAAGAAGCCACAGCGCAACACCAGATGCACCGTGCTGCCTTTTTCCCGAGCGTCGCCCGGCCCCACAGCGGTCCAAGCGATACTCAGAACTTGCGGAACACGTAGAACAGGTTCGGTTCGCTGACCATGTAGATAGTGCCGCTTTCATCCATGGCCACGCCTTCTGCGCGCGGTACGGTGTCTTTCAGGCCGTTCAGGCCGCCCAGCAACGTCATGTAGCTGACCTGCCGCCCGGTTGGGTCCAGCTCCAGCAGCATGTGCGAATCCGCCGACAACACCAGGGTATTGCCCGTACGCGGGTCGATGCCCAGGGAAGACAGGTTGCGCAGGTTCAACGTGCTGAACGGCAACTTGACCTTGTCGCCCTGCCATTGCCCATTGGCATCGACTTTCAGACTGTACATGGCTGCCGGGCGCTCTTCGCCCAGCAGCAACTGCCCGCGGCGCGGGTCCCAGGCAATGCCTTCATAACCTTTGTTCTGATTCGCCGATGGGCCCAGGTCGAATTGCGGCCAATCGGCCAAGGTCAATGCCTGAGTGTCCGCGGTCACCTTGACCACCGTCATCAGGTGCTGGCGCTCATCGGTAATGGCCATGCGGCCCCCGCCGATGTACGCCACCCCTTCAGGGTTCGACCAGCCCTTGAGCGGCATCTTGCGCAGCACGTCGCCTTCCAGGTTCAACTCCACCAGAAAGGCGTTCTTGCCCATCACCGAGAACAGCGTCCTGGTGTCGGGGTTGTACGTCAGGTCAGAGGCTTCGTCCTTCTCCATGCCGGGCAGCGCCTTGCCGTCGATGAAGGCGCGATAGCCGGGCAACCATACGGCCGCATCGCGCTGGGCCTGCGGGGTCATGCGCTCCACCACCCAGAGTTTGACCCGGGTGTCCCAGTGCATGACCGCGGCGACAGCGTAGGCAGCGACGACCAACAGCAGCCAGACATACCAGCGCGTCATGAGGCGCGGCTTGCGCTCGTGCGCAGCCGGGGAAAGAGAGGGGGGTACGGCCATGTCGATATCTTCCTGAGAATACGGCAACCCTGGGCGCGAAGGCGCGCAGGGTGATTAAGCCGTATTATCCGGATGACGTGTGAAAAAAAAGCAAAAGCCTGGCCGTCAGCCCACAACGGTCTCGAAACGACTGGCTCCCGGCAGCTCTAGCACCAGCTCATCGCCTGGGTTCAGTGCCCCCACCCCGGCCGGCGTGCCGGTCAGAATCACGTCGCCGGCCAGCAGCGAGAAGTTGGCCGCCATGTACTGGATCATCGGCACGATGGGGTTGAGCATCAGGTTGCTGTTGCCGTCCTGGCGCACTTCACCGTTGATGGTCAGGCGGATCGGGATGTCGGTCACGTCCGGGAAAGTACTCCCCACCACGAACGGGGCCAGCACACAGGCGCCATCGAACGCCTTGGCCAGCTCCCATGGCAGGCCTTTTTCCTTGAGCTTGCTCTGCACGTCACGCAGAGTCAGGTCCAGGGCCGGAGCGAAACCGGAAATGGCATCCAGCACTTCTTCTTCCGTGGGCCTGGTGGACAGGGGCTTGCCCAGCAGCACGGCGATTTCCGCTTCGTAATGCACCGCCCCCCGGTCGGTGGGGATCTTGAACCCGCCTTCGGTCGGCACCACGCAACTGCCCGGCTTGATGAACAACAGCGGTTCGGTGGGCACGGGGTTGTTGAGTTCCTTGGCGTGCTCGGCGTAGTTGCGCCCGATGCACACCACCTTGCCCACCGGAAAATGAATATGGGTACCGTCGAGGTATTGGTGTTGATAGCTCATTGCCCGACTCCTTGATGGGAAAACTGCGAATCAAACAGCAAAGATCTTGCCCGGGTTCATGATGCCGTTGGGGTCGAACACCACCTTCAGGGCTTTCATGTACTGGATTTCCGCTTCGCTGCGGCTGTAGTTCAGGTAGTCACGCTTGACCAGGCCCACACCGTGCTCGGCCGAGATCGAGCCGTTGTACTTCTGCACAGTCTCGAATACCGCCTTGTTGACGCTCACGCACTTGGCGAAGAACGCTTCCTTGTCCAGGTCTTCAGGCTTGAGGATATTGAGGTGCAGGTTGCCGTCACCGATGTGGCCGTACCAGACCACTTCGAAGTCCGGGTAGCTTTCGCTGACGATCGCGTCAATTTCCTTAAGAAACGCCGGTACCTGCGCGACGGTGACCGAGATGTCGTTTTTGTAGGGGGTGCGGTGCGAGATGGTTTCGGAGATGTACTCGCGCAGTTTCCACAGGTTCGCCAGTTGTTGCTCGCTCTGGCTCATCACCCCGTCGATGACCCAACCCTGCTCGACGCAGTGTTCGAACGTGGCCAACGCTTCGTTGGAGACGTGCTCGGTAGTGGCCTCGAACTCCAGCAGGGCATAGAACGGGCAGTCGGTGCTGAACGGTGGCGGCACATCACCGCGGGCCATGACTTTGGCCAATGCCTTGTCCGAGAAAAATTCGAAGGCAGTCAGGTCCAGTCTGCCGCGAAACGCATGCAGCACCGGCATGATCGAATCAAAGTCCGGTGTGCCCAGCACCATGGCGGTCAGGTTCTTCGGGGCCCGGTCCAGGCGCATGGTGGCTTCGACCACGAAGCCCAGGGTGCCTTCGGCCCCTATGAACAGCTGGCGCATATCGTAGCCGGTAGCGTTCTTGATCAGGTCCTTGTTCAATTCCAGCAGGTCACCCTTGCCGGTCACCACTTTCAGGCCAGCCACCCAGTTACGGGTCATGCCGTAGCGAATCACCTTGATCCCGCCGGCATTGGTGCCGATATTGCCGCCAATCTGGCTGGAACCCGAAGAGGCGAAGTCTACCGGGTAGTAGAGGTCGTGGTCCTTGGCCAGGTTCTGCAATTGCTTGGTGACGACCCCAGGCTGGCACACCACTGTCCGATCAACGGTGTCCACGGCACCGATTCTGTTCATATAGTCGAACGACACCACCACCTCGCCGTTGGTGGCGACCGCCGCCGCGGACAGGCCGGTACGCCCGCCGGAGGGCACCAGCGCGACCTTGTGGGCGTTGGCCCAGCGCACGATGGCCTGAACCTGTTCGGTGGTCTTGGGAAACACGATGGCGCTGGGGGCCGGGGCGAATTGTTTCGTCCAGTCCTTGCCGTAAGCCTCGAGAGAATCGGCGTCGGTGAGTACCTTGCCGGGGTCGACCAGGGTGTGAAGCTCTTCAAGAAACGCAGAATGGGTCATTGCTGAACTCTCGAACTGTTCATAGTCACCCTGAGAACACTTCACGTCCCAGGGATGGGCTTACCAAGGGGGGGATATGCTAGCATACGCCCCCCCGCTAATCGTGCTTCCGGCCGATCCGCGACAGCTTCACTTCCTGCCATTTTTCTCCGGGACACAGGTTTACGCAGATGAGCAAGACTTCTCTCGATAAGAGCAAGATCAAGTTCCTTCTTCTCGAAGGCGTCCACCAATCCGCCGTCGACGTCCTCAAGGCCGCCGGGTATTCGAATATCGAATACCACACCAAGTCGCTGCCCGAGGCCGAGCTGAAGGAAAAGATCGCCGATGCTCACTTCATCGGTATCCGCTCCCGTACCCAGCTGACCGAAGAGCTCTTCGATTGTGCGAAAAAACTGGTCGCTGTCGGCTGCTTCTGCATCGGCACCAATCAGGTTGACCTGGACGCGGCCCGCGAGCGCGGTATCGCCGTGTTCAACGCGCCATACTCCAATACCCGTTCGGTAGCCGAACTGGTGCTGGCCGAGGCCATCCTGCTGCTGCGCGGCATCCCCGAGAAGAACGCTTCCTGCCACCGTGGTGGCTGGATCAAGAGCGCGGCCAACTCCTTCGAGATCCGTGGCAAGAAGCTGGGCATCGTCGGCTACGGCTCCATCGGTACCCAACTGTCGGTACTGGCTGAAGGCCTGGGCATGCAGGTGTTCTTCTATGACACCATCACCAAGCTGCCGCTGGGCAACGCTACCCAGGTAGCCAGCCTGACCGAACTGCTGGGCATGTCCGACATCGTCTCGCTGCACGTACCTGAAACCGCCGCCACCCAGTGGATGATCGGCGAGAAGGAAATCCGCGCCATCAAGAAAGGCGGCATCCTGATCAACGCTGCCCGTGGCACCGTGGTCGAGCTGGACCACTTGGCAGCCGCCATCAAGGACCAGCACCTGATCGGCGCGGCCATCGACGTGTTCCCGGTGGAGCCACGCTCCAACGACGACATCTTCGAAAGCCCGCTGCGCGGCCTGGACAACGTGATCCTGACCCCGCACATCGGTGGCTCCACCGCCGAGGCCCAGGCCAACATCGGCCTGGAAGTGGCAGAGAAGCTGGTCAAGTACAGCGACAACGGTACCTCGGTGTCGTCGGTCAACTTCCCGGAAGTGGCCCTGCCGGCTCACCCGGGCAAGCACCGCCTGCTGCACATCCACGAAAACATCCCGGGCGTGCTCAGCGAGATCAACAAGGTGTTCGCCGAGAACGGCATCAACATCTCCGGTCAGTTCCTGCAGACCAACGAGAAAGTCGGTTACGTGGTCATCGACGTCGACGCCGAATACTCGGACCTGGCCCAGGCCAAGCTGCAACAGATCAACGGCACCATCCGTAGCCGCGTGCTGTTCTAAGCAAACCTGCGTCATGAGAAAGGGAGGCCCTCGGGCCTCCCTTTCTGCTTTCATGCCGTGTCGCCTGGTCCTGCAGCGGACCAGGAAGCACGCTATTTGACGGTAACGGTGATTTTCTTCGATTCCACCGCTGGCTTGAACGGCACATGGAAGCGGTCCGCCAGCAGCAATTGCAGGGTGTGCTTGCCCGGGGCCAGGGTCAAGGTGGTTTCGGTCTGCGCCTTGCCGAAGTGCAGGATATGGTCCGTCACCGGCAGCGGCTGGTCGGCCGGTGGCTGCTGGTCGACGTCCACCAGCAGGTGGTGGTGGCCGGTGTTCGGGGTCGGGTCACCGGCCGGGGCCAGTTTCATGCCTTCGATGCCGAATTTCACGGTGAAGGTCTTGTCGACGGTAGCGCCATCGGCGGGGGAAACAATGAACACCTTGGCACCTGCCGGGGCTTCGACGCTTTTCAGGTCGTCGGCACTGGCCAGCAACGAGGCGCCCATCAGCAATCCAGCAACGGCAGCACGGCAAAAAAGAGATTTCATCGGGGGCTCCAGGATATGTTTCCGGTTTGGTATGGAAACACCTTAGCCCATTTTGTCAGGGTGCGGCGCGCTGTAAGGCCTGTGCCAGAGCAGGTTTCATCTACTTTTCCAAGGCTGCCAGCGCCTGGGCCGCTTCAGCCAGTTGCAACTCACTGAACACCTGCACACCTTCGCGTCGCAACAGTGCCGCGGTAACCCCCTCCCCCTGCACCTTGGTGGCGGTGAACGTCCCGTCGTAGGTCAGCACATTTCCGCACGACGGGCTGTTGGCCTTCAGTACCGCGATGCGGATGCCATGCCGGCGCACTGCTTGCAGCGCCAGTTGGGCACCGCGCACGAAGGCAGCGGTGAAGTCCTCGCCCGCCTCTGTCAGCACCAGCGCCTGCCCTTCAAGCACCCGCACACCCTGGCCACCTGGAATCTCGGCAGCAGGGCGCGGGGTCGGCAAGCCGCCGGCCACCTCCGGACACAGGCCAACCACCCGGTCTTCAGCCAGCCACAGGTCCAATTGGTCGAAGGGGCCGCTGGCACCGCCGTCGTAACGAACCCGGTGGCCCAGCAGGCAGCGGCTGACAAGAATCTTGTGCATATCAGAATGGCTCGTTGCCACGGCGGCGGAACCAGCCCGTCAACGACAGGCGGTCACGCGTGGTCGGCAGTACTTCGTGGGGTACTTCGCCCGACAGGAACACCACCAGGCAACCGCCGCTCGGCGCAACGTCGTGCTCGCGCTCCTGGTCAAGGTACATACGCAGTTGGCCCCCATGCCCCGGGGCCCAGGCCTCGTTGAGGTAGACGACGGCCGACACCATGCGCCGGTCATCATCGCGGAAGCGGTCTAGGTGCTTGCGGTAAAAGGCACCCGGTGGGTAGAGGGCGAAATGGCACTCGAAATCCTCAAGCCCCAGGAACAGCCCACGGTTAAGGGCCTCGCGCAGGGCGCCCATGAGTTCCAGGTATTGGTCGCAGGCAGACGACTCGCCCGGTTCCAGCCACTGGATTCGGTCGCCACGAATACCCTCGCGAATTTCCTGCGCAGGGCCACGGCCGACGGCGGCAGGCGCCAGTTCGCCCTGGGCAGAGCGCTGCCGGCATTCGGCCGCCAGCGCTGCGGTCAGGTCGTGGGGCAGGAACAAATCCTGTTGCGACCAACCGCGCTCGGCCAGGTCGTCGACGATAGAGAGCAGCAGCGGATGATCAGAGGATATTTGCATGCCGCGCATAGTATCCATGTGCCTGCGAAACGGACAGAGCCACTTGGCCCCCGACGCGCAGCACGTCGATTATGTTGCAACGCTTGACACGAATTCTCGACAAAGCCCTGCCCGGCCACGGACAATGGCGGCCTGCCGACAGGAGTCCCTGATGCGCCGTTTGTTTTTCCTTTTGATCATGTGCTGCACCCTGCCTGCGTGGGCAGACAGTCACGACCAGTTGTACAAGGTCGCTGGCTGGCCAGAGCAGCGGGCGCATTTCACCGACGCCCTGAAAGCAGCCCAGCAGCGCTACCAGAACAGTTTGCCCCCTGCGGTATTCCAGGCGTTGGTCAATAACAGCGACCAGCGTTTCGCCCCGCAGGCCATGGACCAGCGCGCCGAGGCCCGGCTGCGCCAGACCCTCGCCGACCCGAGCCCGGCCCTGGCCTTTTTCCAGTCGCCGCTGGGGCGCAAAGTGGTGGCCGCCGAATTGCTGGCCACCCGCCGCGACCAACTGGCCAAGAACGCCCAGGGCCTGCCCCATATGCAGGTCAGTGATACCCGCGCACTGATCATTGGCCACTTGTCCCGCGCCCTGCCCGCCCGCGAAGCCGGCGCCGAAGTGAGCCTGGCCATCGCCGGCGTCGCCGCCGACAGCCTCAGCCAGATGATCCCCGGCCTGCTGGGCAGCGACCAGGCCCAGGGCATGCTCGACGGCCAGCGCCAGCGCCTGATGGGGCAGATCGGTACCGAACTGGATAACACCCTGTTGTATGTGTACCGCGACCTGTCGGACCCGGAGCTGGAAGAATTCGCCAACTTCGCCGAATCGCCCGAAGGGCAGGCCTATTACAAGGCGGCGTTGGCGGCAGTGCGGGCCAGTCTGGCGGTGGGGCAGAGTACGTCGAGTCTCACTCCGCCAAAGCCTGGAACGTGAGACCACTCAGGAGCGGAGCCAAATGATTGGGTCAGCGCCCCAGCCACTCATCCACGAATGAAAAATATCGCTCCCTGATCGGCACCACTTCATTGGCCAAATGATGCCGTGCCCCCGGCAGCATCAATACCTGGGGGCTGCGAAACTTGGCCTGCAGCACACCAAGGTTGTGCTCCCAATCCACCGTCATGTCTGCATCGCCCTGCACAATCAGCGGCGAGCGCGTGCTGACGGGCGCGGCTTCTATCCGCGGCACCCAGTTGACCAGCGCGCCTACCCAGGCAGTTGGCAGGCGAATGGGCTGCAGCGGGTCA
Organism: Pseudomonas sp. RIT-To-2; assembly: GCF_029623465.1. NCBI lineage: Bacteria > Pseudomonadati > Pseudomonadota > Gammaproteobacteria > Pseudomonadales > Pseudomonadaceae > Pseudomonas > Pseudomonas sp. RIT-To-2. The sequence goes on along the minus strand of NZ_JAPYKM010000001.1, from coordinate 53,396 downwards.
GCCTGCAGGAAGGGCATGAATTCAGGGTCGTTGGTGTTTTCACTGAAGCGCCGGGCAATGCCGCTGACGAAGGGGCTGAGCAGCCGGTAGCTGACCTGGGACCAGCGCCAGCCACGCGGGCGCACCAGCGGCGCCAGCAGAATCGCCTGGCCCTGGGCCGGGCTGTCCAGGCCGTGGTACAGCAAATGGTCGAGGACAATGGCGCCCCCGGTGCTCTGCCCCAGCAGGTGCCAGGGCTGTGGCAGGCCGATGCTGGCGGCTTCCGCGAACAGGCCATGCAGCGCGGCCTGATAGTCGTCGAAGTCATCGATACGCGCGCGCTCGCCGCTGGACAGCCCGTGGCCGGGCAGGTCGCCGGAGATCACCGCGAAACCATGGTCCAGCGCCCAGCGGATCACATGCCGGTACAGGCCCATGTGGTCGTAGAAGCCATGCAGCAACACCAATGTCGCGACCGGTGATGGCGGTAGCCATACCTGGCTTACCAGCTCATAACCGGCCGCCTCGAAACGGCCGAGCCAGGTCTGGCACGGCAGGTCGATACCATAGAACCGCTGGTACGCCCTGGCCTCCTCGGACAGTGGCACACGGGCGGCCAGGGGCTTGAGACCAGCGCGGAGCGCGTCTGGCCGAAACGTGGCAGGCATAAGGTCTCGCAGCGGTAAGCGAATAAACACACCTCCGATATTCTTCTGTATGGCCGGGCATGGCAAGCTGGGTGTCCTGTTCCGGGTCGAGCCTTTATGTCTGCCTCGCGCCGCAAAACCCTGCTCCTCACCTTGCTGGCCCTGATCTGCGTGGCCACCCTGTGGCTGGCCTATGAGTGGTTCGAGTCCCGCTACATCCGAGCGTTCAGCGAACACGCCACACTTTTCGAGGGCGACCGCCTGCGACTGCCCCCGGCGCTGGCCGGCCCAGGCCCGGTTCGCCTGGTGCATTTCTGGGACCCCGCCTGCCCGTGCAATGTGGCCAACCAGCAGCACCTGAGCGAACTTCAGGCTCACTTTGGCCCCCAGGGCGTGAGCTTCTACAGCGTGCAGAAAGCCGGCAGCCATGGCCAGCTACCGGCCGATCTGGACAGTTTCAAGGCGCTTGCGGCCATCCATGGCAGCGAAGGCGTGCCGGCCAGCCCCGCCGTGGCAATCTGGGACCAGAAAGGCCAGCTCGCCTACTTCGGCCCCTACAGCGAAGGCGCGACCTGCGATTCAAGCAACAGCTTCATCGAGCCCATTCTCAAGGCGCTGACCGAAGGGCGCACGGTGAATGCCACTCACACCCTGGCCCAAGGCTGTTACTGCGCGTGGGATAGCGCCGGGCCCTGACGCGGCATCAAAAGGATTTCCAATGAAACGCAGCCTCACCGTCCTCGCTGTCCTGATCACGGCCGCAACCGCCGGCACTGGCTGGTACATCCACGGCAAACAGCCACAGCGCAGCGGCGAAATGGCCCTGCAGCACCTGCAGGCGGCCGTCAGCGTGCGCTATGACGCGCGCGGCGTGCCGCATATACAGGCGCAGAACCAGGCGGACATGTATCGCGCCCTGGGCTACGTGCAGGCTCAGGACCGGCTGTTCCAGATGGAAATGATGCGCCGCCTGGCCCGCGGCGAATTGGCCGAAGTTCTGGGGCCCAAGCTGGTGCCCACCGATACCCTGTTCCGCAGCCTGCGCATTCGCGACCAGGCCGAGGTCGCCCTGGCCCGTGAGGACCGCAACTCCCCCAGCTGGCTGGCGATCGAGGCCTACCTGGACGGCATCAACCAGTACCAGGCCAGCCACCCCCGGCCGGTGGAGTTCGATGTGCTGGGCATCACGCCGCGGCCGTTCACTGCCCAGGACATCTTCAGCGTCACCGGCTACATGGCCTACAGCTTCGCCGCCGCCTTTCGCACCGAGCCGATGCTGACGTTCGTGCGTGACCAACTGGGCGCCGATTACCTGAAGGTCTTCGACATCGACTGGCACCCGCAGGGCGCGCTGCCGCTGGCCGCCGATGACTGGAAAAGCCTGAATAGCGTGGCCCGGGTCAGTCAGCAAGTACTGGAAGAAGCCGGCCTGCCACAGTTCGAAGGCAGCAACGCGTGGGCCATTGCCGGCACGCGCACCGCCAGCGGCAAACCGCTGCTGGCGGGCGACCCGCACATCCGCTTTTCGGTACCGTCGGTATGGTATGAGGCACACCTGTCGGCGCCGGGCTTCGACCTGTATGGCTACCATCAGGCCCTCGGGGCCTTCGCCACTCTGGGGCAGAACAAGGACTTCGGCTGGAGCCTGACCATGTTCCAGAATGATGACCTGGACCTGGTGGCCGAAAAGGTCAACCCGGCCAACCCCAACCAGGTCTGGTACCACGACCAGTGGGTGGACCTGCAGACCACCCGCGAACAGATAGCGGTCAAGGGCCAGGAACCGGTCAGCATCACCCTGCGTCGTTCGCCCCACGGGCCAATCGTCAACGATGCGCTGGGCAAAGTCGCGCCCACCACGCCGATCGCCATGTGGTGGTCCTTCCTGGAGTCGGAGAACCCCATTCTGGAAGGTTTCTACGAAATCAACCGCGCCGACACGCTGGCCAAGATGCGCGGCGCGGCGGTCAAGGTGCAGGCGCCAGGCCTGAATTTCATCTGGGCCAATGCCAAGGGCGATATCGGCTGGTGGGCGGCGGCGCAATTGCCCATCCGCCCGGCCGGGGTACAGCCGATGTTCATTCTCGATGGCAGCGGCCACGATGCCGACAAGCTGGGCTTCTACCCCTTCACGGCAAACCCCCAGGAAGAAAACCCGGCCCGGGGCTTCATCGTTTCCGCCAACTTCCAGCCGGTGTCGCCGCAGGGCATCGAGATTCCCGGTTATTACAACCTGGCCGATCGTGGCCAGCAGTTGTCCAGCCAGTTGAGCGACAACAGCGTGAAATGGGATAGCGCCCACGCCCAGGCCCTGCAACTGGGCACCCGCACAGGTTACGCCCAGCGCGTGCTGACGCCATTGCTGCCCGTGCTGCGCCAGGTAGTGACCGACCCCGGGGAAAAGGTGCTGGTGGAGCAACTGGGGCGCTGGCAGGGCGACTACCCGCTGGACTCGGTCCCGGCCACGGTCTTCAGCGAATTTCTGTACGACCTCACCTATGCCGCCATGCATGATGAACTTGGCGATGCAATGTTCGATACCCTGCTGTCAACCCGTGAACTGGACACGGCCCTGCCACGCCTGGCAGCGGATGCCAATTCACCCTGGTGGACTGACCGCGCCTCGGCGGCCCACGCGACCCGCGCCGATATCGTCAAACTGGCCTGGGGCAATGCCCTTCGCCAACTCAAGGCCACCCTGGGCGACGATCCTGGCCAATGGCAATGGGGCAAGGCTCATACCCTGACCCATGAACACCCGCTTGGCAGCCAGAAACCGCTGGACCGCTTGTTCAACATCGGCCCGTTCGCGGCGCCGGGCAGCCACGAGGTACCGAACAACCTTTCCGGGCGGCTGGGACCTGCGCCGTGGCACGTCAGCTATGGGCCTTCGACCCGTCGTGTCATCGACTTCGCCGACCCGGCCCATGCCACCACCATCAACCCGGTGGGGCAAAGCGGGGTGCTGTTCGATGCGCATTACAACGATCAGGCCCAGGACTACATCGATGGCAAATACCATCAGGTGCTGATTGACCCGGCGGATGTGGCCAACGGAACGGTCAGTACCCTGAACCTGGTACCGGCGAGGTAGAACGCTATCCACGACCTGCCGGTTCCACAGGAAATGGCAATGCCTTGTAACGAACAAGGCCCCGAAGGGCCTTGTGTCATGCGGCTGCCGGCGCTTGCGCGCGGCGCGGGTCGGGCTGTTTCCAGCCGTCGGCCGCGGCTTCTTCGATGGCCGCCTGAATCGCGCGCTTGCGGCGCTCTTCGGCTCGGCGGGTGAAGAACCAGACCAGGAAGGTGAAGATCGACACCGTCAGCAGGATCAGACTGGCCACGGCATTGATCTCCGGCTTCACGCCCAGGCGCACGGCCGAGAACACTTCCATGGGCAGGGTAGTGGAGCCCGGGCCCGATACGAAGCTTGCCAGCACCAGGTCGTCCAGCGACAGGGCAAACGACATCATGCCACCCGCCGCCAGTGAAGGCGCGATCATGGGGATGGTGATCAACATGAACACTTTCCAGGGGCGCGCCCCCAGGTCCATGGCCGCTTCCTCGATGGACAGGTCCAGCTCGCGCAGGCGCGCCGACACCACCACCGCCACATAGGCGGCGCAGAACGTGGTGTGGGCGATCCAGATAGTGGCGATGCCGCGCTCCTGCGGCCAGCCGATGGCCTGGGCCATGGCCACGAACAGCAGCAACAGCGACAGACCGGTGATTACCTCGGGCATCACCAGCGGCGCGGTCACCAGGCCGCCAAACAGCGTGCGGCCCTTGAAGTGCGCCACGCGGGTCAGCACAAACGCCGCCAGGGTACCCAGTATGACCGCGGCAATCGCCGTGTAGCAGGCGATTTCCAGCGACCGGGCCACCGAGCCCATCAATTGGGTGTTGTCCACCAGCCCCACGTACCACTTCACTGACCAGCCGCCCCATACCGTCACCAGCTTGGAGGCGTTGAACGAGTAGATGACCAGGATGACCATGGGCGCATAGATGAACACCAGGCCCAGCACCAGCATCAGGCTGGAAAAACTGAAACGCTTCATGCCTTGCCCTCCATCTCTTTGGCCTGACTACGGTTGAAGAGCAGGATGGGCACGATCAGTATCGCCAGCATCACTACCGCCAGGGCAGACGCCACCGGCCAATCACGGTTGTTGAAGAATTCCTGCCACAGCACGCGCCCGATCATCAGGGTTTCCGGGCCGCCCAGCAGTTCGGGGATCACGAACTCGCCCACTACGGGGATGAACACCAGCATGCAGCCGGCGATGATGCCGTTCCTGGACAGCGGCACGGTGATCTTCCAGAAGCTGTTGAAGGTGCTTGAACCCAGGTCGGATGCGGCTTCCAGCAAGCTTTCGTCGTGCTTCACCAGGTTGGCGAACAACGGCAGGATCATGAACGGCAGGTACGAATAGACCACGCCGATGTACACCGCGAGGTTGGTGTTCAGGATCTGCAGCGGTTGGTCGATCAGCCCCAGCCACATCAGGAAGGCGTTGAGCAGGCCGTTGTTGCTCAGGATACCCATCCAGGCATACACGCGAATCAGGATGGCCGTCCAGGTCGGCATCATGATCAACAGCAGCAGCACCGTCTGTGCTTCCTTGCGGGCACGGGCGATGGCGTAGGCCATGGGGTAGCCGATCACCAGGCACAACAGCGTGCTGAAGAAGGCCATTTTCAGCGAACCCAGGTACGCCGAGATGTAAAGGTCGTCATCACCCAGCATCGCGTAGTTGGCCAGGTTCAGCAGCAACTGGATCTTCTGGTCGACGTAGGTGTAGATCTCGGTGTACGGCGGGATCGCCACGTCCGCTTCAGCGAAGCTGATCTTCAACACGATGAAGAACGGCAGCATGAAGAACAGGAACAGCCACAGGAACGGCACGCCGATCACCAGTTGGCGGCCACCGGGCGTTATTCGATGCAAGATGCGTTTGATGTTTTTTGTATTCATGAGCGCAGTACCACGCCGCTGTCGTCTTCCCACCACACGTATACCTGGTCATCCCAGGTTGGCCGCGCACCGCGGCGTTCGGCGTTGGCCACGAACGACTGGACCAGCTTGCCGCACGGCAGCTCCACGTAGAACACCGAGTGGCCGCCCAGGTAGGCGATGTCGTGCACTTTGCCGCGCGACCAGTTGTACTCACCGGCAGGCGGCTCGACGGTGACCAGCAGTTTTTCCGGGCGAATGGCGTAGGTGATGTGCTTGTCCTGCACCGAGGTGCTGATGCCGTGGCCCACGTAGATGTTGCGCTCCAGCTCCGGGCTGTGGATCAACGCGTGGCCTTCGGCATCGTCCACCACTTCGCCTTCGAACAGGTTGACGTTGCCGATGAACTCGCACACCAGGCGGCTGGTAGGCGTTTCATAGATATCGATGGGGCTGCCGATCTGGGCAATCCAGCCCAGGTGCATGATGGCGATGCGCTGGGCCATGGTCATGGCCTCTTCCTGGTCGTGGGTCACCATCACGCAGGTAACGCCCACGCGCTCGATGATCTCTACCAGCTCAAGCTGCATCTGCGAACGCAGTTTCTTGTCCAGCGCGCCCATGGGCTCGTCGAGCAGCAGCAGTTTCGGGCGTTTGGCCAGCGAGCGCGCCAGGGCCACGCGCTGGCGCTGGCCCCCAGACAACTGGTGTGGCTTGCGCTTGGCGTACTGGGTCATCTGTACCAGCTTGAGCATCTCGGCCACGCGGGCGTCGATCTCGGCCGCCGGGATCCGGTCCTGCTTCAGGCCGAAGGCGATGTTCTGCGCCACGGTCATGTGCGGGAACAGCGCGTAGGACTGGAACATCATGTTGATCGGCCGCTCATAGGGCGGCATGTCGGTGATGTCCACGCCATCGAGGTAGATACGCCCCTCGGTCGGCCGTTCGAAACCGGCCAGCATGCGCAGCAAGGTGGATTTACCCGAGCCGGAGCCGCCGAGCAGGGCAAAGATTTCACCCTTGTTGATTTGCAGCGACACGTCGTCGACCGCAACCGTCTCGTCGAACTTCTTGGTGACCCGGTCGATTTTGACCAGCACCTGTTTAGGTTGCTGATCGCCCTCGAGGGCTTTCTTATAGGCACCGGAGGCAACTGCCATTAACGAAACTCCCAACAAAATTTTACAGCCCGCCCCGGATAGGCAGACCTTGGATTCTTGCAGCCTGTTCCTTCAGGTCGTATGAAACGGCCAACGACGTCGGCTCCATTACAAATGTGCACGATAGGCCTCTGGCGAGGCCCGGCGGGCACGGCCTTGCAAAATAAAATGCAACAAGTGACTACATTCATGCCTGCCCATGGCAGGCGGCATCGTGCCAACCGTTTGAAAAAACCGGCGCGCAACTTACCCTTGATAACGCTGAGTCGCAAAAACTATTTCAAATTCAGAGGCCTGCGGTACTGCGCCGGATAACTCGGCGCAGTACCCAGGGCATCACAGCCGGCTTACTTGCCCGACTTGATGGTGGTCCAGGTGCGCGTCAGGATGCGCTGGGTGGCGGCCGGCAGGTCGGCGATGGCGTACAGTTTTGCCTGTACGTCAGCCGGCGGGTAAATGCCCGGGTCGCTGGAAATTTCCTTCGCCACCAGCGGCGTGGCCGCGGCATTGCCGTTGGGGTAGCCCACGGCGTCGCTGATTTCAGCCATCACTTTCGGTTGCAGGATGAAGTTCATGAACTTGTAGGCGCCTTCGACGTTCTCGGCATCCTTGGGGATGGCGACCATGTCGTAGAAGCTGCCTGCGCCTTCCTTCGGAATGCTGTAGTTCACGTGCACCTTGTCACCGGCTTCCTTGGCACGGGAAGCAGCCTGCTTGATGTCACCCGAGTAGCCGATGGCGACGCAGATGTTGCCATTGGCCAGGTCCGAGATGTACTTGGAGGAGTGGAAGTAGGCGATCGATGGGCGAATCTTGAGGAACAGGTCCTCGGCTTTCTTGATCTCGTCCTTGTTCTGGGTGTCGGTCTTGAAGCCCAGGTAGTGCAGCGCGGCCGGGATCATTTCGGTCGGCGAGTCGAGGAAGCTGATGCCACAGCCTTTGAGCTTGGCAGCGTTCTCCGGCTTGAACACCAGGTCCCAGGAGTTGACCGGGGCGTCGGCGCCCAGGGCGGCCTTGACCTTCTCCGGGTTGTAGCCGATGCCGATGGTGCCCCACATGTACGGGAAGGCGTGGGCGTTGTTCGGGTCACTGACGGAAACTGCCTTGAGCAGGTCCTTGTTCAGGTTGCCATAATTGCTCAGCTTGGACTTGTCCAGCTCCTGGTAGACGCCCGCCTTGATCTGTTTGGCCAGGAAGTTGTTCGAAGGCACGACGATGTCATACCCCGACTTGCCAGCCAGCAGCTTGGCTTCCAGGGTCTCGTTGCTGTCGAATACGTCGTAGACGACCTTGATCCCCGACTCCTTCTCGAAGTCCGCGATGGTGTTCGGCGCGATGTAGTCGGACCAGTTGTACACGTGCAGAACCTTGTCATCGGCGTGCGCAGCACCAGCCATCACACCCATCAGGGACATGGCGAGGAGGGTCTTGCCAAATATCTTCATGCGTCAGCTCCAGTATTTTTTTAATTCCGTCTGTCCAGTAGCCGGGGCAACTGCAACAGCTGCTAGTCTGGCAAGGTCCAAGGCGCCCTTTCAATTAAAAGAGCAACCTTCTTCAGCCCCCCGAACCAGGCAAAGACTAGCACTCAGCTATTCAAAGCCTGCAAGGTCAGATCCAGGCACTTGCGCGCCTTGGTCACCAGCTCGTCGATTTCCTCGCGAGTGATCACCAGCGACGGTGCAATGATCATGGTGTCGCCCACGGCGCGCATGATCAGGCCATTGTCGAAGCAGAAGTTGCGGCAAATCATGCCCACACCCATCCCCTCGTAACGTTGGCGCGTGGCTTTGTCCTTGACCAGCTCAATGGCCCCCAGCAGCCCCAGCCCGCGAACTTCGCCCACCAGCGGGTGGTCATTCAGCTCACGCAGACGTTTCTGCAAATACGGTGCCGTTTCTTCGCGAACCCGCTCGATAATTTTTTCGTCGCGCAGGATCCGGATGTTTTCCAGGGCCACCGCAGCCGCCACGGGGTGGCCGGAATAGGTGAAGCCGTGGTTGAAATCGCCCCCTTCGGAGAGAGTCCTGGCCACTTCGTCGCGCACGATTACCCCGCCCATTGGTATATAGCCGGAGGTCAGGCCCTTGGCGATGGTCATCAGGTCGGGCTTGAGGTCGTAGTAATCGCTGCCGAACCACTCACCGGTGCGGCCGAAACCGCAGATCACCTCGTCGGCGACGAACAGGATGTCGTACTTTGCCAGGATCTCCTTGATCTTCGGCCAGTAGGTCTGTGGCGGAATGATCACGCCGCCCGCCCCCTGGATCGGCTCGGCGATGAAGGCGCCGACGGTGTCCACGCCCAGCTCCAGAATCTTCTTCTCCAACTGTTCGGCGGCCCAGGTGCCGAACTCCGCCTCGGACATGTCGCCGCCTTCGCCGAACCAGTAGGGCTGGGCGATGTGGACGATGCCCGGAATGGGCAGGTCGCCCTGTTCGTGCATGCCCACCATGCCACCCAGGCTGGCGCCGGCGACGGTGGAGCCGTGGTAGCCGTTGATGCGGCTGATGATGACCTTCTTCTCTGGCTTGCCCTTCAGCGCCCAGTAGTGGCGGACCATGCGCAGCACGGTGTCGTTGCCTTCGGAGCCGGAGCCGGTGAAGAACACATGGCTCATGCCCGCTGGCGCGACTTCGGAAACGGCCTTGGCCAGTTCCAGCGCCGGCGGGTGGGCGGTCTGGAAGAACAAGTTGTAGTACGGCAGTTCGCGCATCTGTTTTGCCGCGACCTCGGCCAGCTCATCGCGGCCATAGCCCACGGCCACGCACCACAGGCCCGCCATGCCGTCGAGGATCTTGTTGCCTTCGCTGTCCCACAGGTGCACGCCCTTGGCCCTGGTGATGATGCGCGGGCCTTTTTCCTTGAGCTGCTTGTAGTCGCTGAAAGGCGCCAGGTGGTGCTCGCCGCTCAGGGCCTGCCACGCTTGGGTTTGCGAATTCTTGTTGCTCATTGCCTTCTCCTCAACGGGGCACGCCCCGTGTTGATCACACCGCGAACAGCAGGAATTCACGTTCCCATGAGCTGATGACGCGCTTGAAGTTCTCGTGTTCGGCGCGCTTGACCGCGACGTAACCGATGATGAATTTGTTGCCCAGGTACTTCTCTACCGTCTTGCAGTTTTCCATGCGCTCCAGGGCGTCCTCGATGGTCAGCGGCAGGCGCAGGTTGCGCCGCTCGTAACCACGGCCCTGCACTGGCGCGCTGGGCTCGATGCCTTCGACCATGCCGATATAGCCGCACAGAAGGCTGGCCGCGATGGCCAGGTACGGGTTGGCGTCGGCGCCCGGCAGGCGGTTCTCCACGCGGCGGTTCTGTGGGGTGGCATCGGGCACCCGCAGGCCCACGGTACGGTTTTCCTCACCCCACTCCACGTTCACCGGCGCCGAGGTGTCGGGCAGGAAACGGCGGAAGGAATTCACGTTGGGGGCGAATAAAGGCAGCAATTCGGGGATGAACTTCTGCAGGCCGCCCACATGGTGCAGAAATAACTGGCTCATGCTGCCGTCATCGTTGGAAAAGATGTTCTTGCCGGTCTCGATGTCGACGATGCTCTGGTGCAGGTGCATGGCACTGCCGGGCTCGCCGGTCATGGGCTTGGCCATGAACGTGGCGGCCACGTTGTGCTTGAGCGCTGCCTCGCGCATGGTGCGCTTGAACACCAGGATCTGGTCGGCCAGGTGCAGGGCGTTGCCGTGACGGAAGTTGATCTCCATCTGCGCCGTGCCGTCTTCATGGATCAAGGTGTCCAGGTCCAGGTGCTGCAGCTCGCACCAGTCATAGACATCCTCGAACAGCGGGTCGAACTCGTTCGCCGCTTCAATGGAGAAAGACTGACGGCCGGTTTCCGGGCGCCCCGAGCGGCCCACGGGCGGTTGCAGCGGGAAGTCCGGGTCTTCGCAGCGGCGGGTCAGGTAAAACTCCATCTCTGGCGCCACGATGGGCAGCCAGCCCTTGTCGCTGTAAAGCTTCAGGACTTTCTTGAGCACGTTGCGCGGCGACAGCTCGATGGGGTTGCCCTGCTTGTCGTAGGTGTCGTGGATCACCTGGGCGGTCGGTTCGATGGCCCAGGGCACCACGAACACGGCGTTTTCGTCGGGGCGGCAGATCATGTCGATGTCGGCTGGGTCCAGCAGGTCGTAGTAGATGTCATCCTCTACGTAGTCGCCGGTAACGGTTTGCAACAAAACACTTTCCGGCAAGCGCATGCCTTTCTCGGCGATGAACTTGTTGGTGGGTGAAATCTTGCCACGCGTGATGCCTGTCAGGTCGGCGATCAGGCATTCGACTTCCGTGATCTTGTGCTCTTTCAACCAATCGGTGAGCTGGTCGAGGCTGGTACGCATAAATACCTCAGGGGCTAGATAGCAGTCCTGGACGCGGCTGCGTCGCGTTGGGTCGCACGCTGTCTGCAGGCCTGGCCAAAGGCCTGAAAAATGGCCAGGTAGTGCGGGTTATCCAGCACCTGCCATTCGGGATGCCACTGCAAGCCTAGTGCAAAACCCTTGGCCCCTTCGGCCGAAACCGCCTCGACCAGGCCATCGGGCGCCACGGCCTCCACACGCAAACCCGGGGCCACGCGGTCGATACCCTGGCCGTGGATGGAGTTGACCTGCAACTGCGCGGGCAAGCCAATGGCCTGTAAAACACCGCCGGGCTGGACAGCTACCGCATGGCGCAGGGCATACTGGACCTCGACCGGCTGGTCCTTGGGCTCACGATGGTCCATGAAGGTTCCGGTTTCGTGAACCTTCTGGTGCAGCGAGCCGCCCAGGGCCACGTTCAGTTCCTGGAAACCTCGGCAAATGCCCAGTACCGGCACGCCAGCGGCCACGGCCGCGCGAATCAGCGGTAGAGTGGTAGCATCGCGTTCAGGGTCGTGCAGCGTGCCGGGCGCGCTGTCGGCACCGGCGTAATGGCGCGGCTCCACGTTGGAAGGCGAGCCGGTAAAGAGAATGCCATCCAACCCGTCAAGTATTTGGGTCGGTTTGAACAGTTCGCCGAGCGCGGGAATGATCATCGGCAAGCCTTCGGCGGCCACGGCGACCGCGCGGACATATTTGTCACCACAGGTATGGCTGGCGTGCAGCCCGACTGGCTTGATGCAGGCGGTGACGCCGATTGTCGGCAGGCGTGCCATGAAGTCCCCCGGTATTATTGGCGTTATGGGTTGCAAACGAGCTTAGCGTTGTTCATTTTTTTTCACAACACCCCCGTAAAAAATACAACACGGGCTGTTGAATAATTCATTTGAGGGCGTTCACGGACGTAAAAAACGCCCCAATAAGCGGCAAAAATGGCTTTCAGGCGCCATTTCAGGGCAAACCGAGGCTCGCTTGACTTCATGATGGCTTTCGGATTGACTGAAACAGCAAAAGCCCAATGATTGATATTTTTAACAACAAAGGTGTTGCATCATGTCGGTACCCCCGCGTGCCGTTCAGCTCAACGAAGCGAACGCATTCCTTAAGGAACATCCTGAGGTTCTGTACGTCGACCTTCTGATTGCAGATATGAATGGTGTGGTGCGTGGCAAGCGCATCGAACGCACCAGCCTCCACAAGGTTTACGAGAAAGGCATCAACCTGCCCGCCTCGCTTTTCGCCCTGGACATCAACGGCTCTACGGTGGAAAGCACCGGGCTGGGCCTGGACATCGGCGACGCAGACCGTATCTGCTTTCCGATTCCCGACACCCTCTCCAACGAGCCCTGGCAGAAACGCCCTACCGCGCAGCTGCTGATGACCATGCACGAACTGGAAGGCGAACCCTTCTTTGCCGACCCGCGCGAAGTGCTGCGCCAAGTGGTCGCGAAGTTCGACGAGCTGGGCCTGACCATCTGTGCCGCTTTCGAGCTTGAGTTCTACCTGATCGACCAGGAGAACGTGAACGGCCGCCCGCAACCGCCGCGCTCACCTATTTCCGGTAAACGCCCGCACTCGACCCAGGTGTACCTGATCGACGACCTGGACGAGTACGTGGACTGCCTGCAGGACATCCTGGAAGGCGCCAAGGAACAAGGCATCCCGGCAGACGCCATCGTCAAGGAAAGTGCTCCGGCGCAGTTCGAAGTGAACCTGCACCACGTGGCCGACCCGATGAAGGCCTGCGACTACGCCGTGCTGCTCAAGCGCCTGATCAAGAACATCGCCTACGACCATGAGATGGACACCACCTTCATGGCCAAGCCCTACCCGGGCCAGGCGGGCAATGGCCTGCACGTGCATATCTCGATCCTGGACAAGGACGGCAAGAATATCTTCACCAGTGAGGATCCCGAGCAGAACGCCGCGCTGCGTCACGCGATCGGCGGTGTGCTCGAGACCCTGCCAGCGTCGATGGCGTTCCTGTGCCCGAACGTCAACTCGTACCGCCGTTTCGGCGCCCAGTTCTACGTGCCGAACTCGCCCTGCTGGGGCCTGGACAACCGCACCGTGGCCCTGCGCGTGCCTACCGGCACCCCGGACGCCGTACGCATCGAACACCGTGTGGCCGGTGCCGACGCCAACCCGTACCTGCTGATGGCCGCCGTGCTGGCGGGCGTGCACCACGGCCTGACCAACAAGGTCGAGCCCAATGAGCCGGTGGAAGGCAATTCGTACGAGCAGAACGAGCAGAGCCTGCCCAACAACCTGCGCGACGCCCTGCGCGAGCTGGACGACAGCGAGATCCTGGCACGGTATATCGATCCGAAGTACATCGATATCTTCGTGGCGTGCAAGGAAAGCGAGCTGGAGGAGTTCGAGCACTCCATCTCCGACCTTGAGTACAACTGGTATCTGCATACGGTGTAAGCCGGTGCAAAAAAACGCCGCAGGCCAAGGCCTGCGGTTTTTTTTGCCTCGGGATTGGCTATTCCCACAGAGCACTTGCCCGGCGTGGGGCCGGGCGAAGCTCGGGAAGCAGACGACGCCGGTTCAAAACCCTACAATGCGTGGCCGAAATGGAGAACCTCATGACCCGCACCGCCACGCCCCGCAAACCCCGCGCCCGCAGCCAGGCACGGATCGACTCGATTCTCGAGGCGGCGCGCGCCCTGCTGGCCAGTGAGGGGGTGGGCAGCCTGTCGATCTACAGCGTCGCCGAGCGCGCGGAGATCCCGCCGTCATCGGTTTACCACTTCTTCGCCAGCGTCCCGGCGCTGCTGGAAGCGCTGACGGCAGATGTTCATGCCGCTTTCCGCGCCTGCCTGCTGGAGCCCGTAAATCACGAGCAACTGCGTGAATGGCGCGACCTGTCGCGGTTGGTGGAAGAGCGCATGCTGGTCATCTACAGCCAGGACGCCGCGGCCCGCCAGTTGATTCTGGCCCAGCATGGGCTGGCCGAGGTCACCCAGGCTGACCGCCAGCATGACCTGGAACTGGGGGTGCTCATGCACCAGGTATTCGACCGGCATTTCCAGCTGCCGAGCTTGCCGCAAGACGTGGATGTGTTTGCCCTGGCCATGGAGCTGGGCGACCGGGTATACGCGCGGTCGGTGCAGCTGCATGGGCAGATTACCCCACGCATGGCGGAGGAAGGGATGCGGGTGTTCGATGCTTACCTGGGGCTGTACCTGCCGCCGTTCCTGCCTAAAAGATCGGCGTAGCGCCGTTGCCGGGCTTCAGTCCAGGATCAAATGCGGGAGGAACCGGCTGGTATCCTTGGTGATCAGGCTGTCATCTTCGCGAATACCGATTCCCGCGGCGCGGTCGCCAATCACCCATGAACCTACCAGCGTGTAGCTGTCACCGAACTTGGGCAGTGGTGCTAATCGCTGCAAGATATAGGGCGCATCGTCGTACGGGCCATCCACCACGTGCAACTGGTCATCAGGCGTGCGCAGCTCGATGTTCGCCCCTTCCCTGGAGAAGTACGGCTTGCGTACCCAGCCCTTGGGCACCGGTGAACGCGGGTTGGTATCCAGGTGGCTTTCCAGCAGGTTCGGGTGGCCTTTGTGAGCTTCCCACAGCATCGGCAGGATGCCCTTGTTGGAGAGAATCGCCTTCCAGGCAGGCTCCATGAACTGGGTGTCGCACTGGGCGATGGCCGCGCCGAAAGGCTCGTGGAAGATGAACTCCCAGGCGTGCAGCTTGAACAGGTGGGGGATCCAGCGGTCCTGCAGGTCGACGAAGCGGCCGTCGAGCAAGCCGATGTCTTCCAGGTCGATGTGCCGCGACTCGATGCCCACTTTCTCGGCCACCAACCGCAGGTAGTCGGTGGTGGCCTTGTCCTCCACCGAGCCCTTGATCGACGCGAAATAGAACGGCCGCTGGATGTTCAGCGCGGCGAAGGCCTCGTGCAGGCGCGTGTCGATGCTGTTGAACTGGTCCACCGAAGCCGGCAGCATGCCGCGCTCGAGGCACTGTTCCAGCCAGCCCCACTGGAAAGCCGCTGCCTCGTACAGGCTGGTGGGGGTGTCGTAGTTCAGCTCCAGCAACTTGGCCGGGCCGGTACCGTCGTAGGAGAAGTCCATGCGCCCGTAAAGGTGCGGGTGGCCTTCGCGCCAGGAGGTGCGCACCAGGTCGTGAAACGCCGGAGGGATGGCCAGGCGTTCCAGTTTCTCCTCGCTGTTCACCACCTCGCTGACCAGGTCCATGCACAGTTCATGAAGGGCCTGGGTCGGGTCTTCCAGGTCGTCCTCGATCTGCTTGAGGGTGAACTGGTAGTAGGCGCTTTCATCCCAATAGGGCTCGCCATCGATGGTATGGAACATGAAGCCCAGGCGTTCGGCGGTCTGTTTCCAGTCGGGGCGTTCGGCGATGGCTATTTTCTTCATGCTGCCCTCAACCGCCGAAACTGCTGCGCGACGACGAACCGCTCCAGCCACTGCGGGCCGTGGCCGAACTGCCGAAACCGCCGCGGGTGGTGGCCTGGCGGACCGACACCGGGTTGGCGTTGATACGCCCGAAGCTACCGCCACCACTGCTATAGCCGTTGCCAGACTCGCTCTGACGGGAGCGCGAGAACGTGGCGCCGCTGTTGATGCGCGACCCCAGGGTGGAGCTGGCGTAATTGCCACGGTCGTCACGGTACTGGTACACCGGCGCCGACCTGAAATTGCCGGTGCTGCTGCTCAGCATGTGGCCGATGAGCAGACCTGTCAGCAGGCCGCTGCCATTGAAGCCGCCCCCGCTGCTGTCACCGCCGCTGCGGGCCACCTCGGCCTTGGCCGAATCCAGCTGCGACTGGGTAACGGTGCCGTCGGCATCCACCTCGAAACCGCCCAGCTGGGGCATGTACTTGCCGGCCGAGTCGACCTGGCAGTAGTCCGGCACGAAATCGGCTTCGCAGTCCGCCTTGTTGTCGTACACCGGGGCAATCTTGCGGTGCTGGCTGAGCGCGGCGATATAGGCATCCGAGCACACGTCCACGGGAAACTTCTGCGCCGTGCATTCGGCCACCGTCTTGAAGTCGAAGGTTTTCTTCACCTGGTAAGTCTTCTCCGGCGCGCCACAGCCGGCCACCGCCAGCGCCACCGAGGCAGCCAGTGAGAGTTGTACGTACTTGCTTCGTTTCATCCCTGGCTCCGCGATCAGTTGGTGTTGGGCGTCATGCAGGCGGCATTGAGCATGCCGACGCTGATCGCAACGGCGGCCACGTAGATACCGGTAGCTACCTCACCGCGCTGGATGCGCGCCGATACGCCCTTGAGCACCAGGCTGGCGGCGAAGAATGCCAACAGCTGCACCACACCGGCGATCAGTGCCCAGACCACAAAGTCCAGCAGGCTGATGGAGTAGGCAATGACGTTGCTGGCCGGAATCGCGAAGCCGATGATGGCGCCGCCCAAGGCGATGGCAGCGGCGACGTTGCCCTCGCGAATCAGCTCGAACTCCTTGTGCGGGGTCATGCGCGTGTAGATGAACTGGAACAGCACGAGGAAGATCCCCGCCCCCACCACGTACAACAGGAACCCCAGCACGGCGGTGGGGTTCAGCGAAATCGAAAGTGCTTCTAGCATGGCATGTCCCTATGGATGTCAGAGGATGTTCAAGTCGGTGGGGTACAGCGAAATGCCCAGCGAGGCGCTCAGGCTGACGGTGCCCTCCTCGTCCTGTTCCACCGAGAACAGCAGGAATTCGCGGCGGTCGGTCAGCCCGGTGTCACGGGCGTACAGCATGGCGCGGTGCTCGACCACGTAGGACTCGTTGGGGTTGACGACCCGTTCACGCAGGTCGGTCAGTTCGGTTTGCCCAGCCTCGGTGCCCCACTCGCGGGTGTATTGCACGCCGTCGAGGTTATAGGTGGGCAGGCCGATGTCACTGTTGGGGCCCGCCAACCGCTGCAGCTCGTCGTTGCTGCTGATGGTGGCGTAGCGCAGGTAGTTGAACAGGATCACCGATTCGACCTGGCCATCGCGGTCACCCGTGGTATGCACCTGCAGCCAGTAGTCCTCGTCGTCCATGTAATAGCGGTTCAACCACTGGGACTGGCCCAGGTCCACCGTGCCCACGCTGAAGATCTGCTGGGTGGGCGGAATGATCACCTTGCTGGCACCGTCGAGCAGCAGCTTGAGGGTGCCGTCGAAGCTAACCGAGCGGCCCTGGGCCAGGCCCAGGGCGCCCTCCACCGCAGCCTGCGGCTTGCCGGCGGGTGCTTCCAGGCCCATGAACTGTTTGAACCAACCCATCTTCAGACTCCTTCTTCTTTGCGCAAAAGCACCCGTGCCGCCACGAACCCCGCCACCGCACCGGCGATATGGGATTCGAACGAAACGCCATAGCGTGGCAGAAAGCCGTAGACCAGCCCACCGTACAGCAGCATCGCGGCCGCGGCACACAAGAGATTGGCCCAACTGTGGTGGAACCAGGCACGGGCCACGACGTATACCCACAGGCCAAACACCCAGCCGCTGGCCCCTACATGGTAATAGCCACGGCCGAACAGCCACACCAGCAGGCCACCGACCACGATGATCAGGCCGCTGGCGGCGAGAAACCGGCCGACACCATCCTTGGCCACCAGCGTACCCAGGACGATGAACGGCACCAGGTTGCCCAGCAGGTGCCACAGCGAGCCATGCAGGAACGGTGCGCTGATGATACCCAGCAGGCCCTGGGCCGAACGCGGCAACAGACCGTAGGTGTTCAGGCTGTAGCCGGAGAGCAGGTTGAGCACCTGCACCCCACACATCACCCCGGCGAGCCAGAGTACCGGCTGGAAATCCTTGGCAGTGATCACTGCGCTCTCCCTGTGATGCCAAACCCCGCAAGACCGGGCGAGGCTCGGGAAGAAGGCACCGCGCTGTATCAGCGATCATGCGGGGCTCTTTTCCCGAGCTTCGCCCGGTCCTGCAGAAGGAAGTTACTGGCCGGCCTGCTGCTTGCGCAGACGCTCCAGGATGGCGTCGGCGCTGCCGGCGTCCGGGACGATGCCGGCTTCCTTGAGCTTGCGCTCCAGGTCATTGCCGGTTGAGGCCTCGGCCAGTTGGTCCTGGGCCTCGAGTTCGGCAGCGCGCTGCTCCTGCTTGGCCTGCAGGCGGTTCAGGGTGCCCACGGCGGTTTCCAGCTTGCCGTTGGCGCCGCCGCTGGCAATGGAAGCGCTGACCTGGGCCTTCTGCACGCTTTCACGCGCCTTGGCCACGTCTACCTGCTGGCGCAGGCTCTTGATACGGGCCTCGGCCTTGGTGATGTCCTTGCGCATCTTCTCGACGTAACCGCCGAACTCCACGGCCTGCTTGTGCTCGGCCTCACGCTCGTTGACCTGCACGGCGATGGCTTCGGCCACTTCGTGGGCCAGGTCGTTGCGCTCGGCTTTCATCGCAGCCAGCGCCTTGCTTTCCAGGTCGCCGATACGGGCGTCGTACTGGGCGACGCGGTCGGTGGCCAGCTTGTGCTTGGCCATGATGGTCACCAGTTCACGCTTGGCATTGGCCAGGGCAGTGTCGGCGTCACGGATTTCCTGGTCCAGGATACGCAGGGCCTGCTGGTCGACGATGGACTCGCCCACCTCGCTGGCACCACCGCGCAGCGCCGTGAACAACTTGCTCCAGATGGATTGATTACTCATGTCGTTACTCCTTGGCGTTACTTGAAGAAGCCTTCGAAGGCTTCGGCGGCGCGTTGTACGTTGTCGACCAGGGTGAACACTTCGGTCACCACGTTGGTCAGGCTCGAACTGGCACTCAAGGCGCCGAACATGTTGTACACAGTCTGCCCGTTGGGCATCACTTCCAGGCCGATGGACGACAGCGGGAACAGCTCGCGGCTGCGCAGTACGGCGTCGTTGAAACGGGCCACGTCCTTGATGGAATCGACATCCACCAGCACCGTGTCGACGATGATCTGCTCGCCCACCACGGCAATGTGAATCGGCAGGCCGCCGTACTCGTTCATTTCCAGCTTCAGGCTTTGTTCGGCCCCTTGCACCAGGGTCAGGGTGATTTCCTTCGACGCCACTTCATCCAGGGCCTGGAAGGCCTGGTGAAGGCGGTCGAGGGTCCATTTCTCCGCTGTGGTCATGTGTTCCTCCAACTTGAAAGTGCCGGCCATCACAGGCTGGCGGAGCTGTTTTTCAACCTGCTTGAGCACCCCGCGGTTCTCCGGGAGCACCCAGGCTTCATGTTTCACATACCCGGCATCGGCCAGCCCGGCCCGCATTTTCTTCATGTAGAAGCTGGAGGTTTTCTTCTCCGCGGGGGCCTTCTTTACCGTTGCCTTGTCGTTGCCAGCCTTGCTTGCCATCGGGTCGATTCCGTATCACATGTGATAAACATACACCGTCTGCAGAAACCTGCAACACATCACGCGTGAGAAAATGTTTCCTGAAAATGGAAACGAAAAAACCCCGCAGGGCGCACGCCCGGCGGGGTTGAACATGACGCAGCCGCGGTTACAGCTTGGCGATCGACACTTCAGTGGATTTGACGAAGGCAATCACTTCACTGCCGATCACCAGTTCCAGTTCACGGACCGAACGGGTGGTGATCACCGAAGTGACGATACCTGAAGCCGTCTGCACGTCGATTTCCGACAGCACCGGGCCTTCGATGATTTCCTTGACGGTGCCCTTGAACTGGTTACGCACGTTGATCGCTTTGATAGTCATGAGGTTCTTCCTGTTCAAACGAGGGGTGTGATTCAGAGTGCCCAGCGCAATTGCGTGGGCAACGGGGCCGTGGGTTCCGGCTCGGGCGGTGTGCCCGGCAGCGACAACACACGGTTGAGTACTTCGGTTTCCAGCGCCGCCAGGCGGTGCGAGCCGCGGGTACGTGGGCGTGGCAAGTCGACAGTGAGGTCCAGGCCGATCTCGCCGTCTTCGATCAGAATGACCCGGTCGGCGACCGCAACCGCCTCGGCCACGTCATGGGTCACCAACAGCACCGTGAAGCCATGCTGCTTCCACAGGCGTTCGATCAGTTGCTGCATTTCGATACGCGTCAGGGCATCCAGCGCGCCCAGCGGCTCATCGAGCAACAGCAAGCGTGGTTTGTGGATCAGGGCGCGGGCCAGGGCCACACGTTGTTTCTGGCCGCCCGACAGGGCTGCCGGCCACTCGTTGGCGCGCTCGGCCAGGCCCACGGCTTCCAGCGCCTCCAGGGCCTTGGGCCGCCAGTTACCCTTCAGGCCGAGGCCCACGTTATCGATGACCTTTTTCCAAGGCAGCAGGCGCGCTTCCTGGAACATCAGGCGGGTGTCGTCACGGGCTTCGCTCAACGGCGCCGAGCCTGCCAGCAGCTTGCCGGCGCTGGGCTTGTCGAGCCCAGCCAGCAAGCGCAGCAAGGTGCTCTTGCCGCAGCCGCTGCGGCCGACCACGGCCACGAATTGCCCAGCCGGAATGTGCAGGTCGATGTCCTTGAGCACCTGGCGGCTGCCAAAGCTCTTCTGCAAACGGTCCAGTGCCAGCGGAATGCCTTGCAGCAGGCGCGGCGGTTGTTGCTTCAGCGCGTTCATGCCGCACCTCCCTTGGCAACCTGGTAAGCCGGGTGCCAGCGCAGCCACACACGCTCCAGGCCACGGGCGGCCAAATCGGCAAGCTTGCCCAGCACGGCATAGAGAACGATGGCCAGCACTACCACGTCGGTCTGCAGGAACTCACGAGCGTTCATGGCCAGGTAGCCGATGCCGGAACTGGCGGAAATGGTTTCGGCGACGATCAGGGTCAGCCACATGAAACCCAAGGCAAAGCGCACACCTACCAGAATGGAAGGCAGTGCCCCCGGCAAGATCACCTGGCGGAACAGCGCGAAGCCGCTCAAACCATAGCTGCGTGCCATTTCCACCAATGCCGGGTCGACGTTGCGGATGCCATGGTAGGTATTCAGGTAAATGGGAAATAGCGTGCCCAGGGCAACCAGGAAAATCTTCGCCGACTCGTCGATCCCGAACCACAGGATCACCAACGGGATCAACGCCAGGTGCGGCACGTTGCGGATCATCTGCATGGAACTGTCGAGCAGGCGCTCGCCCCATTTCGACAGGCCTACGACGAAGCCCAGTACCAGCCCCAGCGAGCCGCCGATGACAAAGCCCACGCCCGCGCGCCAGCCGCTGATGGCCAGGTGGGTCCAGATTTCACCGCTGCGCACCAATTCGACACCGGCCGCCACGACCGCGCTGGGCGCCGGCAGAATGCGCGTGGACAGCCAGCCGGCACTCACCGACAACTGCCAAACCGCCAGCAACAATACCGGCAGCGCCCAGGGCGCCAGCCTGTGGATAATTTTGTTCATGACCAGCCCTCAGCTCTGGGACGCGGCTTTGGGCAGAATGTCGTTAGCGACCATCTCACCGAAAGGGCTCACGTAGTTGGCGCCTTGCGGCTGTTCAGAGCGTTGCACGTCCAAGTGCGGGAACAGCAGCTCGGCGACGCGGTAAGACTCTTCCAGGTGCGGGTAGCCTGAAAAGATGAACGTATCGATACCCAGGTCGGCGTACTCCTTGACCCGCGCGGCCACGGTCGGACCATCGCCCACCAGCGCCGTGCCGGCACCGCCGCGCACCAGGCCCACGCCCGCCCACAGGTTAGGGCTGACTTCCAGGTTGTCGCGGTTGCCACCGTGCAAGGCCGCCATGCGTTGCTGGCCCACCGAGTCAAAGCGTGCCAGCGAAGCCTGGGCGCGGGCGATGGTGTCATCGTCCAGGTGCGAGATCAGGCGGTCGGCCGCGGCCCAGGCCTCGGCATTGGTTTCGCGCACGATCACGTGCAGGCGGATGCCGAAGCGCACGGTACGGCCCAGCTTGGCGGCCTTCTCCCGCACTTCGGCGATTTTCTCGGCCACGGCGGCCGGTGGCTCGCCCCAGGTCAGGTACAACTCCACCTGCTCGGCAGCCAGGTCTTGGGCAGCCTCGGAGGAGCCGCCGAAATACAACGGTGGGCGCGGCTGCTGAACCGGTGGGTAGAGCAGCTTGGCGCCTTTGACCTTGATGTGTTCGCCGTCGTAGTCGACGGTCTCGCCTTCCAGCACGCGGCGCCAGATGCGGGTGAATTCGACCGAGGCTTGATAGCGCTCCTCGTGGCTGAGGAACAGGCCGTCGCCAGACAGCTCGTCAGGGTCGCCCCCCGTGACCAGATTGAACAGCGCACGCCCCCCGGACAGGCGGTCCAGGGTCGCGGCCTGACGGGCCGCCACGGTCGGGGAAATGATGCCAGGGCGCAGGGCCACCAGGAATTTGAGCCGCTGGGTCACCGGAATCAACGACGCTGCCACCAGCCAGGAATCCTCACAGGACCGGCCCGTTGGGATCAGCACGCCACCGAAGCCCAGGCGGTCGGCAGCCTGGGCAATCTGTTGCAGGTAGCCATGGTCCACAGCGCGAGCGCCTTCGGCGGTGCCAAGGTAATGACCGTCGCCGTGGGTGGGAAGAAACCAGAAAATGTTAAGGCTCATTGGAGTTGTCTCCTAAGGGTGGCTAGGGCCGGCGCGGCGCACCGGCCCGCAGTACGAATCACGGGGCGGTGGCGACCTTGGCCGGTGGCGTCCAGATCACATCCTTGATGCTCAGCGGCTTGGGAATCAGCTTGAGTTGGTAGAAGGCGTCGGCGATCTTCTGTTGGGCAGCGACCACGTCAGGCGTGATGAACTCGGCGCCGAAGCCTTGGCGCTTGACCGAGGTCAGGGTGATGTCAGCCGGCAAGCCCAGCAGCGGCGCCACTTCTTTGGTCACCTGTTCGGGGTTGGATTTGGACCACTCGCCCACCGAGCGCACTTCGTCCACCAGGGTAGCGATCACTTGCGGGTGTTGCTGTGCGTATGGCTTGGTGGCCAGGTAGAACTGGTTGTTGTCGACCAGGCCTTTGCCATCACGCAGGGTGCGCGCCTGCAACTGCTGTTCGGCGGCCGCCTGGTAGGGGTCCCAGATGACCCAGGCGTCGACGCTGCCACGCTCGAACGCGGCGCGGGCGTCGGCCGGGGGCAGGTAAACGGTCTGGATGTCGGTGTATTCGAGGCCCGCGTCTTCCAGGGCGCGCACCAGCAGGTAGTGAACGTTGGAGCCCTTGTTGAGCACCACTTTCTTGCCTTTCAGATCGGCCACCGACTTGATCGGCGAATCCTTGGGCACCAGGATCGCTTCGCTGCTGGGGGCCGGTGGCTCGTGGGCCACGTAGAGCAGGTCGGCGCCTGCGGCCTGGGCGAACACCGGTGGGGTTTCGCCGGTCACGCCGAAATCGATGGAGCCTACGTTGAGGCCTTCCAGCAACTGCGGGCCGCCGGGAAATTCGGTCCATTGGACCTGCACGCCTTGGGCGGCCAAGCGCTTTTCCAGCGAACCGCGGGCCTTGAGCAGCACCAGGGTGCCGTATTTCTGGTAGCCGATGCGCAGGGTGTCAGCCTGGGCCTGGGTAATGGCGCCGTACGACACAGCCGCAGCAAACAGAGCGACCAGCCCGCGACGCAAAAAGACTGTGCGCATAGCGCCGCTCCTTTGCTATTGGGTGTATGGCTGCACCTGCTTGCCCGTTGGCGGGCGAGTAAGGCCAGTGAATTGAATGTGTTACCTGTGGGAGCCGGCAAGCCAGCTCGCACTTAAATGCTCCAGCGCGCGCTCAGCAATCGTTCGTTCAGCAGGTTCGGGTCCAGCGGCTGTGGCCGACGGCTCAGTGCGTAGTGAAATTCCTGCAGCGCATTTTCCAGGCGCTGCCCCAGCGCTGGCGCCAGTTGGGCGGCGGCGCTGCCTTCGCCGTAGGCGATCTGGCTGTCGTCAGCAAAGATCCCCTGCAGCATTTCCTGCGCCTTGAGCGCGGCCAATACCGGCTTCAGGGCGTAATCCACCGCCAGCATGTGGGCGATGCTGCCGCCCGTGGCGATTGGCAATACCACCTTGTTGGCCAGGGCCCGTTCAGGCAAAAGGTCCAACAGGGTCTTCAACGCGCCCGAAAACGACGCTTTGTATACCGGGGTGGCGACGATGAGGCCATCGGCTTTCTGCACCAGTTCCAGGAAGTCCAGTACCTTGGGGCTGTCGAAGCGGGCGTGCAGCAGGTCTTCGGCGGCAAAATCGCGAACCTGGAAAGTCACCACTTCAACGCCGTGACGTTGCAGCCACTGGCGGGTCTGTTCAAGCAATACGCCAGAACGCGAGCGCACACTGGGACTGCCACCAAGAGATACAACCAGCATGGGTTACGCTTCCTTTAACCGTCCAAAAGGCCTCGCGGTCGGCGAGATGGGAGTGACCATAACAGGCCTTTTATATATCTATAAATCATATTTTTTCATTTGGTTATTCGCTAAATGAATATGATTTTTCAGGCAAAAAAAGAGCCGTCATCAACGGCTCGAAACCCTGTCGTGGGAGGATGAATCAGCGGTTGGGCTGCGGGGTCAGTCGCAGGTAAGGCTTCACGGCGCGGTAGCCCTTGGGAAAGCGTTGCTTGATCTCTTCCTCGTCCTTGAGCGACGGCACGATCACTACCTCGTCACCGTCCTGCCAGTTGGCCGGGGTGGCCACCTTGTGGCTGTCGGTGAGTTGCAGGGAATCGATTACCCGCAGGATTTCGTGGAAGTTGCGGCCGGTGCTGGCCGGGTAGGTAATGGTCAGGCGCACTTTCTTGTTCGGGTCGATCACGAACAGCGAGCGCACCGTCAGGGTGTCGTTGGCGTTGGGGTGGATCAGGTCGTAGAGGTCGGCAACCTTGCGGTCAGCATCGGCCAGGATCGGGAAGTTGACGATGGTGTTCTGGGTTTCGTTGATGTCCTCGATCCACTTGTGGTGCGAGTCCACCGGGTCTACCGACAGGGCAATGGCCTTGACATTGCGCTTGGCGAATTCGTCCTTGAGCTTGGCGGTAAAGCCCAGTTCGGTGGTGCACACCGGGGTGAAGTCGGCCGGGTGGGAAAACAGCACGCCCCAGCTGTTGCCCAGCCACTCGTGAAAGCGGATCTTGCCGGCGCTGGAATCCTGTTCGAAGTCGGGGGCGATATCGCCGAGGCGGATGCTCATGTGTACTTGCTCCTTCAAGGGTGCGTTTATGGGTTCCACTGTGCACTCAGCGTAGACCAAATAAAAAGAATAAATATCGATTTATTAAGCACTGAAAGGAATATGAAATTTTGCGCAAAACAAAGCCCGCCAAAGGGCGGGCTTCGCTTTCAAGCCAGGCTTACAACAGCGGGATCGAGTAGCTGACGATCACGCGGTTCTCGTCCTGGTCGCGCTGACCAGGAATGTCGTTGCGCCAGATGGCGTTTTTCCACATCAGGCCCAGGCCCTTGAAGGTACCTTGCGGTACGACGTAGGCCAGGGTCAGGTCGCGTTCCCACTCGGAACGGCCGCTGCCGCTGACGGCACGGTTGGTGCCGACGGTGTCGATATTGTCGCCACGCAGGTAGACCAGGCCGGCGGTCGCGCCAGGGAAGCCGATGGCCGAGAAGTCATACGAGTAGCGTGCCTGCCAGGTACGCTCGCCGGAACGGCCGAACTTCTGGATCTGCATGTCGGTGATGGTACCGTTGGACGAACCATCGCCCTGGTTCAGCCACGGGAAGTCGGAGTTGCCGTTGCTGACCTGGTAGCCACCGCCGAAGGTGTGACCGGCAACGGTGTACAGGAACAGGCCGCTGTAGAGGTTGTTGTCGACCGGGCCTTTGCCCGACACGTTGCCCACGTAGCGGCCGGACGAGTAGAACAGCGGGTCGTTGGCGTTGTTGCCATCGTCGGTGCTGTGGAACGCACGCAGGTCAGACTTCAGCACGCCCGGGCCGATGGCCCAGTTGTGGGTCAGGCCCACGAAGTGCTGCTTGTAGAAATCGGTCAGTTGACCGTAGTAGTACTGGAACAGCAGGTCTTTGGTGATCTTGTAGTCACCACCGGCGTAGTAGAACTTGTTGCTGCTGGCGGTGCGTGGCGAAGCGCCATTGATCGCCAGGTTTTCGTCGTTGCTTGAGTTACGGCCCTTCACAGCCTCGACCTGGCCACCGATCAAGGTCAGATCCTTGATGTCGTTGGAGGTGATCTGCTCGCCCTGGAATGTCTGTGGCACCAGACGACCGTCGTTGTACTGGATGACCGGCAGCTTGGGCAGCAAGGTGCCGACCTTCAGCTCGGTCTTGGAGATCTTGGCCTTGGCGGTCAGGCCCAGGCTGGTGAAATCATCCACTGCATCGCCATCCGACTTGCTCGGGAATACCGTGCCGCCGTAGGAAGTCGAGGTAGCACCGTTGTGGCCACCGCCCGAATCCAGGCGCACGCCCAGCAGCGCCAGCGCATCGATACCAAAGCCGACGGTACCCGCGGTATAGCCCGACTGGTACTCCAGCTGGAACGCCTGGCCCCACTCAGAGTTCTTGCTCTGTACGCCGGTCGCGGTTTTCGCCGCTGCGTCGCGGTTGTCGGTGTTGATGTAGTAGTTGCGCAGCTTCAACGTGGCCTTGCTGTCTTCGAGAAAGCCTTCAGCGTTGGCTTGAGATGCCAACACGCCGACAGCCACGGCCAGAGCCAGGGAGGACTTGTACATGGGTTGCTCCTGTAATGATTCTAATTCTTGTGTTGCCCCAGTCATGGATCTGCTGCCCATTGCGCTGGAGTTGTGGCGATTAGCGCCAGGTTGTGAACACCGCGTCAATCGCTCTAGGTCGCTTTACGACGATGGTCTATGTCCATTTTGTGACGCCCAAGGGTAAATAATATTTCATAAGTCCAAAATGAATTGTTTCATCTTTTATCAGACCATTTTGGAATAACACCATGGCTTTACCCAAACCTGCGGTCTCGATGCTGTATCGACCTCTAAGCTAATGACTAAACAGTCTTTGCAAAATATTTTTTAGATCGTTTAGCTTTCAAAACACCGGACCACCGGACATTCCGTCACCCTCCCCACCTGCACTGCCAGTGCGCTTCGAGGTGCCCATGTCCGGCCAGCGTCCATATATGAAAAATCTTTTAATCGCCGCCCTCAGCCTGTTCATCCTGGCCCCCTCGGCACAGGCGGTGGAAACGCTGCGTATTGGCTACCAGAAGTCCTCGACCCTGATCACCTTGCTCAAGCAGCAAGGCACGCTGGAGAAAGATCTGGCCCGGCAAGGCATCGAGGTCAGCTGGCATGAATTTCCCAGCGGGTTGCCACTGCTGGAGTCGCTGAACGTGGGCAACGTCGACATCAGCGCCGACGTCGCCGACACCGTGCCGGTATTCGCCCAGGCCGCGGGTGCCACCCTCACCTACTTCGCCCAGGAGACGGCGTCGCCCCAGGCCCAAGCCATCGTGGTGCGCCAGGACAGCCCCGTGCAGTCGCTGGCCGACCTGAAGGGCAAGAAAGTAGCGGTGACCAAGGCTGCTGGCACCCACTACTTACTGATCGCCGCCCTGAACAAGGCAGGCCTGAAGTTCAGTGACATCCAGCCGGCGTACCTGACCCCCGCCGATGGCCGCGCAGCGTTTGAAAACAACAAGGTCGACGCCTGGGTTACCTGGGAACCCTTCCTCACCAGCGTGCAGCGCCAGTTGCCTACCCGCACCCTGGCCGATGGCACCGGCCTGGCCCAATACAAGCGTTACTACCTGACCGGCACTGCCTATGCCAAGGCCAACCCTGAAGTGCTCAAACTCGTGTTCGCCGAGTTGCAGAAGGCTGGCGAATGGACCAAGGCCAACCCTGACAAGGCCGCCACCATTCTCGGGCCGCTGTGGGGCAACCTCGACAGCGCCACGGTAGAGGCTGCCAACCTGCACCGCACCTACCAGGTACAAGCGGTGCAGCCCGACCAACTGGGCGAACAACAGAAAATCGCCGACGCGTTCTTTGCCGCCGGGCTGTTGCCCAAAGCGGTCGATACCCGCGCCGTAGGTATCTGGCACCCCTGAGTACAGGGGTAGCGCAAGAAGAACCAAACATAAGCTAATGCTAAAACGTTATTTATTTGGCGATTCTTAGATCATTTAGTCTTCCTCATCACCCTAGCCGTCCGGCCGCCTGATGAGGAGCTACACCATGTCTGTGCTCAACCCCCTTCGCCTGCTGGCGGCCCTCTCCCTGGCAGGCGCCGCGTTCATGGCTCAGGCAACGGACTTCACCGTCGCCTACCAGACCACCGTCGACCCGGCCAAAGTGGCCCAAGCCGATGGTGCCTATGAAAAGGCCACGCAGTCGAAGATCAACTGGCGCAAATTCGACGGCGGCTCGCAGGTCATCACCGCAGTTGCCTCGGGCGACGTGCAGATCGGCTATGTAGGCTCCAGCCCGCTGGCGGCCGCCGCTACCCGCCAACTGCCGGTTGAAACCTTTCTTATCGCCACCCAGATCGGTGCCGCCGAGGCCCTGGTAGCCCGTAACGGTTCGGGCATCAACAGCCCGCAGGATCTGGTCGGCAAGAAAATCGCCGTGCCGTTCGTGTCCACCGGCCACTACAGCCTGTTGGCCGCGCTGAAGCAGTGGAAGATCGACCCGTCGAAAGTCACCATTCTCAACCTTGATCCACCGGCCATCATTGCCGCCTGGAAGCGTGGCGACATCGACGCCACCTACGTCTGGGACCCGGCCCTGGGCGTGGCCAAGGAGAGCGGCAAGGTGCTGATTACCTCGGGTGAGCTGGCCAAGGTCGGCGCACCGACCTTCGACGCCTGGATAGTGCGCAAGGACTTCGCCGCCAAGCACCCCGAGATCGTCAAGGCCTTCGCCAAGGTGACCCTGGACGCCTACGCCGACTACCGCAAAGACCCGAACGCCTGGCTGGCCAACCAGGGCAACGTCGCCAAGCTGGTGAAGCTGTCCGGTGCCAAGGCCGCTGATATTCCGCTGCTGTTGCAGGGCAACGTCTACCCGCTGGCGGCTGACCAGGTCACCGCCCTGGGCGCGCCGACCACCCAGGCCATCACCGATACCGCCACCTTTCTCAAGGAACAAGGCAAGGTCGACGCCGTGCTGCCCGACTACGCCCCGTACGTAAGCGCGCAGTTCGTTCAATAATCCGGCCGCTTGCCTGAAATGCCACTGGCCAAAAGGAGTCCATATCGATGGCCCTGCTGCAACTCGAGCGCATCAGCGCACAGTACCCCGGCGCCAGCACGCCGGTGCTGGCCGACATCAACCTGGCCCTCGGCCCGCAGCAACTGCTGGTGGCCCTGGGCCCCTCGGGCAGCGGCAAGACCTCGCTGCTGAACCTGATCGCCGGTTTCGTGGAGCCCAGCGCCGGGCGCATTACCCTCGACGGTGTACCGGTCAAGGGCCCCAGCGCCGAACGCGGCGTGGTATTCCAGGACGATGCCCTGCTGCCCTGGCAGGACGTCCTCGCCAACGTTGCCTTCGGCCTGGAGCTGGCCGGCGTGCCCCGCGAGAAACGTGAACAGCGGGCACGGGAAATGCTCGCCCTGGTGGACCTGGCCGACTTCGGCAGCCGGCGGGTCTGGCAGCTTTCGGGCGGCCAGAAACAGCGCGTAGGCCTGGCCCGCGCCCTCGCTGCAGACCCACGCGTGCTGCTGATGGACGAACCCTTCGGCGCCCTTGACGCCTTCACCCGCGAGCAGATGCAAGAGCTGCTGCTGCAAGTATGGAAGCGCACCGCCAAGCCGGTGTTCCTGATTACCCACGACATCGAAGAAGCGGTGTTCCTGGCCACCGACCTGATCCTGCTGGCGCCCAACCCGGGCCAGGTGGTCGAACGCCTGCACCTGGATTTCGGCCAACGCTACGGCGCCGGCGAATCGGCGCGGTCGATCAAGTCCGACCCGCGCTTCATCGAAACCCGCGAACACGTGTTGTCCCGCGTGTTTTCCCAGCGTACCGCACTGCAACAGGAGCCGGCATGAGCAGCTACGACATCCCCGCCACCGCTCAGCCCGCAGTAACCAGGCCGGTGAAAACGCGCCGCCAACTGAGCACTCGTGCCATCAGCACCTTGACCCTGCTGACGTTGGTGGCCCTGTGGTGGGCGGTCACGGCCACCGGCCTGATCGAGCCACTGTTCCTACCCTCGCCCATCGCCGTGCTGCAGAAAGGCTGGCTGCTGGCAACCGAAGGCTACATGGACGCCACCCTGTGGCAGCACCTGGGCGCGAGCCTTGGCCGTATCGGCCTGGCCCTGGGTTTCGCCATCCTCACCGCGATTCCCATCGGCATCGCCATCGGCACCAACCGCATCGCCCGCGGCATCTTCGACCCACTGATCGAGTTCTACCGCCCGATTCCGCCACTGGCCTACCTGCCGCTGATCGTGATCTGGTGCGGCATTGGCGAGTTGTCGAAGGTACTGCTGATCTACCTGGCCATCTTCGCCCCCATCGCCATCGCCACAGCCACCGGCGTGCGCACCGTGGACCCGGCCAAGCTGCGTGCCGCGCAGTCGCTGGGCGCCACCCGTGCGCAATTGATCCGCCACGTGATCCTGCCCAGCGCCCTGCCCGATATCCTCACCGGGGTGCGCATCGGCCTCGGCGTGGGCTGGTCGACCCTGGTGGCCGCCGAACTGATCGCCGCCACCAGCGGCCTGGGTTTCATGGTGCAGTCAGCGGCGCAGTTCCTGGTCACCGACGTGGTGATCCTGGGCATCCTGGTAATCGCCGTCATCGCCTTCGCCCTGGAAATGGGCCTGCGCGCCCTGCAACGCAAACTGGTGCCCTGGCACGGCCAAAGTCATTGATCGATCGCCGCTTACCTTGAATAACGAGATAGCCATGAGCCTGACCATCACCCCTATCAGCCCTGCCATTGGCGCCGTCATCAGCGGCATCGACATCGCCCAGCCGATCACGGCCGAGCACCGCGATGCCATCGAGCAGGCGCTGCTCAAGCACCACGTGGTCTTCTTCCGCGACCAGCCGATCACACCCCAACAGCAAGCGCGTTTCGCCGCCCAGTTCGGCGACCTGCACATTCACCCCATTTACCCCAACGTGCCGGAACAGCCCGAAGTGCTGATCCTGGACACCGCCGTGACAGACGTACGCGACAACGCCATCTGGCACACCGACGTGACCTTCCTGCCCACCCCGGCCATGGGCGCGGTACTGAGTGCCAAACTGATTCCGCCGTATGGTGGCGATACCCTGTGGGCCAGCGGGATCGCGGCCTACGAGGCGCTTTCCGAGCCATTGAAGCGGCTATTGGACGGCCTGACCGCTACCCATGACTTCACCAAGTCCTTCCCGCTGGAGCGCTTTGGCAGCACCCCGCAAGACCTGGCGCGCTGGGAAGAAGCCCGCCGCAAGAACCCGCCGATCAGCCACCCCGTGATTCGCACCCACCCGGTAAGCGGGCGCAAGTCCTTGTTCGTCAGCGATGGCTTCACCACCCGCATCAACGAGCTGGAGCCGGCGGAAAGCGACGCCATCCTGAAGTTGCTATTCGCCCACGCCACCCGCCCGGAGTTCTTCGTCCGCTGGCGCTGGCAGGAGAACGACGTGGCGTTCTGGGACAACCGCAGCACGCAGCATTACGCGGTGGATGATTACCGGCCAGCGCGGCGGGTGATGCAGCGGGCGACGATTCTGGGTGATGCGCCGTTCTGAGACACCTCAGGCGATTCGCCCTCCCGGTATGCAAGGAAAAATCCTCACGATCATGAGGTTTTTAATCAAATTGCTTGCTGAAAACCTAAAATCCTCACGACCATGAGGATTACTCTCCCACGATCAGTCAGAGCCGGCGTGCGGCTACCTTTCAACCCCAATCAAGCCATGCATACGCTCCAGTACGTCGCACCCTTCCTGGAGCAGGTGACAGGCCACGTCGGCAACCACATTCAGGTCCTTGCCCTCGATCGAGCATGAATTCATGCAGGAAAGGCATTCCATGAGATTGCGCACGGCCTGGAAGCGGCGGGTGGCGAATTCAAAGAGGTCTAGGTCGGGGCAGTCGGGGTTGATCAGGAAGATCGGGGGTGAGGCGTCTTGGTTGGTCATGGCAAATACTCTGGACAGTTGAGAGCCACCTTCGCTTGCACGCGATTAAGGTGGCAGCTATGCGCAGGT
This sequence comes from Pseudomonas sp. RIT-To-2, assembly GCF_029623465.1. Taxonomy (NCBI): domain Bacteria; kingdom Pseudomonadati; phylum Pseudomonadota; class Gammaproteobacteria; order Pseudomonadales; family Pseudomonadaceae; genus Pseudomonas; species Pseudomonas sp. RIT-To-2. Next base: position 21,325 of record NZ_JAPYKM010000001.1, on the reverse strand, counting down.
GTGCAAGACCGGTCCAGAGCCGGCAGACCCGAAGGTCTCCCACACATAGCCACCATAACGAACACAGCAGGCAATTCTACTGCCTGCTGTGCGATGACGGGACTAAGTTTCTGGACAGGCTTGCACGCCCGGTCGCTGATGCTCAGCAACGCAGAGGACTATAGGGCGATGCCCCAGGCATCACTACCCGGCCACTTCCGATAACACCGTGGGAAAAATCCCAACATTTGTGGTGCCCGCTTCCCGAGCTTCGCCCGGTCCCACATGGGCGCGCACACCCATCTTGAACTGACCCCAAAAAGTTGGATGTGGGTGTCCAACTTTTGGGGGTCAGTTCAATCCTGTGGGACCGGGCGAAGCTCGGGAAGGGGACGACGCGGTCCTATTTCAAGACAGCGCTGCTGACATCCACATGCTTGGGCAACAACCGGTTCTGATAAAACAGATCCGCCGTCACCTGCTGCGCCGCCATGATCGTGTCGTCGATCGGCGAGATCGGCGATGGCGGGCGGTTGTCGATGTACTGCGCCACTACCGGTTTGGGCAGGCTCATGTTGCCGGCCAGCACGTTGATGCTCTCGTCACGCTGGCTGCGGGTGAGTGCTTCGGCCTGGCTGAGTTCGTCGAGCAGGCTGTGAATGAAGGGGCCATTCTGCTCGGCGTACTGGCGCCGTGCGGTGTACAGCGGGCCGGACAGGCCCAGGCCGGTGCCGTCGGCCAGCTTGCGGGTGTGGCCTTCGCTCAGCGCCAGCGAGGAGTACGGGTCCCAGATCACCCAGGCGTCTACGCTGCCTTGCTCGAACGCGGCGCGGGCGTCGGCGGGGCTGAGGTAGATGGGCTGGATGTCCTTGTAGGTCAGGCCGGCCTTGTTCAGCGCGCGCAGGATCAGGTTGTGGGAGCTGGAGCCTTTCTGGAAGGCGACTTTCTTGCCCTTCAGCTCGGCCACGCTATGCAACGGGCTGTCGTTTTTCACCAGGATGACTTCGGCGGCAGGCTTGGAAGGTTCCGCGCCGATGTACACCAGATCCGCACCGGCCGCCTGGGCGAACAGCGGCGGGATGTCGCCGGTGGAGCCTACGTCCAGGGCGCCCACGTTGAGCGCTTCCAGCATCTGCGGGCCAGCGGGGAATTCGATCCACTGCACGTTGGTTTGCGGGAACTGCTTTTCCAGCAGGCCGTGTTCCTTGGCCAGCACCAGGGCGATGGAGCCCTTCTGGTAGCCGATGCGCAGCGCGGCCGGGTCGGCCAGGGCGTTGAAGGTCAGGGCGAGCAGGGACAGGCCGGCCGCCAGGCGTGCTAGTGGTTTCATCTGGAATCTCGCAAGGCAGGGCCGGGGAACGAAAAATTCCCCGGCTTGGAAAGGTCACTCAGCCAGCGATGGCTTTTCCCACAGGTTGATGCCGCCTTCGACGGCGAAGCGGTCGATGGCCGCCAGTTCTTCCTGGGTGAACGACAGGTTTTTCAAGGCGCCGACGTTCTCGATGATCTGCTCGGGGCGGCTGGCACCGATCAGGGCCGAGGTCACACGCGGGTCGCGCAGGGTCCACGCCAACGCCAGTTGCGCCAGGCTCTGGCCGCGCTGCTGGGCAATTTCGTTGAGCGAGCGGATGTGCGCCAGGTTGCTTTCCGAAAGGTGCGATTGCAGCAGCGAACCACCGCCGGGCTTGTTCACCCGGGCGTCTTTCGGCACGCCGTTGAGGTATTTGTCGGTCAGCAAGCCTTGGGCCAGCGGAGTGAAGGCGATGACACCGGCGCCCAGGTCTTCGGTGACGTCCAGCAGGTCCTTCTCCACCCAGCGGTTGAGCAGGTTGTAGGCCGGCTGGTGGATCAGCAGTGGCACTTTCCATTCCTGCAACAGCTTGGCGATTTCGCGGGTCTTGACCCCGGAATACGAGGAAATGCCGATGTACAGCGCCTTGCCCTGTTGCACGGCAGTGGCCAGCGCGCCCGCGGTTTCTTCCAGCGGGGTGTCGGGGTCGAAGCGGTGCGAGTAGAAGATATCCACATAGTCGACGCCCAGGCGCTGCAGGCTCTGGTCGAGGCTGGCCAGGATGTATTTGCGCGAGCCGCCGCCCTGCCCGTATGGGCCTGGCCACATGTCCCAGCCGGCTTTGCTGGAGATGATCAGTTCGTCGCGGTACTGCTTGAAGTCTTCACGCAGCAGGCGGCCGAAGTTGATCTCGGCGCTGCCGTAGGGCGGGCCGTAGTTGTTGGCCAGGTCGAAGTGGTTGATGCCCAGGTCGAACGCGGTGCGCAGCAGCGCGCGCTGGGTGTCGATGGGGGTGCTGTCGCCGAAGTTGTGCCACAGGCCCAGGGACAGGGCCGGCAGCACCAGGCCGCTGCGGCCGACGCGGCGGTAGGGAATGGACTCGTAGCGGTCCTGGGCAGCAAGGTAAGTCATCGATTCCTCTCTTTTTCGATAAGGCACTTGTGGGGGCCGGGGCAACGCTCACACAAACTGATTGGCAGGTTTTTCCAGGCCAAGGTTCTCGCGCAACGTGGTGCCTTCGTATTCGGTTCTGAACAGCCCGCGGCGTTGCAGCTCGGGCACTACATGATCGGCAAAATCCTCCAGCCCGCCCGGCAAATGTGGCACCAGCACGTTGAAACCATCCGCCGCGCCTTGTTCGAACCACTCCTGCAACTGATCGGCGATCTGCACCGGGGTTCCGATCAGGCTGTAATGCCCGCGGCCACCGGCGATCTTGCGGCCCAGCTCGGCCAGGCTCAGGTTCTCGCGGCCGGCCAGCTCGGTCAGCAGTTTCTGCCGGCTTTGCTGGCCACTGTCGGTCAGCGGCAATTCGGGCAACGGGCCGTCAAGCGGGTAGCCAGACAGGTCGAAGTTACCGAGCATACGCCCTAACAACGCCACGCCGACTTCGGGTTCGACCAAAGCCTGAAACGCTTCGAATTTCTCCCGCGCCAAGACTTCGGTTTCACCGACGACCACAAATACGCCTGGCATGATCTTCAACGAGTCAGGCGTGCGGCCGAACTTGGCCAACCGCCCCTTGAGGTCGCTGTAGAAGGCTTGGGCATTGGCCAGCGAAGTCTGGGCAGTAAAGACCACTTCGGCGGTTTGCGCCGCCAGCTCGCGACCGGTTTCCGAAGAGCCGGCCTGCACGATCACTGGCCGCCCTTGCGGGGAACGGGCGACGTTGAGCGGCCCCTTGACCTTGAAATGTTCGCCGCTGTGGTTGAGCACGTGCAACTTGGCGGCGTCGTAGTATTGGCCGCTGGCCTTGTCGCGGGTGAAAGCGTCATCAGCCCAGCTGTCCCACAGGCCAGTGACCACCTGGTGGAATTCCCGCGCACGGCTGTAACGCTCGGCATGGCCGATGTGTTCGTCACGGCCGAAATTCTGCGCCTCGGCGGCGGCATCGGAAGTCACCAGGTTCCAACCCGCTCGCCCGCCCGACAGGTGGTCCAGCGAAGCGAACTTGCGCGCCACGTGGTAGGGCTCGTTGTAGCTGGTGGTCACCGTGCTGATCAGGCCGATGTGCTCGGTCACCGCGCTCAATGCCGACAGCAGGGTCAGCGGCTCGAAGTGATCGGAGCGGGCCATGCGGCTGGCGATATCGCCGGTGGCCGCCGCCACGCTGTCGGCCACGAACAGGGTGTCGAACCGTGCCCGCTCCGCCACCTGGGCCAAGTGCTTGTAGTGCTTGAAATCAAGGCCCGCATTGGCCGGTACGTCAGGATGCCGCCAGGCCGCCACGTGGTGCCCGGTGGCCATCAGGAACGCGCCCAGTTTCAGTTGTCGTGGTGCCTGGCTCATGCTTTAGAAGTCCTTGCGTACTTGAATGCCGAAGTAACGTTGGTCATCGCGCGGTACAGCGCGGTAGACGTAACCCGTGCCGCTGGCCAGCAGTGGCGAGTAAGACTTGTCGAGCAGGTTCTTGCCCTCCAGCGATACGCGCCAGCCGCTGTTGTAGTCGGCCAGGGCGACGCTGGCGTTCCAGATGCCATAGGCGCCCTGCTTGGTGTCGGGGTTCTGGCTGATGTCGTATTGCACTTCGCTCTGCCAGTTGTAGTCGGTGCCCAGCTCGATATCCATGCCGTTGTCCAGCGGGATGTCGTAATCGGCGCGCACGTAGGTCTTCCAGTCCGGGCTGAACGGCAGGGTCTTGCCGTTGACGTCGCAGGATGCGGCGGCGCCGGCCGGGCAGCTGAACTGGTCGATGCGTGCATGGGTGTAGGCGAAGGCACCGGACAGTTTCAGGTTGCGCGTGGCTTGCAAGGCCCAGTCGCCCTCCACACCTTCGGTGCTGACGGTACCGGCGTTGATCAAACGGGTCACCACCTGGCCGGCCACGGTGTCGTAGAAGTTGGCCTGGTAGTTGTCATAGTCGCTGTGGAACACGGCCAGGTTGGTGGTCAGGCGGTTGTTCCAGCTGGTGGCCTTCAGGCCCACTTCCCAGGTGTTGGAGGTCTCCGGCTTGAGCGCCTGGGTGTCACGCGGCTGCATGTTGAAGAATACGTTGTAGGCCGGGCCCTTGTAGCCGCGCGAATAGGTGACGTAGCTGGTCACGTTGTCGCTCAGGTCATACTGAAAGCCCAGGCGGCCCGACCAGCCTTCGGCGTTGGTGTCGCCGGAGCTGCTGGTGCTGGGGTTGATACCGTTCACGGCCACTGCCGAGGAGGACACGCGGTCGTGATCGTATTTCAGTTCGTCGTGGGTCCAGCGCAAGCCGGCGATGCCGCGGAACGACGGGGTGAAGTTGAAGGTGTTCTCACCGAAGATCGCATAGCTGTCGCTGGTGGTGCTGTAGTTGGCCAGGCCGTTGTTGGTGGCGGTCGGCGTGATCAGCGTACGCCCGTAGGTTTCCTTGTCCTTGGCGTGCATGTAGTACAGGCCGCCCACATATTCCATGAACTCGCCCTTGGGCGAAGCCAGGCGGATTTCCTGGCTGTACTGGTCGTAGTCCAGGGTGCCCTTGTCTTCGATGCCCGGGAACGCGGTGCTGACGGTGGACAGGCGGTCGGCATCCTGCCACTGGTCGTTGTTCCAGCCGCGCCAGGCGGTGATGGAGGTCAGGGTGTAGTCGCCCAGGTTCCAGTCCAGTTGCGCCGACAGGCCCTTGTTGATGTCATCGACATGGGTGCGGTAATCGCTGTTGATGTCACGGTTGTGCGAGGTGGCGTTGACCGGCGACAGGGCATTGGCGAAGGCGGTGCTGCTGGTGCTGCTGACCACGCCGTTGGGCGCATCGCTGCCCGAGTTCATGTAGTCGGCCGACAGGGTCAGCTTGACGTCGTCATTGGGGGTGAACTCCAGCTTGCCGCGCACGCCCTTGCGGTTATAGCCGTTCACTTCCTGGCCGTTGGCCTTGTTGTCGACGTTACCGTCGTAGCTGCTGACCAGGGTGGTGAGGTTGCCCTTGAGCGTGCCGGGGATCAGCGTGCCGCCGATGCCGAAGCGGGTCCGGCTTTCGTTGCCCTGGTAGTAGGACTGCTCCACATAGCCGTGGGTCTCGTCGGTAGGCGCCTTGGTGGTGATGTTGAGCACGCCTGCCGAGGCATTCTTGCCGAACAGGGTGCCCTGGGGGCCGCGCAGCACTTCGATGCGTTCCAGGTCCAGCAGGTCGAGGGTGGCCATGCCGGGGCGGCCGTAGACTACGCCATCGACCACGGTGGCCACGGTGGGTTCGACGCCCGGCGACGTGGAAATGGTGCCCACGCCACGAATGAACAGCGAGGTGTCCTTGTTCGAGGCGCCGGTGCGGAAGTTCACGGTGGGGATCTGCTGGACGATGCTTTCAATATTGGTACGGTTCTCGCGGCCCAGCTGTTCGCCGTCCAACACGGTCACAGCCACGGGCACTTTCTGCAACGACTCTTCGCGGCGGGTGGCGGTCACGGTGACCGACTTGAGCACCGGCTCGGCGCTGCTGTCAGCCGTGGTGGTGGCATCCGCTGCCTGTACCGCGCCCAGTGGCATGGCCGCGCAGGCGGCCAGGGTCCAGCCAAAGGCCTGAACCAGCGCGGTGGTCTTGAAACGATCCCCAAATCGGTTGTACATGTCGGATGCCCTGCTCGAAGGTTGTGCCCTGGCCGTGGCTCTACGGCCACTGCGTCTGTCGTTGTTCGCAGAAAAGGTGTCTTGGGCATTCGCTCGAGCGAGTAGCAGACAAAGCACTTTGTTAGCGCTAACATCGTCAGTATCAGCAATGGGTGAATAGACCGTCCAATACTGAAAAATTACTTTTATATTCTTTTAGGTTTTATGAGCTGCCCATGACCGATGACAAGCGCAAACGCCGTGGCGCCGGCCGCGTCACCCTGGATACCGTGGCCCGCCACGCCGGGGTCTCGGCCATCACCGTGTCGCGCTACTTCAACCAGCCGGAGCAGGTGTCGCCCGAGCGCCGCGAACGCATTGCCGCGGCGGTGGCGGAACTGGGTTATGTGCCCAACCTGGTAGCGGGCGGGCTGGCGTCGGCGCGGGGCAAGATCGTCGGCATGGTGATACCCAACATCTCAGGGCCGATCTTCGCCAACACCATCCAGGGCTTCAGCGATACCCTCAGCCGCCATGGCTACCAGGTACTGTTGGCATCGAGCTATTTTTCCGAGGAACAGGAAGAGAGCGCAGTGCGCGCCTTCCTTGGCTGGGCACCGGCGGCACTGGTGCTCACCAGCCATTTCCACAGTGCGGCGACGGAAAAGATGATTGCCGAAGCGGACATCCCGTTGATCGAGACCTGGGACTACCGGCCTGAGCGCAGCCCGGTGCAGATTGGTTTCTCTCACCACCAGGTAGGCGTCACGGCTACCCGCTACCTGCATGGCAAGGGCTACCAGCGCATCGCCTTCGTGCAAAACAGCGCGGCCGGGGACTTCAGCGCCCTGGAACGGCGTGACGGCTATGCCGCGACCATGAACGAACTGGGGCTCGAACCGCAGGTGTTCGCCCCGCAGGCAGACCTGGCGCCCTTCGAGGCCGGCAAGCAGGCCATGCAGGCGCTGATGGCCAGCGCGAAGCCGCCCCAGGCGATCATCTTCGCCAACGACAACCTGGCGGCCGGTGGCCTGCTGGCCGGCCAGCGCGCGGGGCTCAGGATTCCCCAGGACTGCGCGGTGGTAGGTTTCGGCGACTACCCCTTTGCCGAAATGCTCATGCCCAGCCTCACCACCATCAAACCGCCCGCGCTGGAAATCGGTGTGCTGGCGGCCACCCGGGTGCTGGAGAGCCTGGGGGAAGCGCCAGTGGAGCGTCTGAACCTGCTGCAATGCCGGTTGATCGAGCGAGAAAGCGCCTGACTCCGGCGCCCGGTGCATGGTGCCTGGGGCGCGGCCAGATTCGCTGCAAGTGTCGGCCGCGCGCGCCCAGGTCAATCGATTCCCGACCTCAACGAACCATGTGCAGGAACTGCATGTGCCGCTCGTACTGGTCCAGGATGTCGTTGATCACCTGTTCCTTGCTGTACCCCACCAGGTCGTAGTCCTGGCTGCCTTCGGCCAGGTGCACCTCGGCGCGGTAGTAGCGGCGGTTCTTCAGTTCCTTCGTGCCCATGCCACCGCGGGCGAACGAGGGGGTGAAGTAGCCGCGCATCAGCACCTGGTAGATGAACGGGCGTTCTTCGCCATGGCCGATTTCCAGGCTGACCTGGTCGTGGCTGAGGTCTTCCTGCGTCACCACCTTCAGGCCTTTCTCGGTGAACACCGCCGACACTTCTTCGATGGCCGGGCGCACGAGGGTGTCCATGAAGCGGTACACCTCGTCGCGCGACGGAAAGTGCACGGCCTGGCTCAGGCGCTGGCGCCAGCCGCCGCGGCCGCGACGGGCGTTGGTGGCGACCGGGGCCAGGGAGTACATCTGCGCGATCTTGCGCTGGGACTCCAGGTAAAACGCCTTGTGCAGGCCCCACATCATCGCCAGCAGGATCAGCGAGAACGGCAGGGAGGTCAGCACCACTGCCGATTTCAGCGAGTCGATGCTGCCTGCGAACAACAGCCCGCTGGTGACCAGCGCGGTCATCACGCCCCAGAACACCCGAAGCCATTTTGGCCCGTCTTCGTCGGCGTTGCCGCCACGGGCAGACAGCGTCGACAGCACCACGGTGCCGGAGTCGGCCGAGGTGACGAAGAACACGAAGCTGATGAACACCGTGACGGCGATCACCGTGCGGCTCCAGGGGTAGGTTTCCAGTAACAGGTACAGCGTCTTGGCGGGGTCGGCCAGGGCCGACTGGCCCAGTTCCGTCATGCCGTGGTGCAGCACCATGTCGATGGCGCTGTTGCCGAAGATCGACATCCACGCCAGGGTGAAACCCAGCGGAATCAGCAGTACACCGAAGACGAATTCGCGGATGGTACGGCCACGGGAGATGCGGGCGATGAACAAGCCCACGAACGGTGCCCAGGCAATCCACCAGGCCCAGTAGAACACCGTCCAATTACCCAGCCAGTCACTGGGTTTGTCGTAGGCGTATACGTCGAAACTCTTGGACGGCAGTGCGCCCAGGTAGTCGCCGACGTTCTGGATCAGCGTGGTGAGCAGGTGCTGGGTAGGCCCGGCGAACAGCACGAACAACAGCAGGGCACAGGCCAGCAGCATGTTGATATCGGACATTACCCGCACGCCCTTGTCCACACCCGAGACTGCGACGATGATCGCCGCGCCCATCATCAGGGTGATGAGGATCACCTGCACCCACTGGCTGTGGGCAACGCCGAACAGGTAGTCCAGGCCGGCATTGAGGTGCAGCACGCCGAAACCCATGTCGGCACCAAGGCCGAATACCGTGGCGATGATGCCGAAGCCGTCCACCGCGTAGCCGATGGGGCCGTTGATGCGTTTGCCGATCAGCGGGTACAGGGCCGAACGCAAGGCCAGCGGCAAGTTATGGCGATAGGCGAAATACGCCAGCGCCATGCCGACGAAGGCGAACACGCCCCAACCGTGCAGGCCCCAATGCAGGAACAGCAACTGCATGGCCTGGCGCGCGGCCGCCTCGGTGCCGCCCTGGCCTTGCGGCGGGGTAAGCATGTGGGTGAGGGGTTCAGAGACGCAGAAGAAAAACAGGGTGATGCTGATGCCGGCGGCGAACAGCATGCCGGCCCATGACAGGTAACTGAACTCGGGCTCGTCGTGGTCGGCACCGAGCTTGATCTTGCCGTAGCCAGACAAGGCGGTGACCACCACGAAGACCAGATACAGGGTCATGGCCAGCATGTAGTACCAGCCAACGGTGTTGGCGGCCCAGGCTTGCGCGGCGGTAAGCCAGGCCCCGGCTTGTTGCGGGAAAGCGATGACGACGATGCCGAACAGCAGGATGAAGCTGGCGGCGAAGTAGAACACCGGTGGGTTCATGCGGACATTGCCGCTGGCGGGAGAAGACGAGGCACTCATTTGCAGTGCACCTCGATGGACGGGGAATGGGCTGAATAGAGCGTTTTCAGCAAGGGTTGACCTCCTGTAGAACGCGAATCGCGAACATCTTTTAAATTGAACAGCCGTTCAATTTAACCACACAACCGTTCCCCTACCAAATCAGCGCCCGGGTTGCGGCGCTACTTCTGGGTGCCGTCATCGTGCTGCAGGTTGGCCTGGGTCACGTTGCTGCCCGCGGGTACGTTGCGGGTCAGCCAGACGTTGCCGCCGATGGTCGACCCCTTGCCGATGGTGATGCGCCCCAGAATGGTAGCCCCTGCGTAGATCACCACGTCGTCCTCGACGATCGGGTGGCGCGGGTGGCCTTTCTGCAGGTTGCCCGACTCATCCGCGGGAAAGCGCTTGGCGCCCAGGGTCACAGCCTGGTAGATGCGCACGCGCTCGCCGATGATCGCCGTTTCGCCGATCACCACGCCGGTACCATGGTCGATGAAGAAGCTGGGGCCTATCTGCGCGCCCGGGTGAATGTCGATACCCGTGGCCGAATGCGCCAGCTCCGAGCTGATGCGCGCAAGCAACGGCAGGCCGGCGCGGTACAGGTGGTGCGCCAGCCGGTGGTGGATGATCGCCAGAATACCGGGGTAGCACAGCAGCACCTCGTCGACGCTGCGCGCCGCCGGGTCGCCGTGGTAGGCGGCCAGCACATCGGTATCGAGCAAGCTGCGCAACTGTGGCAGCGCCGCGGCAAACCCCTGGATCAGTTGCAGGGCGTGGGCATCCACGTCTTCCTGGCGTTGCTGGTGGCGGGCGGCGTAGCGCAGTTCCAGGCGCGCTTGCACCAGCAGCGCATTGAGCGCGGCATCCAGGGTATGGCCAACGTAGAAGTCCTCGCTCTCCTCGCGCAGGTCCACCGGGCCGAGGCGCATGGGAAACAGCGCACCACACAGGTGTTCGAGAATGCCGCGTACCGCTTCGCGCGAAGGCAGCTGCCGCCCGCCCTGCTCACCACTGCTGCGCCCGTTCGCACTGCGCCACTGCTCGCGCGCGCCGCGCAACTGGCCGACGATGGACTGCAATTGCCAATGGCCGTTGGCCCCTTGGGGTTTGTCGCTCACGTTGGGTTCTCCTGATATGGCCGCCTGATCGGCGCCCACTCTACGGTAGATTGTCGCACCGCAAAAAGAACGGATTCTGCGCGGCGGTGAACATCTGAACATATGCGCAGGGCTGCGTTCCACGCAGCCCACCGTGCCAGGCTTGCCGCAGGCACGGCGCCTGCCTATAGTCCCCTTTCCCACCACTGCCGGAATCCCCATGATCACGCAATCGCTCGCCCGTTTTCCCCGCCTCGAACTGCTCGGCGCCCCTACCGCGCTGGAAAAGCTCGAGCGACTGTCCCAATGGGTAGGCCGCGATATCTACGTCAAGCGTGACGACCTGACCCCCCTGGCCATGGGTGGCAACAAGCTGCGCAAGCTCGAATACCTGGCCGCCGACGCCCTGGCCCAAGGCGCCGACACCCTGATCACCGCTGGCGCCATCCAGTCCAACCACGTGCGACAGACGGCAGCCATCGCGGCCAAACTGGGCCTGGGCTGCGTCGCCTTGCTGGAGAACCCCATCGCCACTGACGACAGCAGCTACCTGGGCAACGGCAACCGCCTGCTGCTGGACCTGTTCGACGCCAAGGTCGAACAGGTGGAGAACCTCGACAATGCCGATGAACAACTGCAAGCCCTGGCCCAGCGCCTGATCGCCAGCGGCCGCAAGCCGTACCTGGTGCCCATCGGGGGCTCCAATGCCCTGGGCGCCCTGGGTTACGTGCGCGCGGGCCTGGAGCTGGCCGAGCAGATCAAGGCCAGCGGGCTGGACTTCGCCGCCGTGGTGCTGGCCTCCGGGAGCGCTGGCACCCACAGCGGCCTGGCCCTTGGGCTCAGCGAGTCGCTGCCCGACCTTCCGGTGATCGGCGTCACCGTGTCGCGCACAGATGAAGCCCAGCGCCCCAAGGTACAAGGCCTGGCCGAGCGCACCGCGCAGTTGCTCAACGTGCCGCTGCCGGACAGTTTCAAGGTGCAGTTGTGGGATGAGTTCTTCGGCCCGCGCTATGGTGAACCCAACGCCGGTACGCTCGCGGCCATCAAGTTGGTGGCCAATCAGGAGGGCCTGCTGCTGGACCCAGTCTATACAGGCAAGGCCATGGCCGGTTTGCTCGATGGCATCGGCCGCCAGCGCCTGGACGACGGCCCAGTGATTTTCCTGCACACGGGCGGTGCCCCGGCGTTGTTCGCTTACCCAAGCGTATGGAACAATTGATATAGCAAAAAGTAATACTTGTGATTTTTTTAGTATTTTCAGCCATAAATAGACGCGGCGATAATCTCGCCGCAGCAATCGCCAGGACGCTTTTGCCTTCCCGCCAAAACAACATATGGGGCATCAAATGACTTTCTCTTCATTGCGTCGCAACCTCCTCATCGCCAGCATGGGCCTGGTCATGGGCTCGGCACTGATCGGCCAGGCCGTGGCCGGCGATGAACTCGATACCATCAAGAAGAACGGCGAGATTCGCGTCGGCCTTGAAGGCACCTACCCACCCTTCAGCTTCGTCGACGAAAGCGGCAAGCTGAGCGGTTTCGAGGTCGAGTTCGCCCAGGCGCTGGCCAAGGAGCTGGGTGTGAAGGCCAAACTGGAGCCGACCAAGTGGGACGGTATCCTCGCGGCCGTCGACTCCAAGCGCCTGGACGTGGCCATCAACCAGGTGACCATCTCCGAAGAGCGCAAGAAGAAGTATGACTTCTCCGAACCCTACACCGTGTCCGGCATCCAGGCCCTGACCCAGAAGAAAGACGCCGGCAAGATTGCTTCTGCCAACGACCTGACCGGCAAGAAAGTCGGCGTGGGCCTGGGCACCAACTACGAGCAGTGGTTGAAGGAAAACGTACCCGGCGCCGTCATCAAGACCTACGACGATGACCCTACCAAGTACCAGGACCTGCGCGTGGGCCGTATCGACGCCATTCTGGTCGACCGCCTGGCCGCCTTCGAGCTGATCAGCAAGACCAACGACACCCTGGCCGTGTCGGGCCCGGCGTTCTCCCGCCAGGAAGCCGGCGTGACCCTGCGCAAGGGTGAGCCGGAACTGCTGGCCGCCATCAACAAGGCCATCGACAAACTGCGCGCCGACGGCACCCTGGCCAAGCTGTCGCAGAAGTACTTCAACGCTGATGTCACCAAATGATTGAAGACAGTCTGAAACTGGCGCTGGATTCAGCGCCTTTTTTGCTCAAGGGCGCGTACTTCACCGTCGCCCTGAGCCTGGGTGGCATGTTCTTCGGTTTGCTGCTGGGCTTCGGCCTGGCGCTGATGCGCTTGTCGCGGTTCATGCTGCTGCGGGGAATTTCCCGGGTGTACGTGTCGTTCTTCCGCGGCACGCCGTTGCTGGTGCAACTGTTCGTGATCTACTACGGCCTGCCGCAGATCGGTGTGGAACTGGACCCGCTGCCGGCCGCCCTGATCGGCTTTTCGCTGAACATGGCTGCTTATGTCTGTGAAATCCTGCGCGCGGCGATCAGCTCGGTAGACCGCGGCCAGTGGGAAGCAGCCGCCAGCATCGGCATGACTCGCGGCCAGACCATGCGCCGGGCAATCCTGCCCCAGGCCGCCCGTACCGCGTTGCCGCCGCTGGGCAACAGTTTCATTTCCCTGGTCAAGGACACCGCGCTCGCGGCCACCATCCAGGTGCCGGAACTGTTCCGCCAGGCTCAGCTGATTACTGCCCGCACCTTCGAAGTGTTCACCATGTACTTGGCCGCTGCCTTGATCTACTGGGTGCTGGCCAGCGCCTTGTCGATCCTGCAGAACCGCCTCGAAGAACGCGTAAACCGCCATGACCAGGAGTCCTGACGCCATGATCGTGGTGGAACAACTGACCAAGCAATTCAACGGCACCACGGTGCTCAAGGGGATCGACCTGCGGGTGGAGGCCGGCGAAGTCGTCGCCATCATCGGCCCAAGCGGCTCGGGCAAGACCACCTTCCTGCGCTGCCTGAACCTGCTGGAAACGCCGGACAGCGGCCGTATCCGCATGGGCGACATCGAGATCGACGGCAGCAAGGTCGCCCAGCAGCAGGGCCTGATCCGCCGCCTGCGCCAGCAGGTTGGCTTCGTGTTCCAGAACTTCAACCTGTTCCCGCACCGCACGGCGCTGGAAAACGTGATTGAGGGCCCTGTGGTGGTCAAGAAGACCCCGCGCGCCCAAGCCGAGGCCCTGGGCCGCAAGCTGCTGGCCAAGGTCGGGCTGGCGGGCAAGGAAGGCGCTTACCCGCGCAAGCTGTCCGGTGGCCAGCAGCAACGGGTGGCCATCGCCCGCGCTCTGGCCATGGAGCCCCAGGTGATTCTGTTCGACGAACCGACCTCGGCGCTGGACCCGGAGCTGGTGGGCGAAGTGCTGGCGACCATCCGCGGCCTGGCCGAGGAGAAGCGCACCATGATCATCGTCACCCACGAAATGGCCTTTGCCCGGGACGTGGCCAACCGGCTGGTGTTCTTCGACAAGGGCGTGATCGTCGAACAGGGTGACGCCAAGGCGTTGTTCGCCAACCCCAGGGAGGAGCGTACCCGGCAGTTCCTCAGCAAGTTCCTGGCGGGCTGATGCAATCGCGCAACAGGACTCCCTGCAGGACCGGGCGCAGCTCGGGAACCGGCGGCCTCGGTGTACCCGAGCCGGTGCGGTGGCCGTTCCCGAGCGTTGCCCATTCCTACAGGCGACTCTCAAGCTCCCCCGGCAGCATCCCGTCGTTGCTGTAGGACGCGTCTGAGTTCGAGCGACGGCAGCGTTCCCACCTTGAACCCTCGCCAGCAACCCCCTATCAAGGACCGCGGCCCATTTGCCGCCATGCCTTGAAGGAGATTTGCCATGCGCCTGTTCAACGGATCTGAACTCTCGCCGCCCACCCTGCCCCAGTGCCCCCACGGCATAGGCGTGCACACCGCCGGGCACCTGAGCGCCACCATCGCCCCCTACCCCGCCATGAACGACGGCGACCTGGTCGAACTGTTCTGCAACGATGCCTTTGTCTGCGCCCGCTCGGCCATGGCCGGGCAGGTACTGCGCCTGCCGCTGCCACCCAGCTTCATCGAGGACGGTGAAGCGCACCTGCATTACCGCGTGCTGCGGGTGGGCCACCGCGCGCAGAAGTCACCCAGCCTGTGCGTGCCCGTGAAACTGCTGTGCCCCGGCGCACCATTGGCGCACGACCCGGTGAACCAGTTCCTCGCCCCCCTGCACCTGCCCGAGCGAGTACTGCACGAAGGCCTGTGCCTGAACCGGATCAAGCGCGGCATGGCATTCACCATCGAACCCTGGCTGAACATGACCGCCGAGGACCGCGTGACCCTGCGCTGGGGCGACTTGCGCCTGGACCTGCCAGCCCTGCTGCCGGGCCAGGTCGGCCTGCCCGTGAATGGTCGAATTCCCAAGGCGCTGATCCGCGAAGCAGGGCTGGATGATTACCAGGAAGCCACCTATTGCGTCCTCGATCGGGTCGGCAACCCGTCTGGCTGGGCCCCCGCCAGGCAGGTACGCGTGCACCGCGACTCAGCTTCTATTGATATTCCCAAACGTTAGTATATTTAAAATTTATACACGATTAGGGTATATGAACCGGACCACCGGACCAACGCATTTTCCGCCGCGACAACGCGGCGCTATTCATGACGTGAGGACGGTATGGTCAGCAACAACGATATCCAGTCGGATCTGGACACCCCTCCACCGCTGCTGCCCGCCCACGTGCTGGGCAGCGACGCCGAGGCCCTGGCGGCCGCCCATGAACTGGCCGCCCTTGCCCGAACCGGCGCCGCCACCCGCGACCGTGAGCGGCAGCTGCCTTGGGCCGAGCTCGAACAATTCAGCCGCAGCGGCCTGGGCAGTATTTCCATTCCCCGCCGCTTCGGTGGGCCACAACTTTCATTCGTCACCATCGCCGACGTGTTCCGCATCATCTCCGCTGCCGACCCGGCGCTGGGGCAAATTCCGCAGAACCAGTTCGGCCTGCTGCACACGCTGGCGGGCGTAGCCACCGAAGCTCAGCAACAGCAGCTGTTCGGTTCGGTGCTGCAAGGGGCACGCATCGGCAACGCGGGCCCGGAAAAAGGCACGCGCAACACCCTGGAAATCAAGGCGCGCATTACCCGCCAGGGCGACGGCTATGTCATCAACGGCCAGAAATTCTATTCCACCGGCGCCCTGTTCGCCCATTGGGTGGCGGTGAAAGCCTTGGACGACGACGGCCGCCAAGTGCTGGCGTTCGTGCCGCGTGGCACCGCTGGGTTGCGCATCGTCGACGATTGGTCTGGTTTCGGCCAGCGCACTACCGCCAGTGGCACGGTGTTGCTGAACAACGTGCCAGTAGCCGCGGAACTGGTTGTGCAAAGCTGGCGCGCCGCTGACACCCCGACCCTGCAGGGCGCCGTGTCGCAATTGATCCAGGCCGCCATCGACGCAGGCATTGCCGAAGGCGCCATCGACGATGCCATCGCCTTCGTCCGCGAGCGCGCGCGCCCCTGGGTCGACGCCAACGTGGAACGTGCCAGCGACGACCTGTACGTGATCGCCGACATCGGCCGCCTCAAGCTCGAACTGCACGCCGCCCAGGCCCTGCTGCGCAAAGCCGGGCAGGTGCTGGACCGGATCAGCACCGGGGTCATCGACGCCGACGCTGCCGCCGTTGCCTCCATTGCCGTGGCCGAGGCCAAGGTGCTGACCACCGAAATCGCCCTGCTGGCCAGCGAGAAGCTGCTGGAACTGGCCGGCAGCCGCGCCACCCTTGCCGAATTCAACCTCGACCGCCATTGGCGTAACGCCCGGGTGCACACCCTGCACGACCCGGTGCGCTGGAAATACCACGCGGTGGGCGCCTACCACCTGAACGGCAGCCGCCCTGCACGCCATTCCTGGATTTGACCAGACCACTGGAGAACGCAATGAACGCATTCACCCCCAACCTGGGGCCGGTGGCCCTTATCCAGTCCGATGCCCAAGCCTTGGACGTGGCCCGCGCGCTGGCTCAAACGCTGCGCCAGGACAGCATTGCGCGCGACCGCGAGCGGCGCCTGCCCCACGACGAACTGGCGCTGTTCAGCCGCTCGGGGCTATGGGGCATCAGCGTGCCGAAAGCCTTTGGCGGCGCTGGGGTGTCCAACGTCACCCTGGCCCAGGTCGTAGCCCTGATTGCTCAGGCCGATGCCTCGCTGGGGCAGATCCCGCAAAATCACTATTACGCCCTGGAAGTGCTGCGGGCCAACGGCAGCCCTGAACAGCAGCAGCGCCTGTACGCCGAGGTGCTGGCCGGGCAGCGTTTCGGCAATGCCCTGGCGGAACTGGGCACCAGGACTGCCCACGACCGCACCACCCGCCTGAGCCGTGACGGCGATGGCTACCGCATCAACGGCCGCAAGTTCTACGCCACCGGCGCCCTGTATGCCCAGCGCATCCCCACCTCGGTGGTGGACGAGCAAGGTGTGCAGCAGTTGGCCTTCGTGCCCCGGGCCAGCGCGGGCCTGGAAGTGATCGACGACTGGAGTGGCTTCGGCCAGCGCACCACGGGCAGCGGTTCAGTGGTGTTCGACAATGTCTACGTGGAGGCCCGCGACGTGGTTCCCTTCCAGACCGCCTTCGAACGCCCGACCCCGGTAGGCCCGCTGGCGCAGATACTCCATGCCGCCATCGACACCGGCATCGCCCGGGCGGCCTACGAGGACGCCTTGCACTTCGTGCGCACCCGCACCCGGCCGTGGATCGACTCCGGCATCGAGAAAGCCGTGGACGATCCGTTGAGCCTGAAGACCATCGGCCACCTGGCCATCCGCCTGCACGCCGCTGAAGCCCTGCTGGAGCGTGCCGGCGAGTACCTGGACCGCGCCCAGGCCCAGAGCACCGCCGACAGCGTGGCGGCCGCCTCCATCGCCGTGGCCGAGGCCCGCGCCATCAACACCGAGATTTCGCTGGCCGCCGGTTCCACCTTGTTCGAGCTGGCCGGCAGCCAGGCCACCCTCGCCGAACATGGCCTGGACCGCCACTGGCGCAATGCCCGGGTGCACACCCTGCACGACCCGGTGCGCTGGAAGTACCACGCCATCGGCAACTATTACCTCAACGACGAGAAGCCGCCGCTGCGGGGGACCATCTGATGACCGCGAAGAAAATCCTGCTCAATGCCTTCAACATGAACTGCGTCGGGCACATCAACCACGGCCTCTGGACCCACCCGCGGGACACCTCCACCCAGTACAAGACCCTCGAGTACTGGACCGAGCTGGCCCAGACCCTGGAACGAGGCCTGTTCGACGGCCTGTTCATCGCCGATATCGTCGGTGTGTACGACGTCTACCAGAACAGCATCGACGTGCCGTTGCGCGAGTCCATTCAGTTGCCGGTCAACGACCCGCTGCTGCTGGTCTCGGCCATGGCCGCGGTGACAAGGAACCTGGGGTTCGGCCTGACCGCCAACCTCACCTATGAACCGCCCTATCTGTTTGCCCGACGCATGTCGACCCTGGACCACCTGAGCCGCGGCCGGGTGGGCTGGAATATCGTTACCGGCTACCTGGACAGCGCCGCCAAGGCCATGGGCCTGAGCGAGCAGGTGGAGCACGACCGCCGCTACGACCAGGCCGACGAGTACCTGCAAGTGCTGTACAAGCTGTGGGAAGGCAGTTGGGCCGACGATGCGGTGGCCAACGACCCGGCTCGGCGGGTGTACGCAGAGCCGGGCAAGGTGCACAAGGTTCGCCACCAGGGCGAGTTCTACCAGGTGGAGGGGTACCACCTGTGCGAGCCTTCGCCACAGCGCACACCCGTGCTGTTCCAGGCCGGTGCGTCGGACCGCGGCCTGCTGTTCGCCGGGCGCCATGCCGAGTGCGTGTTCATCAGTGGCCAGAACAAGGCCAGCACTCGCGCCCAAGTCGACAAGGTACGCGCCAGTGCTGTGGCCGCCGGGCGCCAGGCCGACGACGTGAAGGTGTTCATGGGCCTGACGGTGATCGTCGCGGCCACCGAAGAAGCGGCTCGCGCCAAGCATGCCGAGTACCTCGAATACGCCAGTGCCGAAGCTGGTGTCGCGCATTTCGCCAGTTCCACAGCCATCGACTTCGCCCAATACGAGCTGGACGAGCCCATTCAGTACGTGAAGAGCAACGCCATTCAGTCAGCCACCAAGCACTTGCAGAACAACGACTGGACCCGCCGCAAGCTGCTCGACCAGCACGCTCTGGGCGGGCGCTACATCACTCTGGTGGGCTCGCCGCAACAGGTGGCGGACGAACTGATCGCCTGGCTCGACGAGACCGGCCTGGACGGCTTCAACCTGGCGCGCACCGTGACCCCGGAAAGCTATGTGGACTTCATCGACCTGGTGGTGCCGGAGCTGCAACGCCGTGGGCGCTACAAGACCGAGTACGCCGAAGGGCCACTGCGCCAGAAGCTGTTCGAGCAAGGCGCACGGCTACCCCAGCGCCACATCGCCAACGAATTCAGACACCTGACCGCCTGATCCGGGCGCAGGAACGCAACGCCGCGGTATGCCGGGTATCGCGCACTGCCTGGCCCCACACGCAACCAGGCCAAACCGTATCGCATTGGAACGAACAGCATGAAAAAGATCGCCACCTTACTGCTCACCCTGGGCTTGGCCACCGGCCTGGCCCAGGCCGCCGACGCGCCGCTGAAAGTCGGCACCACCGCCGCCTTCGCCATTCCCCTGGAAGCCGCGGTGTCCGAAGCAGACAAACAGGGCCTGAAAGTCCAGTTGGTGGAGTTCACCGACTGGATCGCCCCCAACGTCAGCCTCGCCGCCGGCGACATCGACGTGAACTACTTCCAGCACATTCCCTTCCTGGAAAACGCCAAGGCGGCCGCCGGTTTCGACCTGGTGCCCTACGCCCCGGGCATCATCAACAACGTGGGCCTCTACTCGAAAAAGTACAAAAGCTTCGCCGAGCTGCCTGACGGTGCCACCGTGGCCATCGCCAACGACCCCATCAACAGCGGCCGTGGCCTGCAATTGCTGGCCAAGGCCGGGCTGATCACCCTCAAGCCAGGGGTAGGCTACAAGGCCACCGAAGACGATATCACCGCCAACCCCAAGCACCTGAAACTGCTGCAGGTGGAAGCCGTGCAACTGGTGCGTGCCTACGATGACGCCGACCTGGTGCAGGGCTACCCCGCCTACATCCGCCTGGCCAAGACCTTCGACGCCGAGTCGGCGTTGCTGTTCGACGGCGTCGACCACCCCGAATACGTCATCCAGTTCGTGATTCAGCCCAAGAGCAAGAATGACCCGCGCCTGGCCAGGTTCATTGATATCTACCAGCACTCGCCCGTGGTGCGTGCGGCCCTGGACAAGACCTACGGCAAGCTCTACCAGACCGGCTGGGGGAGTTGACCATGAGCCAAGCCCAGCGCCTGCCTGACAGTACGCCCAAGCGCCCGGCCAGCGCCGAGCGCACCGAGCTTCACCCGGAACTGGCCAACGCCCACGTGCGCTTCATTGGCGTGGGCAAGACCTACCAGGGCCAGGAGGGGCCCGTGCAGGCCCTGCACGGCATTGACCTGAGCGTCCAGCGGGGCGAGATTTTCGGCATCATCGGCCGCAGCGGTGCTGGCAAGTCTTCGCTGATCCGCACCATCAACCGCCTGGAGCAACCCAGCAGCGGCCGAGTGCTGATCGACCAGGTGGACATCGGCGAATTCGACGAAGACCGCCTGGTGCAACTGCGCCGACGCATCGGCATGATCTTCCAGCATTTCAACCTGATGTCAGCCAAGACCGTGTGGCAGAACGTCGAACTGCCGTTGAGGGTAGCCGGCGTGGAACAGGGCGCACGGCACCGCAAGGTCACCGAATTGCTCGACCTGGTGGGCCTGGCCGACAAGCACCATGTCTACCCGGCGCAGTTGTCCGGCGGGCAGAAACAGCGGGTGGGCATTGCCCGGGCACTGGTGCACGACCCGCAGATTCTGCTGTGCGACGAGGCGACTTCCGCACTGGACCCGGAAACCACCGAGTCGATCCTGGCGCTGTTGCGCGACATCAACCGGCGCCTGGGCCTGACCGTCATTCTCATCACCCATGAAATGGCGGTGATCCGCGATATCTGTGACCGCGTGGTTGTGCTGGAGCAAGGCCAGGTGGTCGAACAGGGCCCGGTGTGGCAGGTGTTCGGCGACCCACGACATGAGGTCAGCAAGACCCTGCTGGCCCCGCTGCAGCACGGGGTGCCGGCCGAGCTGCAAGCGCGCCTGCACCCACAGCAAGCATCCCCTACGGAGGCGCTGGTACTGAGCTTGCGCTTGAACGGTACCGATGGCGAAGAACCTGACCTGTCCGCCCTGTTCCACAGCCTGGGTGGCCGGGTAAGCCTGCTGCAGGGTGGCGTGGAGCGCATTCAGGGCAGGGCCTTGGGGCAACTGGTGATTGCCGTGGCGCACTCGCCCCTGGGGCGTGAACAATTGGTGGAACGCGCGGCCTTGTGGGCCGACCGTGTGGAGGTGCTGGGCTATGTGGGCTGAACGACTCTTGCAAGGCACCCTGGACACCCTGCTGATGGTGGGCGTGTCATCGTTGATCGCGCTGCTGCTGGGCATTCCCCTGGCGGTTGTCCTGGTGACCAGCGGCAAGGGCGGCATCTACCAGGCACCCACGCTGAACCGGCTGCTGGGCGGCTTCGTCAACCTGTTCCGCTCGGTTCCGTTTCTGATTCTGATGGTGGCGCTGATTCCCTTCACCCGCCTGATCGTCGGTACCACCTATGGGGTGTGGGCTGCCGTGGTGCCCCTGACCATCGCGGCCACGCCATTCTTCGCACGCATCGCCGAGGTCAGCCTGCGCGAGGTCGACCACGGCCTGATCGAAGCGGCCCAGGCCATGGGCTGCCGACGCTGGCACATCATCTGGCACGTGCTGCTGCCGGAAGCGCGGCCAGGCATCG